>JAZSIK010000003.1:0-84589 GCA_045533775.1 Eubacteriales bacterium
ACTTGCAAGAAGCGACTTTTTCAAACTGCCTTTCTTTGCCATTTTCTTTTCTCCTTCTTTACGCGACCGAAAAAGGTATACCCTTCCTAACTTTAAATTTGAAGGCTTTTCCGCGCATAAAATATTTTATAGTACTTTAATTATATCATAAGGTGAATAAATCCGTCAACCGTTTTAGTACAGTAAAAGTATACTATTTTAGGAATACAAATAAAAAAATCCTCTCGCAAAAGGGGTGATGTTCTTAGCAGAAAATTATCACTTTGACAAAGGGGCTAAGCCCAAACCCTTATTACAAACAAAAAGAGCAAACACGCAAGACGAAAAATCTTGTATGTCTGCTCTTTTTTACATCAAATGTACATCTCAATAAAACCGACGGGGGTATTGCACTTTCGTCGGTTTTGTGCTATACTAAAGATAGTTCAACTGTAATAAGCAAAAAATTATGGGAGAAAATATTTTAAAAGGAGAAAAAACTATGGTTTTCTTTATTATTGCTTTAGTCTTGATCGCTATCGGCTCTCTTTGCAGCGCGTGCGTTAAGATCGTTCCCCAGACCTACGAGTACGTTATTGAGTTTCTCGGTAAGTACAAGACCACATGGAAGGCAGGACTGCACTTTAAGCTTCCTGTCGCTGAAAAAATCATAAACAAGGTGACCGTAAAGGAGCAGGTGCTTGATTCTCCTCCCCAGCCCGTTATCACAAAGGATAACGTCACCATGCAGATTGACACCGTTATATACTACTCTATCTATGACGCAAAGCTGTATGCCTACGGTGCAGTGAATCCTATCTCCGCTCTGGCAAACCTTGCGGCGACAACCCTTCGTAACCTTGTCGGTGAGCTTGAGCTTGACGGCACGCTTACCTCCAGAGATACAATTAACGCGAAGATGACCGAGATCCTTGACGAAGCTACCGACAAATGGGGCATCAAGGTTAATCGCGTGGAGCTGAAAAACATTATTCCTCCCGCAGAGATCCAGAATGCGATGGAAAAGCAGATGAAGGCAGAGCGTGACCGCCGTGAGACACTGCTCCAGGCAGAGGGACACAAGGCGGCTGCTATTACCCGCGCAGAGGGTGACAAGCAGGCTATGATCCTCGCCGCAGAGGGTGAGCGCGATGCGAGAATTGCCCGTGCAGAGGGTGAGGCAAAGGCTATCTTCCTTGCAAAGAAGGCAGAGGCTGACGGTCTGCGCGCGCTCAAGGAGGCTGGCGTTGACGCGGCTGTGCTTGAGATCAAGAAATACGAGGCTCTCGTTGCTATGTCCAACGGCAAGGCATCCAAGATCATCGTTCCCACAGATGCCGTTGAGATGACAAAGGCTAACGTGATGTTCTCAGAGATCTCGGGTCTTGGCGACGTGACACAGCCTGCGCCCGACGAGGCTCCTGTAGTCAAGGATGATCCCTGCTGCGATTAAAGAATAACGACCGACTGTAAAGCAGTCGTCAGAGTCTGCCCCGAGCCAATTGCTCGGGGCGGATTTTTATTTTCAATGGTATTGCGCTTTAGTAGGTTTTGTGCTATAATAAGAAAAAACGAAGGGAGAGAGTCTATGGCAACTAAAGAGCTGGATATGGCAAGGCAAATTGCCGAGGCGGTGCAGGCAGCGGGCGGATGCGCTTATTTTGTAGGCGGATTTGTACGCGATGCGGTATGCGGCAAGGCGAGTGACGATATTGACATTGAGATACACGGACTCGCTCCCGATACACTGAAGGCTATACTTGACTCGCTGGGTCAGAGGCTTGACATCGGCGAGAGCTTCGGCATTTTCGGTCTGCGCGGCTATGCGTTGGATATCGCTATGCCGAGGAAGGAGGAGTGCCGCGGCAGAGGGCACAGGGATTTTGACATTTTTGTTGACCCGCACATCGGCACCAAGGGCGCGGCAAAGCGACGGGACTTTACCGTCAATGCTATGATGCAGAATGTGCTGACAGGCGAGATAATTGACCACTACGGCGGCAGAGATGACCTTCGGGGCAGAGTTATGCGGCACGTGGATGACGACTCCTTTGCCGAGGATCCCCTGAGAGTGCTGCGCGGATGTCAGTTTGCGGCGCGTTTTGACTTTTCTATTGCGCCCGAAACGGCGGAGCTGTGCAGAAAAATGGACCTTGCCACCCTGCCCCGTGAAAGAATTATGGGCGAGCTGGAAAAGGCTCTGCTGAAGGCAAAAAGACCCTCCGTATTCTTTGAGCAGCTGCGTCTTATGGACCAGCTGGACGTATGGTTCCCCGAGCTTTACGCCCTTGTTGGCATTGAGCAGAACCCGAAGTATCACTCTGAGGGTGACGTGTGGGTACACACTATGATGGTGCTGGATGTGGCGGCGACAATGCGCGACTATGCAGACGATCCTCTCGGCTTTATGCTGGCGGCGCTCTGCCACGATTTTGGCAAGGCTATATGCACCGAGATCATCAAGGGCGAGATACACTGCTACGAGCACGAGTCAAAGGGGCTGCCCCTGGTGGACTCCTTTATCAGTCGGCTGACGGGCGAGGTTTCGCTGAGAAAATATGTTCTCAACCTCTGTGAGCATCATATGAAGCCGAATATGCTGGCGGCGGTGAGAGCATCTGTAAAATCAACCAACAAAATGTTTGACGCATCGGTTGACCCCCAGGCACTCATATGCCTGGCGGTGGCTGACGGGCTGGGTAAGACCTCACCGAGAGAATATGTGTCCTACAACGATTTCTTCAGAGAGAGGCTGAATATCTACCGTGAATATATGTCCCGCCCCTATGTGATGGGACAGGATCTTATCGCGGCGGGGCTTGAGCCGGGCAAGGATTTTTCTGACTATCTTGCATACGCACACAAGCTTCGTCTCTCGGGCGCTGAAAAGTCCTCGGCGCTAAAGCAGACGCTGAGCTATGCGCGAGGAAGAAAAAAGTAAGGCAAGCTTCTAATAAAAGCAAAAAAAATCCTTGACAAACAGTCATTTTTCTGCTAAAATTGTCTTATATTTTTATTAATAAAGGCGTTTGAGCGGAGAGTAGTAGTATTCCTGTCGGTTTTTACAGAGAGCTGTCGGTTGGTGAAAGACAGAAAATCTCGGATATGAATTCACTCCGTTAGCCGTTCGCTGAACCTAAGTAGGCGATACCGGGCGCGACCGTTATATCGCTGGGGTGTGGTTGCACCCGACGAGGCCCTCTCCGCGAGGAGTGGGTGAAGCAGAGTGGTATCACGTTTTTACGTCCCTGCGTTCTTACCTTGAACGCGGGGATTTCTTATTTTATTGCAAAGAGGTGACGAAATGCCCATTACAGATTTTCTTGAAAGAAACGCGAAAATATATCCCAATGATATTGCCCTCGTGGAGATAAATCCAGAGAGGCAGCCCGACAAAAATCTCTCCTGGCACGAGTTCAGCCTGATTGAGACGGCGGCTGAGGGCGACAAGTATCGCAGGGAGATCAGCTGGCGGGATTTTGATATCAAGGCAAACAGATTTGCCAATCTGCTCTTCACAAGAGGAGTGAAAAAGGGCGATAAAATTGCAATTTTGCTTATGAACTGCCTTGAGTGGCTGCCCATATATTTTGGCATTCTCAAGACCGGCGCCGTGGTCGTGCCGATGAACTACCGATATTCTGCAGAGGAGATAAGATACTGTCTTGACCTTGCGGATGCAAGGATGCTGATCTTTGGCCCTGAGTTTGTTGACAGAATAAGCTCGCTTGAGGGTCGGCTGCCTATGATAGACAACCTGTTCTTTGTAGGTAAGAGGGATGAGACACCCGGCTATGCCGACAACTATGCCGAGATGGTCTACTACTGCTCCTCCACCGTTCCCCCCGTTGAGATAAGCGACGAGGACGACGGAGCTATATATTTTTCCTCGGGTACGACAGGCTTCCCGAAGGCTATTCTACACAGTCACCGCGCCCTGGTCGCCTCCTGCTACACCGAGAGAGCCCATCACGGACAGACGAAGGATGATGTTTTTCTTTGCATACCTCCCCTCTACCACACGGGAGCAAAAATGCACTGGTTTGGTTCTCTGCTTTCGGGCGGCAGAGCCGTACTGCTGCGCGGAGTAAGTCCCGAGTGGGTGCTGCAGACGGTGTCCGATGAGCTGGCAACGATCGTATGGCTGCTGGTGCCCTGGGCGCAGGATATTCTTGACGCTATTGATGCGGGAGAGGTCAGTCTTGACGGACTCAGGCTCTCTCAGTGGAGGCTGATGCACGTTGGCGCTCAGCCCGTACCTCCCTCTCTAATAAAGAGGTGGAAGGAGCACTTCCCCGATCACGATTACGATACGAACTACGGTCTGTCCGAGTCTATCGGCCCCGGATGCGTCCACCTCGGAATTGAGAACATACATAAGGTTGGCGCCATAGGAAAGGCAGGATACGGATGGCAGACCGCCATTATCGGTGATGACGGTGAGCGCGTTGCCATCGGCAAGGTTGGTGAGCTGGCGGTAAAGGGTGACGGAGTGATGAAGTGCTATTACAAAAATCCCGATGCCACAGCAGAAATACTTCGCGACGGCTGGCTTATGACCGGAGATATGGCTAAGATGGACGGCGACGGTTTTATTTACCTGGTTGACCGTAAAAAGGATGTTATTATCAGCGGCGGTGAGAATATTTACCCCGTTCAGATAGAGGACTATTTGAGAGCGCACGACTCTATAAAGGATGTGGCGGTAATCGGTATGCCCGACAAGAGACTCGGAGAGATATGCGCGGCTATTGTTGAGGTCAAGAGCGGTTACTCGCTGACAGAGGACGAGATTCACAGCTACTGTCTCGGACTGCCAAAATACAAGAGACCGAGAACGGTAATTTTTGCTTCTGTGCCGAGAAATGCCACAGGCAAGATAGAGAAGCCTTTGCTGAGGCAGATGTATTGCGGCGGTAGTCTTGTTGAGGCACAGATCAGTGGCTGATAAACCTTATAGGAGCTTGATATGAAAAAAATAATGCTTGGAAACGAGGCGGTTGCCAGAGGTATGTACGAGGCGGGATGCAGAATTGTGTCCAGCTACCCCGGCACCCCCTCAACAGAAATAACCGAGGCGGCGGCAAAGTATGATGAGATATACTGCGAGTGGGCGCCCAACGAGAAGGTTGGTCTTGAGGTAGCCTTCGGAGCCTCGCTTGCGGGTGCGAGAGCCGCCTGCTGTATGAAGCACGTCGGTCTTAACGTGGCAGCAGACCCGCTCTTTACTATGTCCTATACAGGTGTTAGAGGCGGTCTCGTTATCTGCGTAGCAGACGACCCGGGTATGCACTCCTCTCAGAACGAGCAGGACTCCCGTCATTATGCCGAGGCGGCAAAGCTGCCTATGCTGGAGCCCGCAGACAGTGAGGAGGCAAAGGAGTTCACCAAAATAGCCTTCTCTCTCTCGGAGGAATACGATACACCCGTTCTGCTCCGTATGTGCACCAGAATATCACACTCTCAGAGTATGGTTGAGCTGTCCGAGAGATGTGACGGAGGACTTCTGCCCTACGAGAAGCAGCCGAAAAAATACATAATGGCACCCGCCAACGCTATACAGAAGCATCCCGTTGTGGAAGAAAGGCAGACACGCCTTGCCGACTACTCAAGCAACTGTTCTATGAACTATGCCGAGTACAGCGAAGGCGAGCTTGGAATCATCACCTCGGGCAGCTGCTATCAGTATGTCAAGGAGGTGCTGGGCGATTCGGCATCGGTGCTTAAGCTTGGTATGGTAAATCCCCTGCCCCGTCAGCTGATACTTGATTTTGCCTCGCGGGTAAAGAGACTTGTTGTAATTGAGGAGCTTGACCCCTATATTGAAAACTACTGTCGCTCTCTGGGTCTTGCCGTAGAGGGTAAATCGCTATTCTCCATCTGCGGAGAGCTGTCCCAGTCGGCTATCGCCTCGGCACTCGGTCTTGAGGGCAAGGAGTACTGTCAGGGTGAAAATATACCCGTGCGCCCCCCTTTAATGTGCGCGGGCTGTCCTCACAGAGGTCTGTTCTACATACTCTCAAAGAAAAAACTCACCGTACTCGGTGACATCGGCTGCTATACCCTGGGCACCGCCGCGCCCCTTAATGCCATTGACTCAGTTCTCTGTATGGGAGCCAGCGTTTCGGGTCTGCACGGCTTTAATTTAGCAAGAGGAGAGATGACGGGTGGCACGGTTGCAGTTATCGGCGACTCCACCTTTATGCACTCCGGTATGACAGGCCTGGCAAATATCGCGTACAACGGAACCAACTCCACCGTCATCATTGTAGACAACTCCATAACAGGTATGACAGGTCACCAGCACAACCCCACCACAGGATACAACATTAAGGGGGACCCCGCTACAAAAATTGACCTTGAGGCACTGTGTCACGCCCTCGGAATAAAGAGAGTGCGAGTGGTTGACCCCTATGACCTACGGGCGACAGAGATTGCCATCTGCGAGGAGATCGCGGTGAATGAGCCCTCTGTTATCATTTCCCGTCGCCCCTGCGCCCTGCTAAAGAGCGTGAAGGCAAAGCCCGCACTGAAGGTTGATGAGGAAAAATGTCGCAGCTGCAAGATGTGTATGAAGATAGGCTGTCCCGCCATCAGTATGAAGGGTGGCAAGGCAAAAATTGATGCTACACTCTGTGTTGGATGCGATGTATGTAAACAGTTGTGTGCATTTGATGCTATTGGAGGTGAAAAATAATGAAGACCACCAATATTATGATAGTTGGAGTAGGAGGTCAGGGCTCGCTGCTTGCCAGCAAGCTGCTGGGTAATCTGCTCATTGACGAGGGATTTGATGTAAAGGTTTCAGAGGTGCACGGTATGAGTCAGCGAGGCGGCAGCGTTGTCACCTATGTAAGATTCGGAGATAAGGTCTATTCACCCATTATTGACAAGGGCGAGGCGGACTTTATTGTTGCCTTTGAAAAGATTGAGGCGGCAAGATATGCGCCCTACTTGAAAAAGGGCGGCAAAATTATCGTCAACACCCAGGAGATTGAACCTATGCCGGTAATCGTCGGGGCGGCAGAGTATCCTCACGGCGCCCTTGACACTCTTTGTAAAATGGGTATGGATGTTGACGCCATTGATGCTCTTACCCCTGCCACCCGGGCGGGCTCTGCAAGGGCGGTAAACATTCTGCTTATGGGCAGACTCTCCCGCTACTTGTCTATTCCCGAGGAAAAATGGGTACAGGCAATAAAAAGAAACGTTAATCCGAAGTTTGCAGAGCTCAATCTGCGAGCATTTGACCTTGGAAGAAACTAATATTCAAACGGAAGTATAAGCCAATGGAAAAGAGAAAATATTTTCAGGAAGAAATTGAGACTATGGCGCCCGAGCGGATCAGACAAATGCAGTCTGAGAAGCTGGTACGGCAGGTTGAGCACGTTTACAAGAATGTACCCTATTACCGTGATCTGATGGATAAAAAAGGTGTGAAGCCCGAGGACATCAGGGGTATTGAGGATATTCACAAGCTGCCCTTTATAGAAAAGAGTGATCTGAGAGAGACCTATCCCTACGGTATGCTGGCGGTGCCGCTCTCCGAGTGTGTAAGAATACAGTCCACCTCGGGTACTACGGGCAGACGCGTTATTGCCTACTACACCCAGCACGACATTGACCTCTGGGATGAGTGCTGTGCCAGGGCGATCATTGCCGCAGGTGCTGACAGAGAGGACGTGGTACAGGTGAGCTATGGCTACGGTCTGTTCACAGGAGGCCCCGGTCTTAACGGAGGCTCTCACAAGGTGGGATCCCTGACTCTGCCTATGTCCAGCGGAAACACCGAAAGACAGCTGCAGTTTATGATAGATATGAAGGCTACCGTGCTTTGCTGCACCCCCTCATATGCCGCATATCTGGGTGAAAGCCTTAAGGAGGCGGGTTATACCCCCGACAGCATTCCGCTGAAGGCGGGCATCTTCGGCGCAGAGCCCTGGACCCAGGAGATGCGCAAAAACATTGAAAGCACGCTTGGTATCAAAGCCTATGACATCTACGGCCTCACCGAGATCAGCGGGCCGGGTGTATCCTTTGAATGCTCCGCCCAGGCGGGTATGCATATTAACGAGGATCACTTCTTAGCCGAGATAATCAATCCCGAAACAGGCGAGCCCCTGCCCGACGGTGAGAAGGGTGAGCTGGTATTTACCTGCCTTGACAAGGAGGCATTTCCCCTGCTTCGCTACCGCACCCGCGACATCTGTGTGTTGAACCGCGAGAGATGCTCCTGTGGCAGAACCCACGTGAGAATGGCAAAGCCTATGGGAAGAAGCGATGATATGATGATCATCCGCGGCGTAAATGTATTCCCCTCTCAGATAGAGACGGTGCTGCTGGCAGAGGGCTTCTCCGAAAATTATCTCATAAAGCTGGGTAGAGTGAACAACAGCGACACCTTTGATGTATATGTAGAGCTTCGCCCCGAGCAGTTTGACGACTCGGTAAAGCATATTACCGCTATGGAAAAATCTCTTGCCAACGCTATGCGTAATATGATAGGAATAGGCCCGTCGGTACATCTCGTGCCCCCAAAGACCATCGCCCGAAGCGAGGGTAAGGCAAAGCGAGTTGTTGACGAAAGAAATCTTCACGATTAAGGAGAAAAGCTATGGCAATCAAACAGTTATCTATATTTGTAGAGAATAAACAGGGCTCGCTGCACGACATTACCGACGCGCTGGCAAGGGCGGAGATCAATCTGCGCTCTATGTGTGTTGCCGACACCTCAAACTACGGCATAGTGCGTATAATTGCCGATGATCCCGACAGGGCAAAGGCTCTGCTTGACAAGGACGGACACGCGGCAAACGTAAGGCTGATCAACGCCTTCGCCGTACCCGACAGACCCGGCGGACTTGCCGAGGTGCTTCGTCTGCTTGAGGGCTGTGGAGTAAATATTGACTATATGTATGCTCTGATCACCTCAGAGGATGGCAAGGCATATTCGGTTATGCGTACGGGTGACACCGAGCAGACCGACAGGATCCTTACCGAAAACGGAATTGAGTTGCTTGACGAGAGCAAGCTGAAATAATCAATAGACCGCCCATGCGGGCGGTCTTTTTTTGCGAAAATACTTGATTTTACAGTCTGTATATGATAAAATAAATAGGTTAACGACAAGGAGGGTAAAAATGATCAGATATTTATTATTAGACCTTGACGATACCCTGCTTGATTTTCAAAGGGGCGAGAGAATCGCGCTGAAGCTGACTCTTGACGAAATGGGGATTTCCTACACCGAGGAAATGATTGACCGCTATATCGTGATCAATATTGACTGCTGGCGTGCCCTTGAGCGCGGCGAGCTGACCCGCGACGAGGTGCTGTACGGCAGATTTGAAAGGTGGTTTGCCGAATATGGCATAACAGCCTCGGTCAGTGCGGTGCAGGACAGATATGAAAAGCTGCTGGAGGACCAGCACGACTTTATAGACGGTGCAAGGGAGCTGCTTGACACCCTCGCCGCATCGGGAAAATACCGTATCTCAATAGTCACCAACGGCACACCTGCGGTGCAATGGCCCCGTCTTGGGGCATCGGGCATCATAGGCTATGTTGACGATGTTTTTATCTCCTATGACCTCGGCTATCCCAAGCCGAAGGCAGAGTTCTTTGACCTCTGCTTTGAGAGGATAGAGGGCTTTGTGAGGAGCGAGGCGATAATCGTGGGTGACAGCCTTACCTCAGATGTGCTCGGCGGCATAAACGCGGGCATACTCACCTGTCACTTTAACCCGAGAAACCACCCCTATACCACCATCACACCCGACTACAAAATAAATAAGCTGTCCGAGCTACCCGCTCTCTTAGACAGTATAAAATAAAGGAAAAAGTTATGTATTACGGATACAAAATCAGCGACTATACTGCCGATCTCGCCAGACGAGCGGAGGCAGATTGTAAAGAAATATTTGCAAAAATAGAGGAAAACGCCTTAATTTGCTCGGCTAAAGTCCTTTCCGCCTTCCAGGAATGCATGGTATCTACCGCCGACTTTATTGAGGTGACAGGCTACGGATTTACCGACTCGGGCAGAGACAAGCTTGAGCAAATATACGCCCGTGTGTTTGGCGCGGAGGATGCTCTGGTACGCCCCCAGCTTATGTCAGGCACTCACGCCCTTGCCGTTACTCTCGGCGGTCTGTGCAAGCCAAATGACACTCTGCTCTACATTACGGGAACTCCCTACGACACTCTGCAGACGGTTATCGGCATTGCAGGCGGCAGCCGCAACTCGCTGATGGCGTACGGGGTAAAGTATGAGGAGATTGATCTGAAGGGTGGAGATTTTGACCTTGAAGCAATCAAGGAAAGACTGTCAAAATCCTATGTCAAGGTGGCGGCAATTCAGCGTAGCCGCGGCTATGCTCAGCGCAAGAGTCTGACTATTGATCAGATTGAGCGTGCGGTAAAGGCTATCAAGGAGGTCTCTCCCGAGACTATCATTATGGTAGACAACTGCTACGGTGAGTTTACCGAGGACAGAGAGCCCACCGATGTTGGCGCAGATGTTTTCGTCGGCTCTATGATGAAGAATCTCGGCGCCGGCTTTGCAGTTTCGGGTGCTTACTGCGTTGGTACAAAGGCTGCTATTGAGGATATAGCCGATAGATTTACCGCCCCCTGTATCGGAAAGGATCTGGGAGCAAACTTCAATCAGCTTGCCTCATTCTATAAGGGATTCTTTATGGCTCCTGCCTGTGTGGCGTCCACTATGAAGTCTATGGTATTTGCGGCGAGAATGCTGGAGCTGGCAGGCTTTAACGAGGTAGACCCTCGCTATGACGAAAAGCGTACCGACATCGTACAGACGGTAAATCTCCACTCGGCAGACAAGCTTATCAAGTTCTGCAAGGGAATACAGATGGGCTCTCCCGTAGAGGCATACTGCATCCCTGAGCCCGGCGATATGCCCGGCTATCCTCACCCCGAGATCATGGCGGCAGGCACATTTATCACAGGCGCGACCAACGAGCTCAGCTGTGACGGCCCCGTCACTCCTCCCTACACCGCCTATATGCAGGGCGGCCTTACCTACGAGTACGGCAAGCTTGGCATTATGAAGGCGATTGATATGATGCTGGATCTTATATAAATCACAGGATTGGTATTGACAAAAACATAATAAAGTGATATAATTATCACGAACCGAACAGAATATACATCAGGGGTGCGTTTTGCTGAGATGACGAGAGTCAAACCCTTTAACCTGATACGGATAATGCCGTCGTAGGAAGAATGGATTGGTAATATAGCCATTATATGCCGCGCGGATGTGTTTATCTGCGCGGTATTTTTTTGCGGAGTCTTCTGCCGCTTCCAAAGGAGGAATAAAAATGAAGAAAAATACTCTTGCGCTGTGCGAGGCGGGTATTATGATCGCCCTCTCCACAGTATTGGCTATGCTGAAGCTTATTGATATGCCTTACGGCGGTTCGGTTACCTTCGCGCAGATGCTGCCTATCCTTATTTTTGCATACCGTCACGGCCCAAAACTCGGTATGGGCGCGGCACTTGTCGCATCACTGATCCAGCTGCTGCTCGGTCTTGAGAACTTCTCTTACCTGCCGCTGGTGAACTGGTACTCTATCGTTGTGCTTGCTCTGTTTGATTATATCATAGCATACTCTGCCTTTGGCATTGTGGGCTTCCTTAAGAAAAAGCTCGGCTACCGTCAGGCTATGCTGATAGGAGCTGCATCTGCCTCGGTCATCAGATATCTCTGCCACGTGATCTCCGGCTTTACCGCCTGGGCGGCCTTTGAGCTTCCCACCGCGGCTGTGCTGCTCTACTCTGTGGGCTACAACGCCACATATATGATTCCCGAGACCATCGTGCTTGTGGCGGCGACCTACTACATCACCTCGGCAATAGACTTTTCCCACGACTCTCCCGCAAGGGTCAAGAAGCAGGAGGCGTCGGTTTCCTCGCTGCAGATCTTCTCAGGTCTTGCTATCTTTGCCGGAGTAATTGCAGATACGGTCATCATCTTCTCAGAGCTGCAGGACGCGGAGACGGGTGACTTTGCCATCTCGGGACTTGCAAATGTAGACTGGATCTCCTTTGCGGTTGTGAGTGCCGTATGCATCGGTGCGGCAATCGTACTGCGCGTGGTTGATAAGAACAAGAGTGAAAAGGAAAGCTGATCCCCTCTGAATAGAAAACAAAGACAAAAAAATAACCGCTACTAACGGTAGCGGTTATTTTTTATTTAGAGGCGCCGTCAGCGTGGATGCGTCTCTTAGGCTTCGGTCTTCTTCTCCTCAGCGTCTTGCGGCGGATGTTTGCGCGCTCAAGTGCCTCTCGGTATTCGGCGAGAGATGCGGCATCTGCCAGTCTGACCGTACGCCTTGCGCGCCAGGTCTCATTAAAGTTCCTATGTAGTTTCAAGGAGAGAAGCATATCGCCGTGCTTTTTGCAAAAGAAATGCATAGTATATTTCTGTCCCTTAGAGTGCAGGAGCTTATCCTCCTCACGCATTTCCTTTTTACACATGGGACAGGCGGGGTGCTTAACAACATCGTCATCAAGCAGCTCGGAAATGGTGACATATCCGTCTCCACCGGCATCGGCATCACCGATTACAGAGTCCTCAAGGAACTCGCCGCGAACCGAAGAATAATTTTTTATGCCTGCGGGAACATCCAGCTCCTTTGCCACCAGGGCGGTAAAGTAAGCATCATTCAGCGCATCGTGGGCAGGCAGATGCTGGCGAAGGCCAAAATACTCCATAGCGTATTCCAGCGAACGCTGCTTTGAGGAATCGTCGGTCTGGCGGTTGAAGATCACCTGCAGGTCATAGACCTTGTCCAGCCACTCGGAGGGCATACCGTGAACATTGAAGTTCTCCTTGAGCATCGGGATATCGTCAGGGCCCCAGGTGAGGAAGCAAAAGTCCTTGCCACACCATTTCTTAAATCGCTCTGCCGCCTCGGGCAGCGGGGTGCCCATATCCATCTGACTCTGAGTGATGCCTGTAAGCTCGCTCACGTGTCTGTGAAGCTTCTTGAAGTGCTGGGGCTTTACAATAATCTGATAAGAGCCGCAGATATTCATCCGCGAGTCCATCTTGACCGCGCCGATCTGAATTACCTCGCCGCGCAGACGGCAGGCGAGACGGCGCTGTACTGCAAGAGCCTTTTGCGCATAGGCCTGATTCCACTCCAAATCAAGTGTAATATAGTACATTAAATATTCCTTTATCTGTTTTTTACATATATCTTCAGTATAATTATATCACCCAAAAGTCTAAAAGTCAACAACCCCGATAAAATAAATAAAAGAAAAGAGCAAAAGATATCTTTTGCTCTTTTTGCCGAGATTATCTCTGGATCTTCGGGTTGTTTCTGAGAAACTCCTTCATATACTCAACGAGCATCTCAACACCCTCATAGGGCATGGAGTTATAGAGGCAGGCACACATACCGCCAACGCTGGGGTCACCGCCCAGATTGATAAGTCCGCGCTCTGCCGCGCCCGCAATAAACTGTCTGTCCAGCTCGCCGTCACCGGTGGTGAACGCCACGTTCATCATACTGCGGTACTTCTTGTCCACGGGAGAGGTGTAATATGCCTGTCGGGTATCAAGGAAGTCATAAAGCAGGCTCGCCTTCTTTTCATTGCGGCGCTTCATCTCCTCAAGACCGCCAATAGAAAGCATCCACTCCATAACAAGCTTTGCAATATATACAGACCAGATAGGCGCGGTGTTACCCACAGAGCCCAGCTCAACAAGATGCTTATAATCCAGGATGGCGGGAGTATCCTTACGGGCAGAGCCGATAAGGTCGTTTCTCACGATAACAACGGTCAGACCGACCGAGGACAGATTTATCTGTCCGTCTGCATATACGATACCGAACTTAGTAATATCAATAGGCTCAGAGCAAAAGCAGGAGGTCATATCACAGACCAGCGGAATGTTGCCCGTATCGGGCACATCGTGAAATCTGGTGCCGTACACCGAGTTGTTGTAGCAGATATGCACATAGTCGGCGTCGGGACGGAAGTCAGAGCGCCCTGTGATGGGAACGGTGGAATAGGGAGGAGATGATCCGCCCGAGGAGGCGGCAATAACGATGTCACCGTACTTCTTTGCCTCATCGCAGGCGCGCTTGGAATACTTTCCCGACACGATATAGTCGGCGCATCTGTGAGAGGAGAGCAGGTTCATAGGTATGGCGGCATACTGACCTGTGGCATCCCCCTTAAGGAACAAAATCTTATAGTTTGCAGGGATATTCATAAGGCTACGCAAAGCCTCCTCCGCGCCGCTGAGTATATCAAGGTACTCGGGCGAGCGACGGTGCAGCTCCATAACCGAGAGTCCTGTGTTGCGGTAGGAGAGCATCTCTGCCTGCGCGCGCTCCAGGATCTCCAGGGGTAGCATTGAGGGTCCCTGAGAAAAATTATATATATTATCTCTTTCCATACGGTATCTACCTTTCGTAAGATAGTCTATCCTAATTATTATACTACTATTTGCGCCCTTTGTCAAGAGTTAGGGATCAGCGAAAGCAAAAGGCTTCTCATCTCGGCGTGATCCTTTACGGTATAGTCGGGGCTCGGGAGATCAATCTCAGGATAGCTACCCGACTGGGCGGTGTGAATATATACCGTCCTCATACCCGCAAGAGATGCGCCAAGGATATCGTCGCGCATATCGTTGCCCACATAGACAGAGTTGGCGGCGGTTATGCCAAATCGGCTGAAGGCTATATCAAAAATCTTGACAGAGGGCTTCTTTACCCCCACGTCAGAGGAGATCAGTATACCGTCAAAGAGGTCATAGAGCTCTGTCATTTTCAGCTCATCAACAGTAAAGCAGCTCTGTGCATTAGATACAAGGTATACTCCCCCGCCCGCCTGACGAAGCTGACGGAGCATAACGTCAACACCGGGGAATCTGCCGATACGAATCATAGACAGACGGCGGAACTCACTTGCCAAAGATTGAGCGACAGAGGTATCCACCCCCCTGGCAGATAACAGAGCGCAAAATACCGAGAGCAGATCTATCTCGTGATCCTCTCCTCGCTTTGCCTCGCGGCAGAGAGCAAGATATTCCCGCCTTACATCTGCTGCGCGCTCCTCACCGTCACCGAGCAGCAAGGCAACGCCCTCCCAAAGCTCAACCTGACTCTCATCGGTCCATATATCCACCAGCGTGCCGTATAAATCAAAAACAAAGTTCATAGCATTCTCCTTGCATTTTCTAAGGATATTTTACTACAAATCAAGGCTTATGTCAAGAGAAAAGGCTATCTCCGCAGAGATAGCCTTTAATAAAGGATAAATTAATCAATCGTGGTCGGATGGAAAACAGCAATATTATTTTGCTTATCGTTAAGCGTTGTGCTGTTTATCATACTGTACTCAACATATCCAAGCTTTTCGTTATAAAGACCGATGGTAGCATTGGAATTATGTATCTTATTGTACCTTCCGTAGTATATATTGACGGTTGAAGATCTTCTGCAGCTTGCCTCACCGTTACCGTTGGTAAGCGGGTTGGTTGCAATAGAAGCACTGCTACCGTTCATCACGACCGTACTAACATAGTCGTTGGCTGTATTGCCCGCGATCTCGCCCGAAGCACCGAATACAACATAGGAGTAGTCGTAAACATTGAATGCGTCAAAGTTACTTCCGTCACCAAACTCACCGGCATAAACATAGACCTGCGCCTGATTGCCCGAGCTGGATCTATAATCATAAGCGCTGTTAAATGTATCAATACCCGTTACGAAGGCTCCGCCGTTACCGCCGTTAAAGGTTCCACCGTAGATATTAACAACGGCTCCTCCGATAACCTTAAGTCCATAATATGCGCCGGGACCGGATTTGCCTACAAAGAAGGTGTCTCTATATCCGTTTGCAGCCGAGTTCGTGTCCTTATATGTCATTTTACCGTCAAAGTTACCGCCGTAAACATCAATTGTTCCTCGGCCGTTGGCGGCAATTCCATTACCGTAATAAGCTACATAGTTTCCGTTATACACGGTAATATTTCCGCCATTCAGCTCTATTGCGTGTCCGCCGGTAATACTTCTCTTACACTGCCATCCGCCAAGTCCGCTAAAATATCCAACGGGATCGTATGCTGTGTTGTAATACTCCTGTCCGCTGGCAAGAACCGAAATGTCAGAGTCAGAGCCGCCCTCTGTACCGAGGAAGATGTTTCCGTTGGATGCATCAGAGCCGGAGCCGCCCTCAATACTGGAGCAGCACACGCCGCCGCCCGCCTTGTTTTCAATGGTAGCCTTTGTAATTGTTACGTTACCGCCAACCACGCGAACGGCATAGCTGGTAACCTCAAGAGTGTTATAGTAATAGGTAGCCTGATTGTAAACATTCTGCAGACCCGTATGAGTGATGTTGGTAACTCCCTCAGAAACGAAGTTTCCGCCCGACACATAAATACCGTCGGTATTCTGATAATCAACATATCTGTTGTCGGTTACGTCATCAAACAAAAGAGGCAGCTGAATGGTATAGCTGTTTGTGGGGCTGTCTGTTCTTGTGTTATTAGAAACAATAGTATAATTACTGCCCTCGGCAAAGGTTATGTCACCATCTGCAACCGCAACGGCAGAAGCATAAGAGGTTTTTATACTACCCGTGCCGTAAAAGTCAAGCTTGCCGCCGCAAAGTGACGCGCCTACCTCGTGACAGGTAATATCAGCATTTGTCAGAGAAACGCTGGAGATATCAGACTCAGCGCCGTCGGTCATAAGCGTTACACCCGTACAGGCTCTGTATGTCCTGTTAGCGGTCTTGAGGGGTTTGCCTGCACCGACACTGACGTCTGCACCATCAAGAGAAATGTGGAATCCAACATCTCCAACCGAGATGGCGTAAATACCGTGGCAGTTAAGATTTCCGTCAAGGGTAATATTACCGCCCGTCATCTGAACAGAACCGCCCGAGGAGTAGATGCCCGTAGAGTTGTCCTTTGTCAGTCTGTATTGGTATCCTGTAGAAAGCACCGAACCGCCGTCCAGCGCATAAATGCCCGTAGAGGCATCACTTGTAATGTTGATGGTACAGGGATCGTTCGTCGGATCTGTGGAATCAAGCTTAACCTGTCCGTTGGCGGCATAGATGCCTACCTGTCGTCCCGTACCGTTCGTTGTGATCTCAGCGAGATCGCCGAGGGTAAGATTGGTATCGGTAATATTAAACTTACCAACACCGGTAACGGTAGAGTAAATACCCATTGCTCCGAAGCCGTTAAGAGTGAGATTTGAGGTATAGAGGTCAAACTGACCGTTGTTCATCACGATGCCTCGCGAGCTGTCGCCGTTCAGCGTAAAGGTTCCGCCCTCAATATAAAGGGCACCGTTTGCCATATCAATACCGTGGGAGCTCTCACCTGTAAGACTGAGCGTAGCGCCAAAAACATCAAGCTCTCCGTCGGTCATCTGTATGCCTAAGCAGGCAGAGCCCGCAAGAGTGAATACACCGTCAGTTACCGTAAGATTACCGTTTTTCATCTCAATGCCCTTTGCATTTTCACCGATAACCTCAAAGTCTCCGTCCTCAATATTCAGCGTACCGTTGGCAATCTGAATACCCTTGGAATTATCGCCTTCAATGTCAAAGTCTGCGAAGTCAATTGCCAGAACACCGTCAGTCATAAGAATACCTACGGTGCCGTCACCTGTAATGTAAATATCTCCGTCATCAACAGAGAGCTCACCGTTTACCATATGGATACCGGTGTTGAACTGTCCGTCAATAACGTACTTTGCCGCACCGATATTCATAGTACCCTGCTCCATATAAATGCAAGCGGTTTTATCGTTTATAGCGGTGGGCACAGAAGCCGGTATCTTAATGTTCTGCTGCTTTGTAAAGCTTCCGCCGCCTACGTTAAGACTGCCACCGTTCATATGAGCGTTATTGTTATTAGATGAGTAGAACTCACCGTTATCTATCTTAAGAGTAGCATTACCTTTATTAAGTATACAGTATGCCTCGCCGGCCATAGCTAATGCGCCGTTGGGCTCCGCCACGTTCCAGCGGTATCTGTCAAAGTAAACCTGTCCAAACGCCAGCGTATCATCCTCTTTTTCCATAAGGGTGTTGTCATTGGTGGCAAGATTTCCATTTTGAATAGTGCTGTTTGCGTTGGGAATACGGGAGGAAAACTGACCGTTTACGACATTAATAGTACCACCGGTAGAGTTAACGCAGGCAGTATTGGGAAGTCCAAAGTAACAGTAGAAGCTGCCGTTCTGAACCTCAAGACTGCCGCTGGACATCTGAATTGCGGCATAGTAATTCTTTGTTTCGTTGATTGTTGAAGCATGCTCTATTACGTTTTCGTATCCATAGATCGCTATTTCAATAGCATCATCTGCCGTAAGACCGAAATCAGCAAGCTCTGCCTCGCTGGCACAAAGATAATTATATTCCTGGTCAACCCAATAGGTATAGTACCAGTTGCAGGAAAGACCCAATCTCTCCTGTCCCTCATCAATAACGTCCTTACTGGTACGGTAGTAGCAGTAGGTATCAACGGGAATAGTCAGATCACCGCCTGTATATTCCTTGTCAAAATACAGGTTGCCGTGAGTGTAAACAATGTCGCCCTCCTGCTGGGGATAGGACTTTATTATAGGAGCATCGGTAATGGTCGCAGATACCTCGTAGCCACCTCCGCTACTCCGAGAGTGGAAAATTACCTGCTCGGGATCAGGCTCTACGATAGTTTTCTTAGCATCCTGAGAGGTGGAAACGATCTCGGTGTTATAGGAAAAATACTCGGAGTATCTGGGGCCGGACTCAAAGTGTCCGGTAGCAATGGTAAGGGTACCGCCGTTGATATTAAATACCGATCCAACGGGGTTGTAGAGACCGCCTGTACCCTCCTCCGAGGTGTCAACAACGGTAAGACGAACGCCCGACTTAATATTAAGAATGGGCTCGTAGCCGTTACGCTGAATCTCAATGCCGTTCAGATCAAGAATAAGGTCGGTATCAAGCGTCTCGGCCTTCTGTGTTACGATGAGGGGGTTCTCAATATCATCAGAAAGACGGATGAAGGAGTATCCCTGATTTATTGCAGCGAACAACTCGGTCTGGTTGCGAACCTCAAATACCGAGTTTACCGAGAAATCAAGGTGATCATAAATGATACCGCCATCGGTAAAGATCGCATCGCTCTCACTGACATAACGAGAAAGAGTTGCGCCAACAAGGCTGAACAAAAGTATAACGAGAGCGAGAGTGAGTATGCTCAGGTGTTTTATGTTAAAGCTTTTCTTTTCGCCGTCCATAGCGCGCTCCTTTCTGTTTTTTTACTGTATCTGTCGGAATGTAACCTTGGTGTAGAGAGGATATTCCTTTGAATAACAAGGGGATAAGAATAGAACCTGAATCTCCTTGCCGCCTACGGTAGCAAAGAAGTCAAGCGTCTCGCCATCCTTATATATTACATCATAGGGGTTGCCCTCCGCGTCAAACATACGCTGGGAAAGCCCTGTAAGAATAGCATTATTATCTTTGTCGGAATCTCTTTCGCGGACAAACTTCTGGTAGCTGGTCGTTCGGGAAAGCTCGCCTGCAGGAGTAACCTCCCTGTCAGGAATGGAAATCGGATCGCTATCGGTAGTGTTATTGTGATACTGAGCAATTATGCTGGTGGCAGCTTCGCTCATACCATAATAACTATTAATTCCACTATTCTGCTCTTGCCAAGAATATCTATTTCCTTGTCTGTTTACCCGATAAATACTATAGTCGTTAATGGTATATGTTACAGTTTCAGTCTTTACTACGGTCAGATTGGTGTATCTGCACGCCGTCTCGGTTTTGGTAGTAACAACCTCAACAATATAGTTTTGTCCGTCAACAGCCTGTACGGTTTTAATAGTTTTTTCCGTTCCGGAGGAAACCCGATCACCCGATGCATAAGCACTGTAAGTGGTAACAGTATTTTTGGTTATGCTCTCAATTTCAAGCTTATAAAAATTATTATTGTTGTACAATCTGTACGCCTGGTCGGCTGCAAGATATTCGTTATCATAGTTTGTCTGGCGAACATACGATGAATTTGAGCTTCTGAAATACAGTATATACTCTGTTGCACCATCGGTAGTATCCGGGTTGGTGAGAGGGGAAATTGTTTCCGTGATAGTACTGTTCTCAAAAAAGTGTTCCACATTTGTAATGGTTGTGACGATCGGCGGATAACGCTTGGTTCGTGTATCATCATCCTCAATAGACTCGCCCACATTATATACCTTGATTGAAGCGATATGATACTCATCATCGGGTTTATCTGCCCAATATGCATCAAGACCCAGGTTGGTGTCGCTGTTATATACTTTCTCCTTAATGGCGGAGAAATAAACCTTATCGCCCTGCTTAAGGTTGTTAGGGGATACAAGGGCGCCGACATTATCAGAGTCCTCAACCATAATAAATGCGCCAAGGTGATCGTCAACCAACATCTCGGTAGGCGCAATGGTAAGGCGGTATCTATGTGTAACCGCCTCGCCCGCCTCAAAGACAAACAGGGGCAGATGAATAGATATCCTATACATTTCAACCGTGGTAGAGATGCTTGCACGCAGAGGCGGCAGAAGCTCTCCCATCTCGCTGTCAATAGTCTCCTTGCCAAACTCGGAGGTATCCCACGCACGGAACAGGATAACCTGCTCTATGGGCATAGCAACCTTCTCTATACGGATAGTAAGAGGAGCTGTGACATCGGGATCATCCTCATCAAGCTTAGGCAGCTTATACTCAGTCGTACAAGTGATCACACTCTCGTCGGCATTGCTCTCAAAGGTAAATGTGTGATCGTGGTCTACGTCAACACCGTTGTAAAGAGCCTTGCCCGATGCGACATGCGACTCGTGGTTGTGCGCTGAATCAATAAAGTGGCCAAGATTCATCTGCGTGGTTATGGGGTGACCGTCCATAGCAAGAAGCTGGAACGCCAGCTTCTCGGTAAAGCCCTTAGGAGCAAGGAAATTAATATCATACTCCATACGGACATCCGTCGGTATCCTGTTGCCCTCATCATCGGTCTCAAAGCTGTTTATCACAAAGTCAATAGAACGAAGGCTGTTAAGGGCAATATCGTCCTCGCCGCCGTCTCCGCCCCAGAAAGCAGTGTTGGAGAACGACAGCGCGCTTACGCCATCAATAACCGCAGAGCCGCGCATGGCAGCGGCATTCGGACGCTTGTTGACGGTGTCGCCGGATACATACTTTGCAAAGGAAGCAGTTCCTGTCAGTGCGACAAGAGAGGCTAAAAGGAAGCAAACGCAGGACACGAGATTTTTCTTTACAAAATCGCGTGTGTAATCAAATATCTTTTTGATTTTTTCTTTCATATTTGCCTCCTTTCATAAGATTTTCTACCTATTATTTATTATTTATCAGTATTTTCTGTATTATCGTTGTTTGTTTCTTGGTTTGTGTTTCCCTGCTCTTCCTCGGTGGCAGCAGGGGTGTTAGCATCTATATTTTCGTCTTTTGGTTCGTTATTTTCTTCGTTGTTTTCCTGATTTTCCTCAGCCTGATTTTCCTCGGGCTTGACTATAAAGGATCCGAGTGCAATAATCACAAGGCAGGCTACAATATATAGCCACCCCTCCTCCTGCACCCAGGTTGCGAATACGCCAACCTTTGGGAATACATGTATAACCTCACCAATAATAATATCTGAGGTTACATCCTCGGTGTCCTTTGTATTGTTGTTGTCACCCTTGGTGACAAATCCATCATCTGTGTAATTAATAATACGGTGTGTAGTGGGAATTGTATCTCCCTCGTGCAGATAGGTGATAATATCACCGATCTTATAATCATCGGTCTTCTTAATGAGAATCATATCGCCGATCATCAGCTCG
The DNA here is from genome assembly GCA_045533775.1 of Eubacteriales bacterium. Taxonomy (GTDB): domain Bacteria; phylum Bacillota; class Clostridia; order Oscillospirales; family CAG-272; genus UBA1740. Next base: position 21,858 of record JAZSIK010000003.1, read on the forward strand.
CTCTCCATGCTTCCGGTATCAACGATCAGCGTCGCGTAGCCAAAGGCGGAGGGCACGGGGCTCTGCAATATGAACTTGTCAATCGCGAGCCAGGCAACCAGCGCAACAAGTGCGCCGAAAATTGTCAAAACAATTCCCCAGAGGACTTTTTTTATGATTATAAAAGGACGGCTCGTGAAGATCGCCTTTATTTTTGATACAAAGCCTTTTTCTGTCATTTCAGCCTCCAAAACCAATAGGTTTTTCTAAAGAATTGTTGAAAAGTTTTTTCTCCCCTCCCCTTTTGGGAGGGGAGAAGTGTGTTAGTTTAGAATTAACTCTAAAGCGAATTATTCCTGAACCTGCTGTACGGTTACAGTAAGGTCAAACGTAAGTGTGCTGCTGATCTCTTCAAGAGAATTAAGCGCATTTGCAGGACCAAGAACGGAATTGATTGCATCAAGAGTTGTCTTGCCTGCCGCATGTGCACCGATCACAGTATCATACTTGTTATTAGCGCCGTTATCAAATGCCCAACGCCAGTAGAGGGTGTAGGTCTTATTATTAAGATTTGTACCTGCATCTATATCAAGAGTTACATCGGAAAGAGCAGAAGATGCCTTCCAATCGCCCTCCTCAGGTGCATCATTACCTTCAATAAGAGCCCACTGAATGGGATAATAAGTAGTGCCGTAGTGAATATCAGAGTCAAAATTAATATCAAGAGCAAGCTGCGCCTTAACCTCGGTAATACCGTTGATTACAATAGTGGTAGAGCCGGTGGTGCCGGGAGCTACAACATTATTTGCAGAGGCGGTAGCATGAACCGCTACGCCATTGTTAGCAACCTTGGTTGCATAAGCACCAGCATCCTTGGTATAGTCCTTAGAGAAAAGATCGCTGGTGTTGGCAGTAATTACGATACCCCACTGAGCTGCGGTAGCAGTTGTATCATTTACCTGCGCAGAGCTAACATATCTTGAATAAGTCATTGCGCCCATACCAACAACGAGTGCCACCATAAGCACCATTGCTATGATAACGAGTGACTTTTTCTTTGTTTCATTCATTTTCATAATTAGAAATCTCCTTCTAATCTTCTTTTTTATCGTGAAGTCGTTTGTTCATAAGCCACGCTATGTAGAATACAATAACGCCCGCGTTCGCCATAAGCAGGATAAGCCATAACCAGCGGATCGTACCGCCGTACTCCTGACTTCTGTCGTCATCGGCGCTGATGGCTATTCCGCCCTGCGCCTTCGGGTCATTATGCTCTGCTGCATAGGTGTTAATTCCCATAGTGAGCGATACGCCCTTTTCTGCAGCGAGATCGCCGTAGAGTGTATCAAGCTCATCATTTCCTCCGTGGAACTGCCAACGGAGCTGAAGCTCATACTCCTCATAAGAGGATGCGCCAAGCTGGCTTGAATACTGATTAAGTGTGGCATCGCTTACGCGAACCCACTCGCTCTCGCCGCCGATGATGTATTCGCCGCGGGAATTAAGCATACGAACCTGTAAGGGAAAGTCCTTACTATCCTTGACCTCGTCGCCTACCTTCAAGGAGAAGAAGAGATCGGTAGAATAATAGACCGCCATATTTCCGCTGTTGTACATTGAAAATCTATATGTGGTCTCTGTACCGGGAGCGATAACCTTGTCACCATCAAGTGATGATACGGTCACCCTGCCCTCGCCGTTCTCATAATCTGCCTTGAATATGTCAATCTGTCTACCCTTGGTCCAGGCACCCTTATGGTCGTCGGTATAGAACTCAGGCTCTTTACTTACGATAAACAGGATATCGGTGTCCTCGGGAAGAACATTGTTCACACGGAGGGCAACAAGTCCTACGGTGAGAAACAGAAGTATAAAGACTATGTTGGTCATAAACATGATCCAGACCCAACCCTTTCTGTCAAAGGGATGAGCTTTCGGCTTTTTTTCCGCGCCATTGTCAGACATTGTTGCACCTCCTTTGTGAGTCAATTTTCAGCATTCTTCTTAAGTGTCTTTACTTTGCCTTCGGCAATTTAATTAGTTGATCTGAGTTGCGGTAACTGTGAGATCGTAGTGAATGGTAAGGTTGTAATCTGTGCCTGCAACCTTAGCGGAGTTTTCGCTGCTGCCTGCTGCGAGGTTACCGAGAACGGTATCAGCAAGATCGTTACCACCCTCGTATACCCACTCCCAAGAAAGCTCAAAGGTAGCTGCAAGGTCGGTGGTGGGATCATAGTTAGCGGTGGTGTTGTAATTTGCATCAACCCAAGCCTTGATCTCTGCGAGAGTACCGGAGATGGGAGCACCAAGCACGCCGGTAGCGCTGGAGGTCTGAGTAAGGGTGAATCTTACAGGATAGTAGTCTTCAGCAAGAGTGAAGGTGTCACCTGTATCAGCAGTGCACTCGTTGAAGTAAGTACCTGCCTTAAGAACAACATCCTGAACGTTCTCAAAGAGAACATTGATGTTAACTGCTACCTCGGGAGTGCCGCTGATCGCAAATCTTGCAACAGAGGACTCGGTGCTGCTGGTACCGGGAGCTACTACATTAGCAGCGTCGTGGGACTTAACAGTAACACCATTGGTAACATTAGAGTACTGGTTAGAGAAGTTGGAATCGCCATCAACCTCAATTCTAACACCCCAGTGTGCAACTCTGGCAGTATCAGATGCGCTGTCAGAGGTTGTGTATCTTGCAAGAGTTGTGCCGATCACACAAGTGGTGAGGAGTACAAGTACAAGCAAGCCGCACATAACTTTTACATTCTTGTTGTTTTTCATTGTTTTTCTCCTTATGTAAAATAAATTACTTTTATAAAATGCCGCCCATTATGGCTATAAGCGGAAAATATAAAACACTGTAAACGAGGAATTACTCCTCGGACTTACTCTCTGAGAGCTCAGGGTCTGTCGGGGCTGCGGACTCTTCCGCGCCGACGGGCTCCGTAGGCTTTTCCTCAGTAGATTCGGTAGCGGGCTGCTCATTTTCCTTTGCCTGAGCGGCCTTCATAGCCTCAAGCTCGGCGCGGAGAGCGTCTATGTCGCCCTGCTTTTCCTGATTCTGCTTTTCCTTCTTTTTCATCTCAAGGATGATAAGGGCAGCTACGACCAGGATAATGGGAATAATAACCACATATGAGTACTGACTGGTGAAGAGCAGAACCTGACCAAGCTGCCAGATATGTACTCCCGTCCAGAGTCCGACCACGTTCTCCGCGGGAACGGACAGTCTATCCTCTATGTTGTTATAATCTCCCTTGGTACGGTAAGAAACATCTCCCGTAACATCGTCAATAATAATAGAAACAATTCGGTGTGTTACCACACTCTTGCCGCTGCTGTCGGGGTCAAAGAATGAAATTACATCTCCTACCTTAAGATCAGCTGTATCTACCTCTTCACAAAAAATCAGGTCACCCTTATTAATTTCGGGACTCATAGAGTCGGTAAGTACGATGAGCGGTATTTTGCCGAAAAAGCTTGGTACCTTATCAGGATTGATGATACCCTGAACAATAAGCACACAGTTGAAAATTAAAATGGGGATCAGCAAAACGCAGACAACAACAGCGACAATATTAACGACCTTCTGTGCCTTATTAAGCTTTACCTCGTCGTTACTTGTCTTAGTCTCAACGTTAAACATTTACTACTTCCTCTCTAACAGGCGCCTCCGCCTCGCTTTCTTCTTTTTCTTTTCTTCTCTTTTCGCGGCGCTTTTCTCTCGCAAGAGCCTTCTTATGCTCCTTATCCTCAGCGATCTGAGTGCAAACAAGATCAATACCGTCCTTTATTGCTCCAACCGCAGAGGGCTCGGTTACACGAATAGATGAAGCAGACTGCTTGATCTTTACACCGCTGTTGTTGGCATAATCAAGAACGTCTCTGTCAAGGAACTGGAACTCGCAAACTATCTCTCCGCGCTTGATAGCGATACGAAGCACCTTGTAGGATCCGATCTTGTAGTCATAATAATTCTCGTACTTAAGCTCTCTTACCCCTTCCTTGCCAAGCGCGTGCTTAATGATATCATCAAAGAAACGCTTGTACTCGGTGGAAAGAGTAGCATATTTTTCCTCAAGGGAAAGTGTCGCTCTTGAGAATACCACTGCGTTTTCATCCTCGGGCTTATCCGCGGGAGCGGGCTCTGCGACAGGTTCAGCAGGTGCTTCAGCTAACTCCTCAGCAGATTCGCTCTCCCTTGCATCAGCAAGAGCGGTTGCCGCCCTGGCAATCAACTCGGAGAGCTCCTCCGCGTTTATGCTGGTCGCGGGCTCTTCCTTCTGCTGCTTTTTCTGACTATGCTCATGAATAATGTCACGAACAATAACCACGATTGCAAAGAGACAGAGGGAACACAGGAAAAGCATAAACACAACTATGATTGCCTGTAACATTCCATCCATAATTCTAATTCTCCTTTATAAAAATATTTAATGCTAAATAATAAACAATTATATATTGCTTGTTTAATTAAGTCAAGATTTATTTTTATTATTTTAACAAAAAATAAAAATGAACTTAAAATATGCACATATTCAAAGTTTATCTTTTAGCTATTTTGCCGAACAGGCAGCCCCCTATCATACTAATGTATATCTTAAAATAATTGCCATGTGACAAAAAACGTGATATACGTATATACGTTTTTGACAACGGATATAGAAACAACGTAAATAATTGTTTACCTTGCTTGATTTTCTTTTTTGTAAACTTTCGTTTACTTTATTTTTAAGTGAAAATAAAAACAGACGGCCGAAAATCAGCCGCCTGTTTCGCGTTATATACTATTATCAGAAGGGATAATCATCGGGGTTTACGCCGTCGGGAATAACGGGCGTACCCTCAGCGCCGAGAGTGATGCCGAAGAGATTTGCGAGATCCTTGTACTGCTGCTCCTTCTCAGGATTAGCCTCAAGCGCCTCGTTGATCTTGGTCTCAATCTCTGCCTTGGTCTCCTCGTTCAGATTTGCGGTAGCGTCCTGAACGGTGGTGGAGAGGCTATCGTTCTTCTCAACAGACTGGGTAACAGTATCAAGACATACATTGGAGTTAAGAACCGCGTCAACAGACTGAACGAGCTGGTCATCGGTGGTCTCCTCGGGCTTGGTTGCAATGTTGATAAGACCTGCAAACGCCTCGGACTCCCGCTGGATAAACTGATCTCTCGCTGCCTGCTGCTCTTCCTCTGTGCCGCCTGCGTTATCCTGCTGATTCTGCTGGATGCCTGCCTGCAGGTTATCAAAATAAGTACCTGCTACATCAACGATAAGGTCATTTACCTCATTCTGACCTGCATCCTCGGGTTCCTCGTCATCGGGATTATACTCATCGGGATTGAACTCTGCACCGAAGTCCTCCTCTTCTTCCTCACCGGGATCCTCTACGGGAGGCTGGGGCTCGGGATCAGGCTCGCTGCTACCGCTGCCACTGATAAAGCCCTCTACCATACCAACGAAGAACTCTCTGCCAAGGTCATTGAACTCGGGGTCGCTGTTATCATAGATCTGTCCGAGAGCCTCCTGTGCAGACTCAGAGGAAAGTGTATCATTCTGAGGGGGATTGGGCTCGGTGTTATCACCGTCGCCGCCGGGCTGGCTGCCGCCTCCCTGGGTATTGTCGCCACCGGGCTGGCTGCCGCCGCCCTGGTTGTTGTCGCCGCCGGGCTGATCGTTGCCGCCCTGGTTGTTGTCGCCACCGGGCTGATCGTTGCCACCCTGGTTATTGTCGCCCTGATCGGGATTGCCACCGGGCTGGCTGCCGCCGCCCTGGTTATTGTCGCCGCCGGGAATCTGAGAACTGCCGCCGCCAACTTCTCCGCCGGGCTGCTGGCCTTCTCCGCCATTGCCGTCCTCAGAGCCGCCAAAATCGGGAAGATTGGGAGCATTTTCAAGAGCGGTCTCAATCTCACCAATCATCTCGTTAATCTTTATTCCCTCCACGGTCTGATATCCGCCGAAGGCAAGAATACCGACGCAAACGAGGAAGGATCCTAATTTAATTAAAAACTTAATCACTGAACATTACCTCCAAACTGGCTGATCGCCCACTCAATAAGGCCGGCAATCTGGTTCATACAATCAACATAGCTCTTATTACCGCGATCTACGATGTCATTAATCTGGAACGCAATAGCGGGCTTCATGAACTGAGAGAGCATCTCGTTCTTTACAAGTCCCTCAATAAGGAGAGGAGGAAGCTCGTTGATACAGCTGGTCTGCTTCATGGTATCCATAGTCTCACCAAGCACGCCGAACTGGTCAACGAGATCGGTAGCACCCTCAACGCCTGCCGAGGAATCCATATTACCGAGGCTCTCCATAATACCAAGAAGATCCATAATAATGCTTACGCAGAGACGGCTGTCATTTGCCTTCTCTTCATCTGTCCAATCGGTGAAGTTGGTAGCTGCCTGGAGCTTTTCAACTGTAACCGCGTTAGATACAAAGCTCTCCTTAGCGAGCATTCTGTTTGCAAGCTCTACGCTGCCGTCGGTGTCCTTAGTATTGGCAACATACTTTGCAAGAGTATCATAGAGGCTATCAAGGGTAGGTCTTGCACTCTTGGAGCTTACGGTAAGCGCATTGATAATACCTGCTATGGGAGAGATCTTATCCTTATACTCTTCAACATTCTCGCCGGTATATTCTACGATAAGTCTGTTGTCTTTGTCATATACATAGAACTTTCCGTTGATCTCAATCGTGAAGTATCCGTAGGACTTATCCTCGGATGCGTGAGCAAAGGCGGACTGCACCTGCTCCCACTGCTTTGTATAAGAAAGGAACATAGAGTGACCGGAAATGGAGGAGGAAATCTTTCCGCCTCTTGCCACTACGGTAGTAACATAACCCTTAATGGTGTTAGTCTTATAGGAGGTGGAATCAAGCTTAACCATCTGGTCAAGAAGATCCTCCATAAATATCTCATAAGCCGCAGCGTCATCTGCAGGGATCATAAGTGTATCACCGAGGATGTCAACACCAAGGCCGAACGCGCCCTCAATAGTAGGGCCGAATGCGGAGAGACCGGAAATTGCCTCAACCACATCGCCGAGAGTCTCCTCGTCCTCAAGCATAACCTCAAAGTTGGCGTTGCCGGAAACAAGCGCCGCAAGGATTCTCTCCTCTGCAAGCACGCCTACGGCAGAGCTGATAGCCTTAAGATCCTTCTCAATGGTAGCCTTGTCAGCATTCTTGTAATGCTCTACGAAGTTCTCAATAAGGCCTGCCATAAGGTCGCCCTCCTGAGCCTCCTCAAGCTCAACGTCTGCGATGAGAGTCACAACCACGTCAGCAAGAATAGAGCTGAGCACAGGATCGGAGATAATAGCGTTTACATCATCGCCGATGCTCTCGCACTCGGACTTTGCAGATGTGATCTGTGTTGCGGCACTTACACCGTGGGAGAGAACGCCCTTGATCACATCGTCAGCATAAACCACCGTACCGTTATCAAGCACAAGCTTACCGCCTGCCTTGGTGGTGTAATTCATAAGATCCGAGATACCGACAGTCTTATAGAAGCCGGCAACAAAGCTGGACTGATAGGGAGATACAACATACTCGTCAACGATATTAACGATCTGATATACCTGGCTGTCGTCCGCATCGGAGTTTTCAATAGCATCGGTAGCTGTGGATGCAAGGCTCATTGTATAGAATATGGGCATAAGCACAACTGCGAGAATAAGCAGACCGCTGATAGCACCGGTGGCAAGGGAGATAGCTCTCTTCCAAGCGCACTCGGGGTAAATGCCCTTTTTCTTTTTCTTTTCCTTAGCGGGTTTCTTAGGCTCCTCTGCAGCTGCTACGGGCTCCTCTGCGGGAGCGGGCTCTGCTGCGGGCTCCTCGGTTGCCTCTGCTATGGGTTCCTCTGCGGGAGTCTCTTCTGCCGCAGTCTCTTCTGTCGCGATCTCCTCTGCGGGATGCTCAGCGCTATCCTCGGCGGGAGCCTCCTCCCCACCCTCGTGGGTAAGCTCATCGGACTCTGCAGCACACTCACAAGACTGCTCTGCCTCCTCTGCAGGCTCCTCTGCAGGCTCCTCTGCAGCTGCTGCGGGCTCCTCTGCGGGAGCGGGCTCTGCTGCGGGAGCAGCAGCCTTCTTCTCAACGGCACGGTCAACCGCGTTCGCTACGAAGTGAACGATTATACGAAGGATGAGAAGCAGAACGAAGAATACAAGACCGAAAACGATCGGGCTGGCAACGGTGGATGCAAGACCCTTGATAAGATCAATTGCACCCTCAAAGCCTGGTAACTGTGCCGTAAGGTTGAGCATATCAACAACGATAGAAACCAGATTTTGGAAAACGCCGCCCAGCTGTAATCCAAATGTAATTAAGAATGCCACTACAACCGTACCAAGTCGCATTGCGTTCTTAACGACCGATCTGGTGAGTGACTTTGACATGCCCCAGACCAATGCGACCAGGAACAATGCCAAGAGAATCCATGATAAATCCATAAAGACCTCCAAAAATAAAATATTTTTACATTTTTTAGAATAACATAACAATTTGTCAATTGCAAGTAGTCGGGGTGAGAATATAAAAGATTTATGAATAATCTATACAAATTATTTTAATTATTTTAGTGATTTTACACTAAGAGGATATTTGGGCAGGGCTTATTTCGGCATTGAAATTGGTGAAAATGTATGATATAATGAAAAAAAGGAGGGCGGAAAATGAGATATGTGATTTCGGATATACACGGCGAATACGAGCTTTTCCGCCGTCTGATGAAAAAGATATCCTTCTCCCAGAATGACGAGCTGTATGTTTGCGGTGATTTTCTTGAAAAGGGAGAGGGCTCTGTCGCTCTGGCAAAGCTTCTGCTCTCAAAAGACAATATCCATTGCATAAGGGGAAACCACGAGGAGCTCTTTATTGACTACTACCACACGCTGATGCGGGAGAGCGAGGACTACGGCTATGTGCTTGGCAGTCTGCGCCGATACATACAGGGGGACGGACATCTGCTTGACTGGGAGACGGTAGAGGCGATAGAGTCCCTGCCCTACTATATTGAGAAAGAGGATTTTATCTGCGTGCACGCGGGAGTTCCGCTGAGTGAGGGGGGAGAGATCCCGCCCCTTGAGAGCATAGCCGAAAGGGAGCTGCTCTTTAATCGCAGATTCAAAAGCCCCGAGGTGCTGCCCAAGGGGAAATGCGTATTCTTCGGTCATACCCAGACCCCGGACGGTCTTATTCTCGGATACAGACGGCGAGGGAGCGCCTATGGGTCTATTCGCGATTTTTCAAAGATATGGCTTGACTGCGGCGCCTGGTGTGAGGGCGGCAGGCTGGGAGTATTCTGCATTGACACGCTGAAATGCACCTATGTGAAAAAGTAAAAAGGACACCTGCTTGGGTGTCCTTTTTTTATGGAAGCCATACTCCGAAATTACTGCATAAGCTCGTCGGCAAGACGAAGGATCTCGGGGGCGTACTTCTCCTTGTTTGCCTTAAGAATGACGGTGTATACAGGATATGCAACGCCTGCTATAATGCCACCGACAACGCCGATGATAATACCGACGGGAAGAGCGGCTGTGATACCGAGGATCGCGCCCAGGTCGGTCATAATAAGGCTCATGCCTATACCCAGGATCAACGATCCTATAATACCAAGCACAATCGCCACTATCCCGGCTCTCTTGCTGACGAGAGAATCAAGTCTGCGAAGCCTTTCCATCTTGTCCTCTGCCTGAGTTTTTGCTGTATATTTTTCGCGTATTTTCTTTATTTCCTCCTGCTCTGAAGCGGAGTAGCTGTATTCAAATCTGTTATTTTCACTCATTATTATTTTTCCTTATCTTCTTTATTTCTATCGTTGATCTGGCTATCATATAGCCCGAAAGTCCGAGCACCACAATGCATATGCCCGCGCCGGTTGCACCGATAAATATTCTCTTTACCCCCTCTGCCATATCTGAGCCGAAGGATGAGAGCATAGCCGTCTCAAGAGAGAGCATTGATACGAGAGCGGCGGCGAGCTTTACCATCTTTACCGAATTGATGACGGGACTGTTATATTTTCTGTACCTGATTATATCAATAATCGCGGTGGTGGTGTGGTAGAAGGTATATGCCGCCATAACATATATCAGCATACCCGCATATGTAAAGCCTCTGTTCTGATACATCATCATAAGAACAACGCCCGACAGAGAGAGGTTTACCGTAGTGAGAACTATGGCATTTACCCTTGCGCGACGCCACTCGCCAAGCATATTTTCCCCCAGGGTATGTCGCCTTGTATACAGGGCGAGAATAAATCTCAGCGCGGTCAGAGTTGCATAGTAAAACGCCAGAAGGAAGAACCAATTTGTGTTATACACAAAGCCGTATACGATATTGAGCGCAACGTTTGCTGCGTTCAAGATCAGCGAAAGAAACAGAGTCACGCGGGTCTTGAAATCAATATCGGTCATAAACCTTGAGCCGTATTTTGTTCTGTATATCTTCTCTTTTATGCTCTTGAATCCGTTTTTGCCGTTTTTGATAAGCGAGGCGGTCAAAATACACACTGCGTAAAAGGATACGGCGTATATGGCGTAGTACAGCGGATTATCCCTGAAGCCGCCGATGGAAACAATCGTCATTCCCGCGATACAAAGCAGCGTAAATACTATCACTACCCAAAGAGGCGGAAAAATTATTTTATATAGGATCTTTTTCATTTTATCTCTTAATTTTTACTGTAAATGTCGTTCCAACGCCGAGAGTGCTGTCAACGCTTATCTCGCCGTGTATGATGTCCACGACTCTCTTTACGAGAGCGAGTCCGAGTCCGTTACCCTGTGTCTTGCGGGAGGCATCTGCCTGATAGAACTTCTCAAAAATATGCGCGCCCACATCTCTTGTCATACCGCAGCCGGTGTCTGAGACGGTGACCGTAGCATATCGCTCATCTGCCCTGAGAGACAGGCTGACTCTGCCGCCCTCCCCCGTGAACTTAAAGGCGTTGGAGAGCAGATTGTTCCACACCAGCGAGAGCAACTCCTCATCCTGAAGCACCCGCACGTCATCGGCAATGTCGGTTACGATCTCTATATTCTTTTTCTCCCACACGCTCTCATAGACGAGCAGGATCTCGCAGAGCTGCTCACCCAGGTCATATACCCTGGGCGTTGGGTATATCTTCTGATTCTCCAGTCGGCTCAGCCTCAGTATATTAGTCATCATATCTGCAAGTCGGCGGCAGGCGTCGTTGATGATACCCGCGTACTCAAGCCGCTTTTCCTCGCTCAGATCGGGCGCCCTCAGAAGCTGACTGTAATTCTGCATAACAGCCAACGGTGTCTTCATTTCGTGGGATACGTTGGCGATAAAATCGGTCCTCAGCGTCTCAACACCCGACAGCTCCTGTGTCATAGCATTGATCGCCTCGCCAACCTGATTGAAGCCCTCCATCCCCTTGCCCGGCATAATTCTCACACGAGCGGAAAAGTCACCGCGCATTATTTTCTCTGTGGCGTCGGTGATCTGCCTTACGGGTCTGTCCACCATTATTTTACGGCGGATAAAGTCAATCAGCTTAAACAGCACCGTAATGATCAGCACATTAAGAAAGGTCAGCTTTGCCGCGGTGGCGATATTCTCCCGGGTGTATTCAAGTCCCATCTCGCTCGCCATTACATCAAGGAAAAGTATCATGCAGCAGGTGACGGCAAAGCCGATCACAAGGAAGAAGAGCAAAAAGCTGCCTATCTCGCTTAATATATTGTTTACTCTGCTCTTTTTCATTTTATCACCGCCTTATATCCCAGACCGTGAACGGTAAGTATCTCAAAGGAGTCGCACTCCGAGAGCTTGGAGCGGAGCTTTGTCATATAGACATCCACCGTTCTGGTGCTTGCCTGTGTGTCCACGTCCCAGAACTCATCCATCAGCTGAGTGCGGGTAAAGGTCTTTTTCGGATAGGAGAGCAGCTTGTAGAGCAAGTCAAACTCCCTTGCGGTAAGCGATATTTCCTCGCCTCTCAGGGTTGCGCTTCTCTCATCGGTATCCATTATGAACTCGCCTACCTCAAGGCGACGGCTGGAGGCAATTTTTGCCCGTCTCAGCAAAGCGCCGATGCGGAGAAAGAGCTCGTCAAGGTCAATAGGCTTTACCATATAATCGTCAATGCCTATCCTGTATCCTCTCTGCTTCGCGGCAAAGTCATCTCTCGCGGTCATAAAGAGGATGGGAATGTCGCTGTTCAGCGAGCGCACAGTCTTTGCCAGCTCAAAGCCGTCAATATCCGGCATCATAATATCAGATACGATAAGGTCAAAGGTGGTCTTATACATCTCGTCATAGGCGGCCTCTGCGCAAAAGCAGCCTACAGCCTCATATCCCGAGCTGTTAAGAAATGAGCATACACTGCGGTTAAGCTCTCTGTCATCCTCCACAACCAATATTTTGAACATATTTTTCCTCCGAAGGGCAGTTTTTCTTATATTATAGCACAGTTTAGCACAAAAATGTTAAGATTTTGTTGCTGTTTTGCCCTTTTTACCTCAAAAACGCCAACCGAAAGCCCCCCAAGATCTTATACCATGCTTGTTTTCTTCAGTACGGTATTGCTGATAGCACCGAGACCGAAGGCAAACATAGCGCCACCTGCTATACATAGCATAAGATTTATATGTGTGGAGCCGAGGGGTGTTATCATTGACACCATCATAAAGATCTCGCCACCGTCGGGAACCAGGTGTCCGCAGATCAGCTTTTCGGTAGTGGATTTGCCCGAGCCGTTCTCACCGATAAAGCCGTATATAGCCCCCTTTGGAACGGTCATATTCAAATGATCCACCGCATACATACCGCGAAAGCTCTTGGACAGATTTCTGATTTCAATAGCGTTCATTTTGTCTCCTTTGGTTGAGTTTTTTTGGTTTTGTGCTTGTAGTATACACCCCTTTTGTTTTTGAGCTTTTTATGAAATGTTTTTGTTTTGTTAATTCTGCATTTTTTTGGAATCGGGTCGGTTCGGTAAAAAGAAAAGCACCGCAAAAGCGGTGCTTTTCTATAATGCTTATTTATTTTATGCTATTGATAACGCCTGAGAAGAGTACCACCCCGTAGGCATCGGTGAGGATAAAGCCAAAGGCACCGTCTACCGCGTAATCGTGGTAAACATCGGTATAGGGACCGGGTCCTGCCGCACCTGCCCCGGGAATAACGGTGACAGCCGCACCCTCAATACCTCTGGCGTTTACATCTATGCTGCACTTATGGATAACTCCCTCGCAGGCGATCTCGGCGTCGGTGATACCCGAAAAGTCGCATCTCTTAATATCAAAGAGCGACTCTATACCAAAGTCCTCGCGAAGAATATCGGCAATATCTCCGTCATAATCTGCCTTGTACTCGGGGAACAGGACTCTTGTGTGGTGGAGGAGCATATTTTCGTCATCCTTATAGCCCCAATCGGTGAAATTATTTACGGTATAAATATTCTCGGGAGTGAACACCTCATCAAGCGTGCGTCCCTCGCTCGGGAGAATGAACTTAATGTCAAATCCGTGGTTTGTGCGTGTGAAGAAGGAGGTAAAGCCATCTCCCTCGTATGCCTTGCCGTTGAAGTAATAGCCTCTGAGCAGGAAGGTCTTTTTTACGCTGCCGTCAGCATTTCTGAAATCGTATACATCGTCGGCAAATCTCAGCTCATCACCAAAGGCGTTCCATATTTCCTTAAGATAGAAGGTGTTGATAAGGGTTATCAGCGTCTCAGGAGAAAGATCAAGTCCTGCGTCAATCACGCCGTGAGTTTTGTCCTTGATGTAAGCGTTGATAGCGCGGCTCGCATTGCTGCTCATAAAATCCACGCGGAAGAGATCGCAGTTAAAGTTTTGCGCCAGGTTGTCAATACCCGATCGGTGAAGCTCTACCCCGTCGTCAGCCCAGATGGAGTTGGAAAGCTCCTCAAAGGCGGATACCCTCTTGTTTTCCAGCATATCGGTGTAGTAGAACTCGCGGTTGGAAAAGGCGTAGAGGTACTTGGTAAAGTCACGCACCTCCTCATAGCCGACACCGACAGCCCTCAGCATCTCCTCTCTTGTTTCTCCACCGCTACATTCGGTGGCAAGAGCCAGCGCCATATATACAGAAACAGGAGAAATGCAAATATTTGTTTGCATTTCGCTATCAAAACAGATCTCATATGTAAGCTTTGCGGCAAATCGCTCAAGCTTATCAATAAACTGAACATAGTCCTCAGCGCGGGCATCATTATAGCTAACGCTGATTTTTTCGGCAGCGGGAGCAAGCATATCCTTCTCATACTCCGCGTCAAAGCAGGACATAAGCGACAGACATAGCGACAGGACAAGAGCGAGCGAAACGATCTTCTTCATATGAAAAACCTCCTTTTGATTTATTATACAGAAAAAGCGACATCAAGTCAATAGCCTTCACTATATATGACACCGCCAATTAATAAAAGGTTACACGAAAAAACTTTTTTCTTACACTGATAAGGTCAAAGCGTCAACGATAAGTCCGATCGTCCATTGGTGCATATGCAAAAGCGCAGACGTTGTTATTTTTTACAAAAAATCCCCGAGGCTTGCATAGGCTTGCCTCGGGGGTTATTAAGCTGTTATCAATGCTTTTACCTTTGATAATGCTTTTTTTGTGCCATCAGGCCTTTGTAATTACATCTGCTCTTTCATAAGTGCAGCTCTCGGCATTTACAGAAAGCTCTAAGCTCTCTGCCCCGTCGGGCGGATAGATGGTTGCCGACAGGACTCTGCCATCCTCAAATATCTCTACCGAGAAGTCGTCCATAACGACAGTAAGTGTCACTTCTCTCTCACCGGAGTAGGGCATACGGCGTATGCCATTCAGAGAATCGGCATCCTTTTCCACACCGACGATCGCCTCGCCGGATCTTGAGCGATCAAGCACCCACTCTCCGTCCTTTAATGTCAGAGAGGTATAGCTCTCTCCGTCGGAGCGCAGCTTCAGCTCCAGGGCGTCAAGCTCGGTTGCCTTGATAGTAACAACGCCTCTCGTGACCCGATCGGTGAGCCTGTCGGATACGGCAGCCTTATAAGCCTCGGCACAATTAACAACGGGCTCCTGACAGAGTCTGTCACCCTTAAGGGAGACTGCTCTCGGTACTGTCAGCATACCTGCAAAGCCGTATTTTGCCGAGGGAACATTTCTGTCCCACATATTAAGCCATCCCATTATCACAGGTCTGCCCGCGAAGGTCTGGGGAGCGTAATGATCAAATCCCCAGTCGGTAATACCGCGGAAGGACTCACAGAATCTGCCCGTAGAATAATCAATTCTACCGATTGCCCAGCGGCTGGTATGCACATTAAGATGGGTGCCGTTCTCACTGGGCTGATACTGCTCGCAGAATAGAAGATATCCCAGCTCCTCATTATAATCGGGGCACTCTATCATCGTGCCGGCAGAATCGCTGTCAAAGAGGTCGCCAACAAACTCCCAGCTGAACAGATCCGCCGATTTGAACATAAGTATTCTGCCCCTGCCCGAAATCTTTCTCGCCGCAACGATACACCAGAAAAAGCCGTCGTGCCGCCAGACCTTAGGGTCGCGAAAGTCACAGGGCGCATATCCCTCGGGCAAAAGCTCCTCGCCGATAATAATACCGTGCTTCTTGAAGCTGATGCCATCCGAGCTTTCTGCCAGGCACTGAACCTGTCTTATGCTGTCGCCGCCCTGATTCTCTATAAAACCGGTGTACACGAGCCACAGTCTGTCGTCGTGAACTATCGCGCTGCCCGAAAAGCAACCGTCCTTATCACAGTCATCACCCGGTATCAGGGCCACGGGCAGATACTCCCAGCTTGTCAGATCGTTGCTGACAACGTGTCCCCAATGCATCGGACCCCACTTGGTATCATATGGATGATACTGGAAAAAGGCGTGGTACTGACCCTTATAAAAAATCAAGCCGTTCGGATCGTTTATCCAGCCTCTTTCTCCCGTTATATGAAAAGCAGGCTCTTTTATTTTGGTAATTGCCATATTAGTTTCTCGCTTCTTTGCCCCCGCCCGTTTGGGCGGGGTATATGTTTACTGTTTTCGTTTGTTTACTGGATCGCCGCGATAAAGCCCTCGGGAGCCGACTCAAGATTTACTTTGAAGTCGTCAACAACGAAGCAGCCGTAGTCTGCGGTAGAGTTGTCAACCACTCTGAAGAAGCAGTTAACCTCTACACCCTGATACTGATAGTAGTAAGCGTTCATTCTGGTGTTAGCCTTACCCTCAGCGTCATTGTAGAATCTCGCGATAACAGAGCCGTCTGCTCTGCAAAGCTCAATGTACACATCGTGGTTCCGACCGCCACCTGCACCGCCGAATCTGAAGGATACGAAGGCGCCCTGCTTTAAGCTGAAGGTGGAGCTCTGAAGAGTACCCTTGGAGCTCTCGCAGTTTATGTCACCGGGCTGTACGAAGGTCATAAGGTAGTCGCCGTCCTTGGTATCGCCGTTCCGGGTGTACCAGTCAACCTCAATCTCGCTATTCTGTACCCAGCCGAGAGTATTATGTGCGCCCGCCTCGGTAATGTTCATAGTCCAGCCGTCAAGGTTGCCGCTCTCAAAGCTGCCGTTGTCAACAGTATATTTAAGGTCGCCCTTAATATCATTTGCAACGATTCCCTCGGGGAGCTTATCAAGGCTTGCATAGTAGGTCACAACGTTATCAAAGGATACGCAGCCCCAGTTATTCTCAGCCTGGTCAACAACCTGGAGTCTGAGAGTTCTGCCAATGTATGCGGAAAGGTCTGCAACATAGAGCTTGAGAACTGCGTCCTGCATCTCCTGCTGATGATATCTTGCAAGCATCTCGCCTGTAACGGCATCAATAACCTGAACATAACAAAGCTCGTTGCCACCGCCACCGAGCATAAAGGTAATGTAACCTGTGCCGCCGAGCTCAAAGATAGAGCTGGTGAGCACACCGCGGTTGCCCTCTCTGCCGTTGCCGAGCTTGATAAGATTGCCCTCTTCATCAAGTCTTGCATCCTCAACGCCGCTGTAAAGGAAGCCGCCGTCCTTGCCGTAATCCACGCCGCTGAAGAACTTATCTGCGTTGGTTACTGCGCCGGGCTGACCGTCATTCCACCAGCCCTGAACGTCGCCCATCTCAAAGCCGCCGTTGAAGATGTCGTAAATTGTATCGGGAAGCTCATAGCTTACCGCGCAGGCCTCATTGAAGCCGTCGGGCTCGCTCTCATAATAGGTAACGAAGCTATCTGCGAAGAAGAGGCCGTAGCCGCTGTCCGCGTTATCGCTGATGCGGAAGAATACCTCTTTGCCCATAAACTCGGAGAGATCTGCCTTGTATGCCACAAGGGTGCATCCGCTCTTTACATCATTGGTGCGATCCGCCCAGAGTCCGTTGTAGAAGCGGGCAAGGATCTCCTTTGTCTCTGCGTCAACCACATCAACATAGACATAGTTCTCGTCTCTCATTGCGCCAACCTTGAAGGTTACAAAGCCACAACCGCCAACCTTGAAGCTTGCGGAGGTGAGAGAGCCTACATTCTTCTCAAGATCAGGGGACGCATATGCGGAGAACATTTTCTCACCGTCAAGACCGAACTCAAAGCCTGCCTCGGACTCGGGGTCATTTACCCAATAGTGTGTATCGGAGCTTACGCCACCGATGTTGCCAACCTGGGTCCAGCCCTCAAGACCGTTCTCAAAGCCGCCGTTCTCAAGTCTGCACTCGCTGGAATCCATAAGACCAAGCTTGTAGATATAGGAGACAGACTTATCGCTGCCGTTTACGGTATAGGAAACGGTTACGGTAAGGCTCACATATGTAACCTTATCGGTATACTTACCGAGAGTGTAGGTGTAGGTAGAGCCCTCAAGGGACTGTCCGTTTACAGAATATGTAAGGTTAAGCTTGCCTACATTATCAATATTCTCGGAGAGGTCAAGGGTGATATTTTCCTTGTTTGCAAGGTTAAAGAGATCATAGCTCTTTACAAGCTCCTCGCTAAGCACGATAGGAGCGGTATCGTTGGTGATCTGGAGGGACAGCTCAACGGTAAGCTTCTCTGCTCCGTCATAGGAGGCAGTGATAGATACGGTCACAGCGGTGGTCTCCTCCACATCGCCCGCGGTAATAGTAAATCTGCCGTCAGCAACAGAGCTGAGAGCTACAACAGAACTGCTCGCCTTTACGGAATAGCTGATCTTGCTGAGTCCGTCGGCATTGATATAGTCGGAGATGTTGATCTCCTTTGTCTCACCGGAGGTCACTCTGAAGGACTTGTCAGCGTCCAAAACCTCGGTGATAGGTCTTACCTCAAGGGCAAGACGGGCATCGGTAAGAGCCGAGGTAGCCGCGTCAACGGTTGCCTGGGTTACTGCGATGTTGGAAAGAAGAGCCTTTGCCTCACCGAGCTTTGCAAGATATGCCTCATAGGAAGCGAGAGTGTAGTCACCCTGCTCTGCAAGCTCAAGAGCAAGCTCTGCGAGAAGTGCGGACTTATCCGCGAGAAGATTCTCTGCGAGAACTGCACCCTCGGGAAGCTCATCGGAGGACTCATAGTAGGTAACGAGCTCGTCAAAGAATACGACGCCCCAGCCCTCAGATGCATAGTCATGGATTACAAGTCTGATCTGCTGTCCTTTGAAGGCAGTAAGATCAATCTTATAGGTTACAAGGTTTGCAAGGAAGATCTCCTTGCCGAGAAGCTCGCGCTGTGCCTCAAAGTCGGTCACATCCGCGGGAATGTCAGCAAACTTGGTGTTGCGGTAAAGTGCAAGCACCTCGCCGTCCTTGCTCTCAATGGTGATAAATACGTTGGGGTTACCCGCACCGCCCAGCATATAAGTAGCATAATCGCTGTTTACGGTGAAGAGGGAGGATGCCAGAGTACCCTGGGAGCCCTCAGATGCACCGTCTGCATAGGAGGAGAAGTACTTACCTACATTGAAAATGGGGAAGTTCTGTGCGTCGGGCCAGAAATGAGTCTTTTCATCAATACCTGCGAAGGGAGCCTCGCCAAGAGTGTTGTTGAACTCCCAGCCCTCAAGTCCGTTCTCAAAGCTGCCGTTTACAACACTGTATTTACCTGTGTCGCGAAGGCCGAGCTTATAGGTATATTCAAGAGACGCGGGTACACCGTTCACGCTGAAGGAAACAGTTACTGTATAGGTCTCATAGGAAAGCTCCTCGGTATAGCTGCCGAGAGTGAGTGTGTACTTTGAGCCCTCAAGTGTCAGCTCGGTATCACCCTGCTTTACAGAATAAGTAAGAGGAAGATCGCCGATATTATTTACATTCTCGGAGAAGTCAAGTACAAGACTCTCCTTATTGGGGAGCAGAGCCACGTCATACTCCTTAACAAGCTCCTCACCCTTAAGAATGGGAGCGACGTCGTTGGTAACTGTACAGGAAAGCTCAAGAGCGAGCTTTGCCTTATTGTTATAGTAAACATTGATGGATACCTTTGCGGTAACCTTGCCGTTTACCTCGCCTGCGGTAATAGTGAACTTACCGTCTGCTACGGGGCTGAGAGATACAGCATCGCTGCTGGA
This sequence comes from Eubacteriales bacterium, assembly GCA_045533775.1. Taxonomy (GTDB): domain Bacteria; phylum Bacillota; class Clostridia; order Oscillospirales; family CAG-272; genus UBA1740. Next base: position 41,368 of record JAZSIK010000003.1, read on the forward strand.
CATAACCTTGTAGGTAATGCCGCTCAGACCGTTAGTGTTAATATAATCTGCCAGGACAACCTCAAGGCTGGCACCCGACATAAGATAAAGCTCTCTGTCTGCGCCCTCAACTGCCAGAACGGGTCTGACTGTAAGAGCAAGGCGAGCTGCGCTGAGAGCCGCACAGGCATTGTCAACGCTGAGCTGAGTTGCAGACTCGTCGGAGGCAACAGCCTTTGCCTCGTTAAGCTTTGTCTGATATGCGCTGAAGGAATCAGCGGTATAGTCGCCCATCTCCTTTACTTCCAATGCGATCTCCGCATTGAGAGCGGTCTTGTCCACTGTGACAACATTGGTGTTTCCGCCGTCGCCATCGCCGCCGATGTCGGTATTGCCGCCACCATTGCCATTGTTAAAGATCTTGTCTATATACTCACAACCGACAGCAGACATACTGAAAATAAAGATGATAAGGATAGCGATTATGCCCTTTAATATAAATGTTTTCTTCATTTTATATGTTCCTTATTTTGTTTTGTATTAGAGTCGTTAACGGTTTTTCTCTCCCCCACCGCAATGGGTGGGGGATTTTTAGTTTTGCTGATAGTGTTTGCTAAGGATTACTGAATAGCTGCCATATAGCCCTCGGGGGCAGACTCAAGGTTTACTCTGAAGTCGTCAATAACGAAGCAGCCGTAAGGACCGTTGTTTGTATCATCCACTACTCTGAAGTAGAAGTCTGCACTCTCGCCGGTGTACTGATAGAAGTAGGAATAAAGCTGGGTGTTTACTTTATCCGCGGGCTCGTTATAGAAGGTAGCAATTACAGTACCGTCGGCTCTTACGAGCTCAATGCGTACCTCACGCTTGCCTGCAGCACCGAACTTGAAGGATACAAATCCATTCTTCTTGAGGGTGAAGGTAGAGCTGGTGAGAGTACCTCTGCTGCTTTCACAGTTTTCTACATCATTGGGCTTAACGAAGGTCATAAGATATACGCCGTCTTTTCTATCGTTGTTGGGAGTATACCAATCTGCCGAATGCTCAGAGCTTATTACATGACCTAAGGTATTGTGAGCTCCTGCCTCGGTGATATTCATATTCCAACCGTCAAGGTTACCGGTCTCAAAGCTACCGTTTACAATATTATAGCTGCCGTTGTATATGTTGTTTGCAGTAATAGCGCCCTCGGGTAATGCCTTGCCCTCAGAATAGTAGGTCACAACATTATCAAAGGATACGCAGCCCCAACCGGAAGATGCATAGTCAACAACCTGAACTCTTGCGAATATACCCTTATTTGCATATGCAGAGAGATCTGCAACATACTGGATAAGGACAGCTTCCTGCTGTGCTTGCTGATGATATCTTGCGAGAACCTCGCCGGTAGCCACATTAACTATCTGAATGTAGCACTGGTCGCTGCCGCCGCCGCCAAGCATGAAGGAAATGTAACCTGTGCCGCCGATCTCAAAGATAGAGCTGCTGAGCACACCGCGGTTACCCTCTCTCATTGTATCAGCGCCGTTACTCTCTACACCGGTGAAGAGGAAATCACCGTGCTTGCCATAGGGCTTGTTCTCTGCCCAATAGCCGTTTGCATTTGTAACGAGACCGATCTCACCCTGGTTCCACCAGCCCTGAACGTCGCCCATCTCAAAGCCGCCGTTGAACAGGTCGTAAATGGTGCCGGGAAGCTGGTAATCTGCTGCGGTTGCTGCGTTGAAGCCCTCGGGCTCGTTCTCATAGTAAGTAACGAAGCTGTCCGCGAAGAAGAGGCCGTAGCCGCTATCTGCGTTATCGCTGATGCGGAAGAATACTTCCTTGCCCTTGAAGGCGGAGAGGTCTGCCTTATAAGCAACGAGCTTACAGCCGCTAAGATCTGCCTCTACCCAAAGACCGTTGTAGAAGCGGGCGAGTATCTGCTTTGTCTCTGCGTCAACTACATCTACATAGACATAGTTCTTGTCTCTCATTGCGCCAACCTTGAAGGTTACGAAGCCGCTACCGCCAACCTTGAAGCTGGAGGAGGTAAGAGTACCAACCGCAGCCTCTGTTGCGCCGGGTGCATATGCGGAGAACATCTTGTCACCGTCAAGACCGAACTCAATCTGTTCTGCCCAATAGGTTCTGTCAGAGCTTATGCCGCCGATGTTACCAACCTGAGTCCAGCCCTCAAGACCGTTCTCAAAGCCGCCGTTCTCAAGTCTGTATTCGGTGCTATCCTTAAGGTTAAGCTTATAGGTGTAAGAAATTGTGCCTGCCTCACCGTTTGCAGTATAGGAAACGGTTACGGTAAAGCTTACCTCGGTAGCCTCATCGGTGTACTTACCGAAGGTATGAGTGTAGGTAGAGCCGGAGATTGCATTTCCGTTTACGGAATATGCAAGAGGAAGCTTGCCGGAGTTGTCAATATTCTCGGAGAAGTCAATGGTGATATCTGTCTTGTTGTCAAGCTCAAAGATATCGTAGTTCTTAGTGATTTCGCTCTCATATACGACGGGAGCAAGATCGTTGGAGATCTGAACTGTCAGATCAACGGTGAGCTTTGCCTCGCCCTTATAAGAAACGGTGATAGATACGGTCGCCTCGGTAGCCTGGCTCACTGTACCTGCGGTAAGAGTGAACTTGCCGCCTGCAACAGAGCCGCAGGTCACGAAGGGATTCATTGTCTGAACCTGATAGGTGATGCCGCTAAGACCGTTGGTGTTGATGTAATCGGCAAGAACGATGTCTCTGGTTTTGCCGGATACGAGTCTGATAGTCTTGTTAGCACCGGCAACCTCCTCAACGATTCTTACCTCAAGGGCAAGACGGGCATCGGTAAGAGCCGCGGTAGCCGCGTCAACGGTTGCCTGGGTTACTGCGATATCAGAAAGGAGAGCCTGTGCCTCGGCAAATCTTGCGCGATATGCCTCGTAGGAAGCGAGAGTGTAGTCACCCTGCTCTGCGATCTCAAGAGCAAGCTCTGCCACAAGAGCGTCCTTGTTTGCAAGGAGATTCTCTGCGAGAATTGCGCCCTCGGGAAGCTTGTCGGAGGACTCATAATAGGTGATGAGCTCGTCAAAGAATACAACGCCCCAGCCCGCAGATGCGTGGTCGTGGATTACGAATCTGATCTGCTGTCCTGCGAAGGCAGTAAGATCAATCTTATAGGTTACGAGGTTTGCAAGGAAGACTTCCTTACCAATAAGCTCGCGCTTCTGATCAACGCTGAGAGCATTGTGCTCAGCGGTAAAGTCAGCGAACCTGGTGTTGCGGTAAAGTGCGAGCACCTCGCCGTCCTCGTTCTCAATTGTGATATAAACATTGTGGTTTCCGCCACCGCCAAGCATATATGTAGCATAATCGCTGTTTACGGTGAAGAGGGAGGATGCCAGAGTACCCTGAGACGCCTCGTTGGAATCGGAGGCATAGGATGCGAAGTACTTACCTACGTTGAATATGGGATAGCCCTCGCCCCAGAAGGTAGCCTTATCATCGGCACCGCCGAAGTGAGCATCACCGGAAATGTCAACACGGTTCCAGCCCTCAAGGTCCTTGTTAAAGCTCTCGTTCTCAACTCTGTACGCGCTTGTGTCGTAAAGACCGAGCTTCAGAGTATACTCAAGAGTCTGTGCCTCACCGTTTACGCTGAAGGAAATGGTTACGGTGTAGGTCTCATAAACGGTATTCTCGTTATAGTCACCAAGAGCAAGTGTGTAAGAGGTGCCGTCAAGTGTAAGCTCCTCCTCACCGCGCTTTACGGAATAAGCAAGCTCAAGGTTGCTGATATTATTTACGTTTGCTGCAAAATCAAGTACAAGGCTGTCCTTGTTATCAAGATAGTAGATATCGTGAACGCGGTCAATCTCAGCAGAGTTAAGCTTGGGTGCTACCTCTCTGATCGCGCCGCACTCGTTACAGCTTGTGTCGGTGTCATCGTCATACTTATGACCCTCGGTCGCTCTCTCTGCATCACAGATGTTACACTTAGCGTCACAGGCGTTGTCGTAAACGTGATTGCCTACCTCTCTCTCTGCATCACAGATGTTACACTTAGCGTCGCAATCGTTGTCATATACGTGATCGCCTACTTTTCTCTCTGCCTGACAGATATTACACTTAGCGTCGCAGGCGTTGTCGTATACGTGATCGCCTACTTCTCTCTCGGTGCTGCATACGTTACAGTCTGCATCACAAGCGTGGTCATACTTATGGCCTGCTGCATCTATATAATCGGCAACCTTGGATGTACTACATACCGAACAGGTATAGGTGGTATAGCCCTGCTCTGTACAGGTGGGAGCGGTCACCTTGGACTCAAAGGAGTGACCGTTTGCATTTACATAGGAATCCTTGTAGCTGTCGCCGCAAGCCGAGCAGGTATGGGTGGTATAGCCCTGCTCAAGACAGGTGGGAGCGGTTACCTCGGATACGTAGCTATGATCCTTCGCTTCTACATAGGAATCAACTACAACATAGTCACACTTGGTACAGCTGTGGGTGGTATAGCCCTGCTCTGTACAGGTGGGAGCGGTCACAACAGAGTTATAGGAGTGACCCTGGCTCTTAATAGTCTCACGCTTGGTTGCGCCACATACGCAAGCAAGAACATAATAACCGTCCTCGGTACAGGTAGCCTCTACCCTCTCGGTTTCGGTGGTATAGTCGTGATCGGCAAGATCTGCCTTGGCACCGCAAGAGCAAGCGTGCCAGTGCTGAGTATCGGTCACTTTCCAATCCTTGGAATAGCTATGACCGGGTGCGGGAATAGGAACAGACTTGGTCGCGCCACACTCACACTCCAGGATATAGTAGCCCTCTGCGGTACAGGTAGGCTCCTTTCTGCCTGTCTCATTGGTGAAGGCGTGGTCGGATACATCGGATCTTGCACCGCAAGCGGTACAAGCGTGCCAGTGCTGGGTCTCACCCTTGGTAAGCTCCTCGGAATAGCTGTGATCCAGCATAGGAATAACCTTCTGCTCAACGAGGGTCTCGTTACATACAGAGCACTTCTTACCCTCGGTCTTACCCTCCTCGGTACAGCTGGGCTCTGATGCAGCGAGAATCTGCTCGGTGTGTCCCTTTGCGTCCAATTCGGTGGGCTTAACGATAACGGCACCACAGGTATAGCACTTAACGCCCTCGGTAGCACCCTTCTCGGTACAGGTGGGAGCTACTGCGGGGATCTTAACCTGGTTCTTATGACCGGTTGCGGGAATAACCTTCTGAGCAACTATGGTATCGCCGCAGATCTTACAGTTAGTACCTGCCTCAAGGCCTGCCTCAGTACAGGTAGGAGCCTTGCCGGGAACGCTTACAGTCTCGGCGTGCAGACAAGCTCTCTCTGTGTTACATACATTACAGATCAGGTCGGAATCGTTGTCATAGGTGTGAGCAGCCTTGGGAATAGAGGTCTGAGCGATGAATGTCTCACCGCACTCAAAGCAATACTTACCCTCGGTCTTACCCTCCTTGATACAGGTAGCCTCCTCAGCCTCAAGAATACGAATGTCGTGATCCTGAACGGGAATAACCTCCTGCGCCAGAAGCTCAGCGTTACATACAGAGCACTTCTTACCGTCGGTAAGACCTGTAGCGCTACAGGAAGCAGGCTTGCCGGGAATAACGCTCTCGGTATGACCAAGCGCAGCAACAATCTCCTGAGCTACGATAACCTCTTTACATACGGAGCAGTGCTTACCGCTGCTAAGACCTGTTTCAGTACAGGTGGGAGCTACTGCCGCGACGGTAACCTCGGTATGTGCCTTCTTTGCAATGGTCTCGGTCTTTCTGGAAACCTCCTCGCCACATACGGAGCAATAAACTACATTCTCATAAGAACCCTCTGCAGAGCAGGTAGAATCCTTAATATTTTCCTTTACAACAACAGAGTTTATGTGGCCCTTTGCCTTTATAGTCTCCTGAGGGTCGGTAACGGTGTTACAAACTGTACACTGCTTACCCTCGGTAAGACCTGTCTCGGTACAGGTAGGAGCTACTGCGGAAAGAGTTTTCTCGCTATGGCCCTTTGCCTTTATAGTCTCCTGAGGAACGGTAACGATGTTACAAACTGTACACTGCTTACCCTCGGTAAGACCTGCTTCGGTACAGGTAGCCGCCTTGCCTGCAAGAGTTTTCTCGCTGTGGCCCTTTGCCGTTATAGTCTCCTGAGGAACGGTAACGGTGTTACAAACTGTACACTGCTTACCCTCGGTAAGACCTGTCTCGGTACAGGTAGCTGCCTTGCCTGCAAGAGTCTTCTCGCTATGTCCTGTTGCCGCTACCTCATCATCCTTGTAGCTGTCACCACAAACAGAGCAGGTATATGTGGTATATCCGCCCTCGGTACAGGTGGGAGCGGTAACGGTGGGAGCATACTTATGTCCCAGAGCATCAACGCTCTCGGGCTCTACAAGAACTACCTCACAGTCCTTACACCTCTCACCCTCGGTGAGACCTGCGGTAGCACAGGTGGGTGCTACGGCAGGAATAATCTCTTTGTTGGTATGACGGCAATCTGCATCGCGAACATAGTCACAGCCCTCGTTGTTACAGGTTGCGTCATAGTTGTCATCAAACTTGTGTCCTGTTGCGTCAACAGGCTGCTGAGCGGTCAGCACTGTGCCACAGGCAGAGCACTTCTTACCCTCGGTAAGACCTGCCTCGGTACAAGTGGGAGCTTTTGCTGCCAGAGTTTCCTCGGTGTGAGGAAGCTTTGCAACTGGCTCGGTATAAGTGGGCTTGTCACAGCCCTCAACCGAACAGGTAAATGTCTTTACGCCCTCCTCGGTACAGGTGGGAGCCTTGGTTATCTCCTCGCTGTATGCGTGGGTGTGTGTGTCGCCTGCGCCGCCGTCACCTGTGCCGTTATCGGGCTTGGTGAAAAGATCACAGCCAACAATTGCCATCACAAGAGAAGAGATTAATAAGACTAAAGCTATTCTAAGAAATACTTTTTTCATTTTGCTCTCCTTCGGTTAATTAATTGATTTTATTTTCAATCAGAGTTGCCTCGGGCAAATCCTCAACTGATTTATAATGAGTGATAAAGCTGTCTACCGCAAGGCATCCCCAGTCTGCAGACGCATTGTCAACCACTCTGATGTAAACATTTGTTCCCATAAACGCGCTAAGATCAGCCTTGAACAGGAACATACGGCCCTCGTTGTGACCCTCGTTATCGTTGTGGTATTTCGCTATCACAAGATCGGTATCTGCATCAACTATCTCAATGTAGCACTCGGGATTATAGCCACCGCCGAGCTTGAAGGTGATGAAGCCCGAGCCGCCGATGGTGAATGTGGAGCTGGTAAGGCTGCCGTGAGCTGCCTCCATACTGCCCATTACATCCTCAATACCTGTAAAGAGATATCTGCCGTCCTTGTTATAGGGCTTATCCGCGTTCTTCCAGAAAACATCCTGGCCGGATACATAGCCAATCTCTGTGGTGCCGCTGGTTTTGTTGAGTGTCCAGCCGGTGAGATCGCCACTCTCAAAGTCGCCGTTAAGAACCTGATAAGGATCGTTCTCACCAAGCAAGGTGTCGGGCTTGGGCTGGGGCTTGATGTCCACAGCCTCATTTGCCTTTGCGGGTACGCTCACACCGTCCTTGTAGTAGGTTACGAAGCTGTCCACGGTGATAAGACCCCAACCGGAGGAGGCGTTATCTACCACGCGGATCTTCAGGCTTCTGCCCATAAACTCGGACAGATCTGCCTTATACATAACCATATTTGCAAGGTTACTGCCGTTGTTGATTATACCAATGCCCTTGTCGTTGAAGAGTCTGTTTGCATAGCGTGCCAGCTCCTCCTCGGTCTCGGCATCAATTATAGAAATATAGCACTCAAGGGGATTTCCGCCGCCGCCGAGCATAAATGTGATGTAGCCCGAGCCACCAACGGTAAATGCGGAGCTGGTCAGAGTACCTCTGCCTGCCTCGTCGGAAATACCGGAGAACAGATATGCGCCCTTCTTGTTATAAGGAAGGTTCTCTGCCCACCAGCCGGTAGCGTTTGTTACCTGGCCGATCTTATCTCCGCCGGTTGTCCAGCCTGTAAGGTCGCCTGTCTCAAAGCCGCCGTTTGCTATCTGGAACTCGTTCTCAATCATAATATCGGGCTCATACTTAACAAGGAAGGACTCGCTGTCAATCCAGAGAGGCTTCTCCTCCCAGTAGGTCTGAACGCTGTCAAGAACGATACAGCCAAGCTCCTCGTTTGAGGGGTTGGCATCTACTACCTCAATATACATAGTCTCGCCGATGTATGCTGAGAAGTCTGCATAATACTGTACCATATTTAGAAGGCGCATTCCGTTCTGAACATAGGGGAACTGGTAGTTCCAATACTTGAAGTTGGAGTATCTCGCTACCTCTACTGCCTCGTCGCCCTGCTTTACCATAAATCTCAGGTAGGTCTTGCTGTTATCAGAGCAGCCACCCAGCTTGTAGCTGATGTAGCCCGAGCCGCCGAGAACGAACTCGGAGGAGCGCATAACGCCTGTGGCAGAGGGCATATACTTGCCGTAATGATAATCTCCGTCGCGGGAATAGGTAATGTTCTCATTCCACCAGACGCTCTCGGTATTTACACCCTCGTTGGAGAAGGCGTCACCCTCAACGACAGTCCAGCCCGCCAGCGAGCCGCACTCAAAGCCGCCGTTTGCGATCTCATACTGCGAGGGAGCCTCAACCTCGGTCACATAATCTGTCACCTTAGTGAAGAATGTACCCTCCGCCTGAGATTCTCCGCCGTCGCCTATTCTGATATCGTCTACTGCGATGTAGCCGTAGTAATAGCTCTCGTCGTTGTCTACTATTCTGATGTAGACCTCCTCGCCTGCATACTCGGACAGGTCAAGGTAATACTCATAGAAGTTGTCGGTATTATATACACCTGCGGCATATCTCTCGGGAATAATATACTCCTCGGTATGCTCGTGGAAATACTCATTGGTCTGCATTGCGATCATCTTATCATTCTCTGCAAGATAGAATCCAACGAAGCAAAGTCTTTCCCTTGCCTTCTGAGGCGCGCCCGTGCCCTTGCCAACGGTGAGCGAGCCGCCAGCCAGCTTCAGACTTACCGTACCGTCCTGGGGAACGATAAAGCTCTCAGAACGGATAGCACCCGTTCTTGCGCCTGCGTACTTGCCGTGGTAGCCCTTACCTGTAAGGTACCAGTTGCCTGTGTGGTTGATGGAGAGGATGTTGTTGTTCGCATCATTCTCAAACATAAAGGTCTTCTGAGAGGATACGCAGTCATCGTCAAAGGCATCTCCCCACTCAACAGTCCAGCCGGACAGATCAGCAGACTCAAAGCCGCCGTTCAACAGGGTGTCAACCGTACCGTCACCGGGCTGAGGCTTAGGATTATCAGGCTGATCGGGTTTGCAGCTGATCAATCCCGCGCACAAAAATATTACACATAAAATGCTTAAAAATATAGTTGTTATTTTACGCATATTGCCCCCTTAGTCACCTAAGTTTCCCATATTTCCGTAGTAGGGAGGAGTTACAGTGTCGCTGTATGCACTGCCCATACGGTAGATGTAAAGCTCGGTAAACTTAATGTTTGCATTGTTGTCAAATATTCTGATGTAATCAGAGTCGCCGTATCTGGGATAGATTCTTGTTGTATAGCTGATAACGCCGTCAACATAAACCTCTAACATAGAACGGTCTAAGAGAATGGTCACCTCGTACTCGTTCTTTACGCGGTCCCAGTTATGGCTGGGCTGACGGTTTACATAGTCAAGCAGCGAGGACTGGTTTCTCTCAACCAGGACGCCTGTGTTGGAGAATCTGATCTCACTTCTCTCTGTTCTGCCGTCAATATTGTTGGGGTTGAATCTTACGAAGATGCCCGCAGAGTACTCGGGGCTTGTGGGAGCGAGCTCAATCTTTGCTCTGATCTCCAGCATATCGCCGCGGATATCCGAGATCTCGCTGTTGATCTCGTCTGCAGTCTTGCCCTCTCCGCTGTAAGAGTAAAGCACCTCGTCTCTGAGGCTCTCAATCTCCTTAACAGGCTCGCGGATTACCTCGGTGCCGTCATCGGAGAGCCAGAGCTCAAGCGGAAATGCGAAGTTGTGCGCCCAGCCTGCGGTGTAGTTCTGCGCAGTGCCTGCGTCCTTACCCTGAGCAATGGCGTAGAGAATAGTTCTGCCCTGCTCGTAGGTCTTGCCTGCTGCTATATCCTCCTCGGTGAGGAAGCAGAAGCCGTTCTGACCTGTATATACGCCTCTGCCCAGATCAAAGAGCTTAGGCTTGTCATCATCTGCAATAAATCTGCAGGTGGTCTTATCAAATGTACCTATCCAATAGTAGCACTCAACGATGTAGCCGTCTACGGTGTACTGAGGACAGTCAAAGAGGATGTACTTTGTCTGGGATCCGTCCTTTGTGCTGATGGGCAGCATTACAACGCACTCCCAATGGGCGCCCTGCTCAGGGTATTTGCCATAGTCACACTGATACAGGTAGCCTCGGTGATCCCACTCTCTCATATTCTCGGAGGTGTAGACAACTGCAGAGCCGCCCGCGCCGGGAATAGAGGTGGATACCATCATATAATATGTTCCGTCGTCATACCAAACGAAGGGATCGCGGAACTGCTCTCTCTCACCCTGGGTATTATCGTTGGGCTGAGTGATAACCAGCTTATCCTCAACTACCCAGTCAACAAGGTAGGGATCGTTGGGGTCTGCCGCGTGGGCGAACGCCACATTCTGTCCGCCGTGTTTGGGATTACCGTACAGATTTGTACCCGCTGTAATTGCCAGCCAGGGTGTGCCGTCGGGACCTATGCAAGCGCCACCCGTCCAGATACCCTCGGGACAGATGCCCGCGGTAGGAACGACTGCGTCCTTAACATACTCCCAGTGAACCATATCCTTACTTACGATATGCGCCCAACGGATCTGTGACCAGTAGGGGCCCGCGGGGTTGTGCTGATAGAACACGTGGTACATACCCTTGTAGTAGAAGGGAGAATGAGGCTCATTCATCCATACTGCAGGAGGCAGTGCGTGATACTGGGGACGGTAGCGGTCTCCCTCGTAAACCGAGGAATCAAGCGCGATGTCCTTCCAATCAAGCTGAGGATGCTCATCCTCTGTATCTGTGTCATTGTAGATCTCGCCGATCTCCTTGGGATCAAGGGCGGAGGAATATACCTGAACCTCGTCAAGAAGTCCCGAGATCATCTGTCTCCTGATACCGAACTCAATCTGAGGGCTTACATATGCACCTACACGGAGGGGCTCCTCGGTATAGATGATGCTGGTAGCCACAAGCTCGGGGATAATAGCCTCATATGCCTTCTCACCGTTAAAGAAAAGTCCGATATAGCCGGTCTTGCCGTCAAAGGAAACTGCAACGTGCGACCACTCGTAGAGAGGAAGCGCGTTGATCGGATCGTAGAAGCCGACTACGAAGTCCTCGCCTGTTTCCTCGCTGTGAAGCGCGAGCTGGATACCCCAGAGACCAAGTCTGCCGTAGCCAAGCAGGAAGCCCTCGCACATCTCAATATCACCCTTGTTGAGGATAGAGGTCATACGGGTATGTCCTGCGGCTTCAGATCCGCCGTCATAATAAACGATGTTCTCAAAAACTCTGGGTGCTACCCAGGCGGACATTGTGAACGCCGTAGAGGGAGTCTCAAAATCTCTGTTTACGATATTGTTTGAGAAGCCGTCCATATAGAGAGCGTTGCCCTTTACACCGGGGCGTCTCAGAGGATCGTTGGGCTCCTTGAAGAGATCGGCAGCATTCTGCTCGTTAAACACATAGTTAATAGTGTAGTCGTTGCCGCTTACCGATTCCTTTGTAAGACTGCCGGTGGCTTCGTCAAGCGAATAGTTAAGCACCAGGGTGCTCTTGCCCTCGTTATCTGTGCCGGAACCGTTTCCTGTGCCATCGCCGTTACCCGAGTTGTTCTGGGGCGGCTGGCAAGCCGAAACAGTGCTGACAAGCATAACCAAGAGTAAAAATAATGCTATAAGTCTGTTTAATTTCATAAGTCCTCACATCTTCAGCCCGGATGTGCCAAAGCCTTGTACAATGTATTTTTGTGCCGCAACATAGGTTACGAAAATCGGTATACTCGTAATAACCAGCGATGCCATTATCTCACCGGTGGTAATACCTTCAATGCTCTTTATTGTTATGAGTGCTGTCTGTATAGGTAAGAGCGACCAGGATCCGTCGTCAGCAGCCGGCAGTATCATTGACGGCCAGAGATAATCGTTCCATACACCGATAAAGCAGAATACTGCTACGGTTGCAAGTATGGGCTTTGACAGAGGCATAATCACCTTGAAGAATACATCCAGCGTGTTTGCGCCGTCCATACGCGCAGCCTCCTCATACTCCTTGGGAATATTCTGGAAGAACTGCATAAACAGGAATATGTTGAATATACTGATCGCCGCAGGTAGAATAACGCCAAGCACCGACATCTGCTGCTTTAACCCAAGCATTATTTTAACGATTGAGTAAAGAGGGATGATTGAGGTCTCAACGGGTACGACGATCAGGAAAATGATCATAAAGGACAACAGCCTCTTACCGGGGAAGGTAAGCTTTGCCATAGCGTATCCTGCAAGACCGTTGATAAGTATGTTAAGCACTATAACGATCGCCGCGTAGATAAAGCTGTTAAGCGCATATTTCCATATGTCGTAATTTACCAGAACGCTCTCGTAGTTATCAAAGGCAACTCCCAGATTAGCAAAGTCGGGCAGGAACATATTAAGCGTTCCCACGCTCTCTGCGTATGAGGACTCGCCCTTGGTGGAGGTAGCCAGCATATAAAGTATGGGCAGTATAAATATTAAGGATAAAACTATTCCGACAATGTAATAGATGACCTCTTTCACGGTCTTCTTGACGGGTGTTTTATTCGGTCTGAAATTAGGTAATTCTTTTATACGTTCGTCCATATTACTTCTCCCTGAACATTCTGCGCTGTATAAGCGTTACGCCACCGATGAATATAGTCATAAGCAGTGCAACTGCCGAGGACTCACCTACCCAACGCTCGGTATAACCGCTGTTATACATATAGTAGGACAATGTTACCGTATGGCTCATATATCCCGTCATCAGCATAGGCTGAGTAAGTATTCTGCAGGCACCGATGAACACGGTGATAAGTATGTATACAAAGGTGGAGCGGAGTCCGACCCAGGTAACATTCCAGAACTTGTGCCAACCGTTTGCTCCGTCAAGGGATGCTGCCTCGTACAGATCCTTTCTGATATTGGAAAGACCTGAGAGGAAGATCAGCATCTGATATCCGCAGCCCTGCCATGCGCTGAGCACTATGATACAGGGCATCGCCGTCTCGGGATCACGAAGCCAGTCGTGAGGAGGAACGCCGAACATAGCCAAAAGCGAGTTCAGCAGGCCGCCCTCACCGGGAGCCAGGATCTGTTCCCACAGGAACGCCGTGACAGACAGCGAGATTACAACGGGAGCGAAGAAGCAAACCTTGAATATCTTACTTCCGAAGCAGGGGCGGTTTACAAAGAGGGCAAGCGCAAGGGCAAGTCCGATCTGTAAGGGCACGACTCCCACAACGAAGGTTATGGTATTGATTATGGCGTTATAGAGCATTCCCTTAGCCGAGATCTCTTTGAACAGCTCGGCAAAATTGTCAAGGAATACAAAGTTTATTTCATTGGGTCTGAGCAGATAGTAGTCGGTAAACGCGTAGCCTAACGAATATAATATAGGTAATAATATAAACAGGAAGGCAAGGCCCACCGCAGGCAGCAGCATAAGATACGCCGTCACCGTGGATTTTGCTCTGTAGACCTCCTTGTGCTTCTTTGCCGTGGCAAGGTCGTAGATGACAAAGCCGGCAAAGGCACAGGCGAACAATCCTAAAATTATTAATGAAGTTGTAGTCATTTTTTCATTTAGTCGGTTTGTTTGGTCGGTTTATTTTTTAACCTTATCCATTGCATCCTGCAATGTGTTTGTTGCATTGTTGAGAAGGTCCTCTACTCTGCCGTTGCCGAGACCGTAGATGATCTGGTTGAAGGTGGTGGAGAAGGTGGGATATGCAACGGTTACGGGACGCTCTCTGCCGCTGAGCTCAAGCTGCTTGAGAAGAGTGTACTCGGGAGAGCCTACCTCGTAATTCTTAACCACGTCTCTGCGGGCGGGGATCATACCTGTTGCGGTGGTGATAGCCTCAGAGCTCTCTGCGGAGGTCATCCACTTAAGAAGCTCAAGAGTTGCGGTCTTGTCGCTGTGGTGGTTGTTGGTGATCGCGTAGGACCAGCTACCTGTTGCACTTGCTGCCTCAGCGCCCTTGGGATAAGGAAGCAGACCCCAGTCATCGCGGGATGCGAACTGATCTCTGTACTTGTTATCAAGATCGGGAATAGTCCAACCGGAGGAGAGGTACATACCAACCTTGCCGGTGAAGAAGTCGGTTGCACCGATGGAGTAGGAGGTGTAGCCGGAGGTGATCAGATCCTTGAGGAACTGGAAGCCGCGAGCGGTCTCGGTGGAGTTGTAATAGCCTCTTGCAGTATAGCCGTCAGCAGAAACAAACTCGCCGCCTGCCGCGTAGATGAAGGGATAGAGGAGGTAGGGCGCGGTCTCGTCCTTGGTAGCGTCAAGACGCATATCTACCGCATACTCAACGCCGTGTGCCTTAAGTCTTGCACATACATCCTTGAACTGCTCAAAGGTCCAGGGATTCTCTGCGGTGTAGCCGCTTACATCAATGCCTGCCGCACGGAAGATCTTCTTGTTGTAGAAGAAGCCTGCGCTGGACTCCTGGATGGGAAGACCGTAGAGTCTGCCGTTGTACATATTGAGAGAGAAGAACTTATCCTGCTCCTCTGCGGAAATAAGGTCGGTGATATCATAGAGCAGACCTGCGCTTGCGTATGCAGCGGTGTTGGGTGCGTCAAAGGTGATGATATCTGCCAGAGTGCCCTCAATCTTGTTGTTCTGAAGCTCGGTCTCATAGCCGGAAGCACCTGCGGAACGAGCCTTGAAAATAGCCTGAGCCTTAATCTTCTGATCCTTGTAGGCTGCGTTAAACGCCTGGATTCTCTTCTGATAAGCCTGACCCTCGGTGGAGGACTTATCAACGTGGAACATGATCTTTACGATGGTGTTGCCTTCTGCATCGGTAGCGGGAGCATCGCCACCTGCGCCGCCTGCTCCGCCGTTGTCATCAACGCACGCGGTCATACCGAATAACATAATTACCGCAAGTAAAAGTGAAGTAATTGAGGTTAAAATCTTTTTCATTTTCTTTCTCCTTACATACAACTCTTAGTTGTTTATTTTTATTTTTTATTATTTCTTACTTAGTGGTTGTGCCGAGCACAAACTGTGTTTTCAGCACCGTTCTCTGACAGGTCTGCTCACCGTGTATCTTCTTGATGAGCAATCTTACTACCTGTCTTGCCATTTCCTCAATGGGCTGCTCAACGCTGGTGATGTTGCTGATGCCCCACTGCTTGAAAATGCCGTCGTAGGAAACGATCTGAAGATCATCGGGGATTTTTATACCCCGCTTTGTCGCTGCCTCATAGAAATATTGAGACAGAGTGTATCCCGAGACAAAGACACCGTCTGCATCGGGATGCTTTTCCATAAAGTCCGCAACAACGCTCGTCTCGTCGCCGTGCTGGATTACTTTATTGACTACGCGAGGGGTCATACCGTATTCTTCCATAGTGTCAAGGTATGCGCGCTCCCTCTCCAGAACCTCTGATGCCACAAGCGGCTTTGAGCCGATAAAGCCCAGCCTCTTCGCGCCGCGCTCAATCATAAAGCTCAGCGCCTTTTTAGTAGCGTCGTAGTTGTCGCTTGTAACGTAGGGGATATTCTCGCCAAAGGTTCTGTCTATTGAAACGATGGGACAGCCGCGGAGCTCCTCCTCCTCGTGCATATAGTGGGTAACGAAAACTGCTCCGTCAACCTCTCTCTGCTTGATCTTGGTAATGATCTCGGCTTCCTTTTCAACCCTCTGCTGCGAGGAGACCAGGATCACCGAATAGCCAAAGCGGCTTGCCTCATCTTCTATATAATATGTAAGCTTTGCAAAGAAGGGGTGGTTTACGACGGGAACGAGGAGAGCGATGATTTTTGTCTCATTTTTTCTTAACCGAAACGCCATATTATTGCGCGAGTAGTTAAGCTCCCTCATCGCCTCCAGGACCTTTTTCCTGGTCTTTTCTCCCACCGACTTCTCGTTGTTGATAACTCTTGATACCGTACCAACTCCGACGCCTGCATATTTTGCTACATCTTTAATTGTTGTTTCCATAATATACCTCTCGGTTTAGGATTTCCGTTGGGTATTCAGCAAACACCCTTGCTGTCAATCAACGAGTGTTACAACGACCGTTTTTTCTCCATTGATTATAATTTCATTCGTGTCTGCTGTTAAAAGCTCTTCTCCGATTATCAGCATATAGTTCTCTACTCTGTACTGCTCCTCGGTAAGAGCTGTGCCGTTAAGCTTCACAGAGCCTACCTCCACGTTTCCGAGGTAGATGACTGCGTTGCAGCCTCTCTGAAGCGTGAGATCCTTAAGAGTTGTCTCGGTCACTGCAGTCACATCTACTGTGAACTCATATGCACCGAAGCCGCTGTACGCCTTGAAGGTGTAGCTGCCCACCGGCAGAAGCTCAAAGTATGTGGCGTCTATCACGAGATTTCTGCCCTCTGTCTTATAGAAAGCTCTGTCAACCTTTGTATTTGCCAGGGTCTTGTTGTAGAGGGCGGTGATCATCTGCTTGGAGTCGCCCGCAACGGTCAGACTGCCTGTGCCGTTATAAGTGTATTTATCTTTGAAGTTTGTAACCGACTTGAAGGTTGCGGTACCCGAATAGATATTCAGACCAAGCAGACCCTCGGTGGGCTCGCTCTCGCTCAGCACGGTGTCAATAACCAATCTGCCGTTGATATAAGCCTTGATAGAGGAGCCGGTGGCATCTACTCTCAATACGATGTTGCTTGTGTTAACGTCGGGTGCTGCCGCTCTCGCGATCTCACCTCTGGGCGACCACATCTTAACTACCTTCTCGTTGTTGTCGTAGTTGAAGATGATATAATCGCTCATATCCTCGGTCGCTCTGAAGATGAACGCCGCAGCAACCGCCTCAAGGGAGAAGGATACCGAGCATCTGAAGTCGGATGCGCTCTTGCTTGAGAGAAGGTAGCCGTCGCCTGCGGGGCTGATCGCAACGATCTCAGAGCCCTTTGCGATCCAGTTACCCGAGATAATGCCGTCGGCGGTGAATGGGATCTCGCTCTCGGGGTCGCTCTCGTGTACTGTCACGTCAATAACCTTTTTCTGATTTCCGCAGGTGGCGATGAGAGTTGCCTTACCTGCCTTAAGAGTCTTAACCTTAACTCCGCCTGTGATGTTTTCAAGAGCAACCACATCCTCGCCTGCCGCAAGTGTCCAGAGGATCTCCTGACCGGAGGTGGAATATGCGGTCACCTGCTTCTCGGTTGCAAGAGAGGTGTCAAGCTCAATCGCCTCGTCGCTGATGTAAAGAACGGTCTCGCCGTCTACGACCTCGCCTGTGCGCCATACGGATGCGATCTCATTGAGCTCAAGATTCTTCACCGTAGCCTCGCCGCCAACCGACAGCTCTGCCTTCACCGAGTAGGGTGATGCAAGGGTCAGTACGAAGAAGGGGATCTTGAAGTCGTCGCAGAATACCTCAACGCCGCCGTTATCGGAAAGGATGTAGAAGTCCTGAGCGCCGAAATCTCTGGGGCCGGAGGTAAACTTGAAGTGATAATCTCTGATACTGAGACCTGCGGAGGAGGTGAATCTACGGTCTACATAGTAGCCGTCATCCTTGTTCCAGCCGATCTCGGTGTACTCATCAGCGCTGACATTGATCTTGAGGGAAATGGGCTCATTGTTCGGGTTGTCAATGCTGAGAAGCATTTCAAATATATGTGTATTCACATCAGCAAGAAGATTCTCGCTGTTCTTGTCAATCTTTATATCCTTGATAGTGAGGAGATTCTCCTTATCAAAGGCTGTGCTGTCCTTGGTGATGGGAGTCTGGGTAAGTCTGTATCCGTCACCGTCTTTAGCAAGTCCGTATATAACGGGAATAGTCATACCGCTACCGTTCCAGATCTTTCTCGCATTTGCGTAAATGCCGCTGTCGGTATCTGCGGGAACGCCTGCAAACCAGTGGATAGCTACGGTCTTGCCGAAGTAGTCGCTCTGCTCATCTCTGATGCTGAAGGTCTGTGCCGCGTAGGAATCGGGACCGAAGTCCATTCTCTGAATGTCAGAGGGATCAATTGCGCCGCCGTCCTTGTCGGTGAATACGATGGAGTTGCCGTCGTAATTCAGATGACCTACTATGTACTCTCTGGAGGTCAGGGTCATAACGTTGAACACCTTGCCGTCGTCGGCGGTCAATGTCAGAACGTCGGGACACTCGGGAACGTTGATAGCGTACTGACCTGCATAGGACCAATCCCAGAGGTTAGTGGACTTCAAGAACCATACTCTGTTCTCCTGCTGGCCTGTGAGAGCCATACCCCAGGCGGTAGTCTTGCCGTTTTCATCGGTCGCTACGGGGAATACCTTGGGGTCACGGCAGGCAACCTTGTGGAAGATGCCGTCAATACCCGTCGCCACATCCTGAGGAATGAGCTTACGCTTTGTCCAGGTCATACCGCCGTCATCACTTGACATGATCATCTGGTCCTGTCTGCCACCGTCACGGGTGTAGAAGGCGATAATGCCGTTGCCCTCGCCATTCGGGAACCAGTTGAAGCTGTCAATAGTCGCGCTGTCACCCTTTCTGTACTCATAAGCAGAGCCCGACCACATATATCCTGCGCCCTCGCCCCAATCCTCATCGGGGAAGAGACAGATGGGAAGCAGCTCCCAATGTGCCAGGTCCTTACTTCTTGCGTGACCCCAGTACATATCGCCCCAATAGTTGTTATAGGGGTGGTGCTGGTAGTACAGGTGATAGTAGCCGTCGTAATAAATCAGACCGTTAGGGTCGTTGTTCCAGTGTGCGTACTGGGAGAAGTGATACTGGTTACGGTAGAGCTCGGTGTAGAAGGAATAGTCGCTCTTGCCGTAATAGATGCTGTCAAACTTAACCTTGGAGCTGAAGCAGTTGAAGCCAAGCTTACCGCCCTCGTAGGTTACATCCTCGGGCAGCTTCTCAAGAGAGTTAAGCTCTATTGTTCTGTCAATGCCGAATCTGCGGATGTTATCTGCATAGAACTCTGCGTATACGCCATCCTCCTCGGGAGTGATAACCACCTTGAGCTGAACCTTCTCAATGTGAGCCACCTTAGAGCCTACAAGGCGTCTTTCGCTATCGGTCATCTTGTCGTTACCGATAAAGTAGTCGGTCAGAAGCTCTGTGGCGGTAGTCTTACCGTCAGATACGCTGAAGTAAAGCAGCTTTACCAGATTGGCAGCTCTGTCCACGTTGAATACCCAGTAGTGAGAGCCGTCCTCTGCGCCGAAAGCAAGGCCTGCCGCTACGCCGTTTTCAAAGGAAACCATTGCGGTATAAACAAATCTTTCGTCTGTGCCGTAGGTTACCTCGGAGAGATTAAAGCTGTCGCCGCCGCTCTCCATAGTCACATTGCTTGCGATCTCCTCGTAGTCGGTGACATCCTCAAACGTAACATCGCTGCTGTCAGAGCCGACCTGTGAGCCTACCTCCTTATCCACCGCGCCAATGTCGGTGCTTGTTAAACTGTTGGATGCATCAGCCCCACCGTTCTTTGCATCGGTATTCTCAGCCGAGCCGCCGGTAAAGCTGCACGCTACTAATGAAAAACTCATGATGACAATCAATGTCAAGCATAGGATCTTGTTCCAAGTCTTCATTATTGCTCCTCCCTTTTATTTAGATATGTATTTATAGTGTCTGTGTCAGGCAGGCTGTCTATGGCGCCGCGACCTGTGGTGTTGAGCGCACCTGCTATATTTCCAAAGCTCAGGGCTTCGGTCAGGAGCTCCTCGGTAAGAGGATTTCCTACATTATTATTAAGAACCGAGAGCGCGCCCGCGAAGAAGGCGTCTCCCGCGCCGGTGGTATCAACCGGCTGTACCTTGATGGTGGGCGCTCTGCCCGCCTTGCCCTTATATCTCCACTCGCTGCCCTCTTTACCCAAGGTGATAAGCACAAGCTTATCTGTCAGAGAGGATACATATTCCTCACCGAAGGTCTCAACCTCGTCCTCAGAGAACTTTACGATATCCGCCGCAGCGAGTATTCTCTTGTAGGTTTTCACCGCGCTCTCTCTGTCTCTGAAAATATCGGTGCGGTAGTTGACGTCAAAGGCAACCGTCTTGCCAAAGGAGTGGGCGCGCTCAATTATCTCCAGCGCGTACTCTACGCATCCGGGGTCAGAGAGCATCAGCGAGCCGATGCAAACTATATCAGCCGAGCTGATCAGCTCGTCGCTTACCGCGGGCATACAGTAGTCTGCCGTATTCTTACGGTAGAAGCAGAAGGATCTGTCTCCCCCCTCGTCAAGCTCCACAAATGCCAGCGTCGTATTGCGCTCGCGGCTTGTGTGAATATAGCTGACGTCCATACCGAAGTCACGGGCGTATTTTATTAAAAACTGTCCTATAAGATCATCTCCGACGCTGCCGACGAACTTAACGTCCGCGCCGAACCTTTTTAATCCGCAGGCAACGTTGAAGGGCGCGCCGCCCGCCTTTCTCTCATAGGTTATAATTCCGTTTTTCTCCTCACCGATCATATCGGCAAGGATCTCACCAATGCAAATTAACAATTTACACCTCCGCCTCCTTGGCTTTTTGTTCTGACTGTAATTTATGTTGTTTGTTTTCTATAATAATGAATACTGCCGACCTTATCAGAAGCGCCACGAAGAACAGCACTAAGATCAGCGCGGTAATAATACTGCGATCTGCAAGGAAGGAGATAATAACGGCGCAGACAGCCGCCACAACTCCCGAAAACCAGGCGAAGGAGCCAACCACCTTAAGCATTGCGCCCAGGGAGGATACGCTCTCCACACCGAGAAGCCTCAGCACAGAATATGCAAGCAGCGCGGCTACCATAAGCATCAGGGCTATGAAGGGCGCCAGCGAAAGAATATTCAGCAGGTGGGAGTAGACGGTCAGAAACAGGTTGGCACCGAAGGAGGACTTGATAAATCTGTCGGTCATCCCTCTCGCCTCGCTCTCGCTCGCTCCCTCGCTCACGACAGCACCGCCCTGAATATTACTGTAAAAGCCGTAGAACTGAACATCCACGCCGCCCTCGGTAACAAAGGAGCCTGTCATATAGTCATCAAAGATGAAGAGATATTTGTCAGCCCCCTGACTGATGTACTGATGATAGTAGTAGTTTCTCAGCAGCGGAACGGCTGATGTGCTTTCATAGGCGGTGATCTGTGGGTAGTAGTTAACAAAATAAAGCTCATATATCGCTCTGTTATACTCTGCCTCGGTGATCTTCCCCGACGAAAGCTTCTCTGTAAGACTCTCAGCCTGTGCCCTGCTCTCCTCGCCCACGCTCTTTGCATAGGCAAGATACTCTGCCACCTTATCATCGGTGAGTACAAGCTCATTGCCTGTGTATCTTAGCTTAAAGTCAAAGTTGAGCCTTGCCACCTCACTGAGCGTGAGGTATTCCTCATATGTTATCTCGGTATTCTTGCCGTCGTTTGACAGGCAGTATGCCTCAAAATCGGCGAGAGTGCCCGCGGGCCGTGAGTCAACCACCACATTGTAGCCTCCCACCGAATAGCTCTGTCTGTCAAGCTCGTTTTCAAAGGTGTTTATGAGCTGCGCCGCGGTATATTCACCGCCCGCCTTTTTCAGCCTGAGATCACCGTCTGCGATCTCCGCCGCGATCCGCTTATCCCCGTCGGCATTGGCAAACACCCTGTGGGCTGTCGCGCTGAAATCGGGGGAGGAGGCGTAGTGGACATCAAAGGGGAGCATCTCCCCTGCCACAAGACCCGAGAAGAGAAATGTCAGAGCCAGAAGAAAGCTGAGAAAGACATTTCCATATCCTCGCTTGACGCCCCCGCGGGCTTCCCTTTGTGAAAAGAAGCTGAGGAAGAAAAATCTAAGCCATTTTTTCATACATTACTTATTTCCAATCTCTCTTGACATAATGGAAAGCTCGCTCTCCTTGTCAAAGAGATGAATGTGAGACTCGCTGAAGCTAACGCCCACGGTGTCACCGGGAAGGAAGCCGTTTCTGTCAGGCACGCTGACGATGAAGTCCTGATCGTTGTCGCAAAGGCGAACGAACAGCTGAGTTGTGTTGCCCAGCACCTCTTTAATGGAGAGGGTCGCCTTGATGCCGTCGTCGCTGAGCTTGATATTCTCGCCTCTGATACCGAGATAAACGCTGTGAGATGCGCCGTCAAGATACTCTTCCCTAATGGTACGCAGATTTGCGAGAGTCAGACGGATGGTCTGTCCGTCGTGGAGAGTAACGTTGAGATACTCGCCGTCGCGCCGGATCTGTACATCAAAGAAGTTCATCTGAGGTGTGCCGATAAAGCCTGCCACAAACTTGTTATCCGGGTAGTCAAAGAGGTTTGTAGGTGTATCTATCTGCTGAATAACACCCAGCTTCATAACAACGATGCGCGTACCCATCGTCATAGCCTCTATCTGATCGTGAGTTACATAGATAAAGGTGGTCTTGAGCTGATTGTGTAATTTTACGATCTCGGCTCTCATCGCCGTTCTCAGCTTTGCATCCAGGTTTGAGAGAGGCTCGTCAAGAAGGAACACCTTGGGACCGCGCACCATTGCACGACCGAGGGCTATACGCTGACGCTGACCGCCAGACATCTCCGCGGGCTTGGAGTCAAGAAGCTCTTCAATACCAAGCACCGTGGCTGCCCACTGCACCTTCTCATCAATCTCCGCCTTGCTCATATGCACGTAGCTCATAATCTGCACGGGATTCTGGGAATAATAATTAAAATCTCTCTCTGTGTCCTCAATGCGCTTATCAAGCAGCGAGGTCTTCTCGGAATAATAGAGTTTGTTCTCCTCAAGCGATGCGGCGTCAAGAGAGGATATCTCCTTCTGAAGATAGAGCTTTTCCTTGTTCAGCTTCTTAAGTCTTGCCTCAAGCTCTCTTACCTTCTTATTATCAATAGCTATGATCGGATTGCCTGCCTTATCAAGCTTCGGCACGGCTACCTTACGCATCTTAAGACCGAAGGCTATGTTGTCATAGGCTGTAAGGTGTGGGTAAAGCGCATAGCTCTGGAACACCATCGCAATATCTCTGTCCTTGGCGTCAACGTCATTTACCAGCTGACCGTCTATGTAAAGCTCACCGCCGGTAATCTCCTCAAGTCCCGCGATCATACGCAGCGTGGTTGACTTACCGCAGCCCGAGGGACCCACGAACACGATAAACTCGCCATCGTTGATCTCCATATTAAAATCCTTGACCGCAACAAAATCGCCGCTTCTCTTCTTTGCCTCTGCCTTAGCGTTCTTCTTTGCCTTGCCAACGCCGGGGTAGATTTTGTAAACGTGTCTTAATAATAAGTTTGCCATAGATGTTTTTCCCCTTTTTTCTAAAATACTATCCATTGGCTTGAGTCTGTGCGCAGATTGTACAGATCAAGCCTTTTTGGAAATGTTTCCAAAGTCATTATAGCCTACATTATAATAAAATGCAAGGGGTTTTTGGAAATGTTTCCAAATTAATTTATTAAAAATTATTTTTTCTTGTCCTTTTGTACAAAAAACCGTTGGAAAATCATACAGAATGACCAAAAGCATATCTCACTATCAGAAAATCTACCTGTTCTGAGAGTGTTTTTTCAAATATATTTATTATTCATATGTTGACAAACTAACTCTTCAGTGCTATAATACACTTGATAAAAAACAAGAAAGGAGGAGAATACAATGACAAAATACACAAGCAACGTTAAGATCATCAATATTTTCGTACTCGCCTCCGAGGAATACAAGGCATAATTTGGGATATTTCCCTGTCTCCCGGTGCGCTGAAGTGCGCCTCGGGATTTTTTTGTTTTTTACAGCACCCGCGGCGGCATCGGGTGCTTTGTTTTTTTCGGAAATCACAAGAAACTGACACAACCACTAACGACAAATGAAAAAACTACTTGAACTACTGAAACCATACACCAAAAAGCTGGTAGGAGTCGCTCTCATTGACGGCGTCGGTATGATTTGCTCTCTGCTTATGCCCTTCGTTATGAGCGAGATAGTTGAGCGTGGCATCTCGGAGGAAAATATAAATATCGTATGGCAGTACGCCATAATAATGGTGCTGCTGGCAATAGTATCGGTCATCGCCAGCACCGTATCGGCAAGGCTGAATACCACCGTATCAGCGGGATATTCCTCCGACCTCTGTCGCTCTACCTTTGAGAAAATAAACGCCCTCTCCTACACCGATTACACGAAAATAGGCCCCTCGGGACTTCTGACGAGGGCGACAGACGATATATGGAACGTGGAGGGCACTATAACAAGCCTGCCCTATACCCTTTTCACCGTTCCTATTATGTTTATCGGCTCGGCGGTCCTCGCCTTCCTTGCAGATCCCGTTCTGGCGGCGGTCTTTATGCTCTCTATCCCTCCTATCCTCATCTTAGTGCTTATCCTTATGCGTCCGCTATACGATATGTGGGACAAGTCGGATAAATACATAGATATGCAGAACAAAATAGTCAGAGAGAGGCTCTCCGGACTGCGTGTCGTACGAGCCTTCAACAACGAGCGGCGCGAGCACAGCCGAGCAAAATACGCCACCGAGGAAATGGCAAAATATATGATCCGCGCCAATACCCGCGGAGGTATGGTAGACCCCTTTGCCATGCTGCTGC
Source organism: Eubacteriales bacterium (assembly GCA_045533775.1). GTDB lineage: Bacteria > Bacillota > Clostridia > Oscillospirales > CAG-272 > UBA1740. The sequence continues at coordinate 66,200 of JAZSIK010000003.1, forward strand.
TCAACCTTGCCACCGTGGCGGTTATTTATCTCGGCGGTATAAGAGCACAGGCGGGCTCAGGCATAAGCACCGGCAGCATTATCGCGGTGCTTCAATATATCGGTATGATCTCAAACGCGCTGATAAATATCTCCTGGACTCTCGCCTGGCTACCAAAGGTAAGGGTGTCTATGCGCCGACTGAACGAGATACACTCATCGCCCGACGAGGAGGTTATCCCCGAGGGTGAGGGTGCCAAGCCCTCAGGCTATGACATAGAGATAAAGAAGCTTTCCTTCGCCTACCCCGACTCCGCCAAGAATGTCTTGGAGGATCTCTCCCTTAAGATAAAGGAGGGCGAGCATATCGCTCTTATCGGCGGTACGGGCAGCGGAAAAAGCACGCTTATCAAGCTGCTCTCGGGTCTTTTTGAGCCCTCAGACGGCGAAATACTCATCGGCGGCGTATCCTACGGCGATATGCGGAAGAGCGATATACGCTCCCACTTCTCCGTGGCTCTGCAAAAGGCACAGATATTTGAGGGCACCGTCCGCGACAACATAAGAATGGGCAAGCCGGATGCCTCCGACGAGGAGATCGGTGAGGTGCTCAGGCTGTCAAAGATGGCGGACTTCGTTGAGTCTCACGAGGAGGGGCTTGACTATATGCTGGTTGGCAGCGGTCAGAATGTGAGCGGCGGCCAGCGGCAAAGGCTGAATATGGCGAGAACCGTCATAAAGCCTGCCGATATTTATATTTTTGACGACAGCTTCAGCGCTCTGGACTTCCTTACCGAGAGCGAAATAAAGGAAAGCTACGCCACACTACTCAGAGGAAAAAGCAGAATAGTTGCCACCCAGCGCATCAGCACGGCTATGAGCGCCGACCGCATATATGTGCTGGATAAGGGACGGATAATCGGCGTGGGAACACACCGCCAGCTTCTTTCCACCTGCCCTATCTACCGCGAAATTGCCGACTCTCAGCTGGGCGGCAGAAAGGAGGGGGCATATGAAGAATAATTCCAAGGTCAAGGGTCTCAGCTCAGGGCGTGTTATCGGCCGAATAATGAAGGACTCGCTGGGTATAGCCCATTGGCTGCTGCTGGCAACTCTGCTCAGTATAGGCAGCGCATACCTGGCTATGACCGCCCCCGAGATATTGGGAGATCTGACAAATCAGATCTATGATCTGCTTGATGAGGGCGTTGCCATTGACACATTACTCTTTAACAATCGCACCTTGACCCTCGCCATAGTCTATCTTTTATCCGCCCTTTTCGGCGCGCTGACAAAGGCTGTTATGAACTACTCAGTCAGCAGCTTTTTCACCTGCAAAATAAGGATAAAAATGAGCGAAAAGATAGCGAAAATACCCATAAAAACGGTTGACAGCACGCCAAACGGCGAGTTTATCTCAAGAATGACCAATGATGTTTCCATTATGGGCGGCTCAATCCACGACATTTTCGGCGTTGTTATCAACGGCGTAATTCAGCTGGTGATGATCTCAATAATCATTTTCACCGAGGAGCCTCTTATGGCGCTGGCGGTCATCGTTTTTGTACCTCTCTCGCTGACTCTCTCTGCCATCCTCGCCTCAAAGAGCGAGAAGCATTTTAACGACTCGCGCACCGAGTCGGGCAGACTGTACAGCATCTGTGAGGAGAACCTTGCCTGCTTTGATGCGGTGAAGATCTTCTCGGTTGAGAGGTCGCAGAATGAAAAATACAGAGCGGTAACCAAAAAATACGCAGACTATTCTGCAAAGGGATATTTTGTCTCGGGACTTGTGAGCCCCATCGTCGGACTTATCAACAATCTCTCCTACGTGGCGATCTGTATTATCGGCGCATATCTCGTCATAGAGGGACGGGTAAATGTGGGTGCTTTGGTAGCCTTTATTATGTATACCAAGCTCTTCTCAGGACCTCTTGAATCCATCGCAAACGGAATGTCTATGATACAGTCAACCATCGCGTCGGCAAGACGAGTGTACGAATATCTTGACGGCGAGGAGATGGAGGAGATAGCCTCCGAGGGAAAAATCTCCGTAGGCGGAGAGGTTGAGTTTGTTGACGTTTCCTTCTCTTACACCGATAAAAAACCATTAATTGAAAACTTAAGTTTACATATTAACCCCGGAGAGAAGGTTGCGATAGTTGGCCCCACGGGTGGCGGCAAGACAACTCTTGTCAATTTGCTGATGCGCTTTTATGATGCGAGATCCGGTCGGGTGCTTGTTGACGGGCGGGATATTACCACTATGAGCCGCAGCGACGTCAGAGAGATGTTCGGTATGGTTCTGCAGGATACGATGCTCTTCTCGGGCAGCGTATACGACAACATTGCCTACGGCAAGGAGGGTGCAACGAGAGATGAGGTAATGGAGGCGGCAAGGAAGGCGCATATAGACAGCTTTATTGACTCTCTGCCCCATGGCTATGAAACCGAGATAAATGAGGATAGCACAAATATCAGCGCGGGTCAGAAGCAGCTGTTGACTATCGCCAGAGCCTATCTCTCGGACAGACCTATACTCATTCTTGACGAGGCGACGAGCAACGTTGATACCCGCACTGAGCTGCTGATCCAGCAGACGATGGACGAGCTTATGAAGGGACGTACCGCCTTCGTTATTGCCCACCGACTCTCCACTATTGAAAACGCGGATATTATTCTGGTCGTTGATAACGGTCATATCGTTGAGCAAGGGCGACACAGCGAGCTGCTTATGCAAAACGGACTGTATGCAAAAATCTATAACAGCCAGTATCCGAAGGCAAATTAACGCCCTTTGTTTTTATAAAAAACGGCACAAAAGGAGCCCCAAACCTCAAAGCGCAGAGCGCTTTGAAAGGGTCCTGTGAGCGCTGCTCACCAACGAAAAAAAGAAAGCAGGACTTTTGTCCTGCTTTCTGTCGTTGTGAGCTGTGGTATTACACAGACTGTCTAAACCAAGCAAAAAAAGTGGAATATGCTGCCCCCAAAAAATGTCAACCTCTAAAGGGTCTGTTAAAAGAGCCTATTTCAATCAGATTTCCCTCGGGGTCTGCAATATAACAGGTTCTTTGTCCCCAAGGCTCGGTTACAGGCTCTAATACGGAGACTGCCCCTTTACTGATAGCCTTTTCGTATTCGGCATCTACTTCGTCAAAGGTATCAACATACAGCGCAATTTCCGAATGACCGTTGAGTCCCTTTACATATTCATATTTACGGCTTGTCATTTTCTCAAAATCTTTTCTTCCGTATAAAAGAAATAATGTGTCATCCTTAATCAAATAGACATTTGAAGCATCCTCGCTCTCTTTTATTTCAAAGCCTAAAACATCTCTGTAAAAGCGAATCATCTTAGCCATATCATTTACAAGTAAACCGAATCCGTCAAGTTTCATTTTTATACCTCCTCAAATGCTGTATTTTCAGTAAGTTAATTATACTATAATTAATATCAAAAGTCAACTTTGTAGTATTAAGGCTTGCGAGCCGCCCGGCAGTGGAGTGCGGAGCAGATTTTTGCGGAGCGTACGGGTCAACCAATGGCAGAAAAAGAAAAAGCAGGACTTTTGTCCTGCTTTCTGTCGCTGGTGACCCAAAGTATTTCAAGGTATAATAATATTCATTGATTTTTCCTTTGCGCGACAAAACAGAGAGCGGCAATCACCGTTACCGCCACACTATATAGCAAAATCGGCAGAATATGTGTTGCTGCAAGACCAAAATCTCCGCTGAATAAGGCTTTTTCCATTTCTACTGCGTGGAAGAACGGGAGAACACCGGCTAATTTCTGGAAAAAACCACCCACGAGCTTTATATCAAACCACACTCCCGAAAGCCACGCAGAGAGATTGGTAAGTAATGCTCCACAGATGCCGCCTACCTGCTTGACCCCCAAAATGCTACCGCACAAAAGTCCAAGCGCGATATTGAAAACAGCCATAGGTATCATACCAATAAGCGCATAAATAATACTAATGCTGAGCGTAAGGCCTAAGGGAATTGCAAAAAGATAGCAAATAACCGTCTGTCCAAGCGCAATGGGTAAAAGCGGAAGCATATATCCCATTATAAAATCAAAGCCTGTAAGAGGTGTTGTATACAACCTTTGCAAGAGTGCGCTTTCTCGGTCTTTAGCAACCAAGGTTGCAGAAAATAACGTCATAAATGACAGCCCAAACACAGTAATACCGGGAGTCAAGCTGTCAATTTCAAACAAGCTCACGGGTATATTTTTCTGCAAGGCGCTGAGAAGCAGTAGTAGTACCAACGGAAATCCCAACCCAAAACCAAGATTGATGGGATCACGCAAAATCTCTTTTGCACATCTTTTAGCAAAAGTCATCATTCTCATACTGTACTCTCCTTTACGATAGCAACGAACGCAGATTCAAAATCCTTTGTATCCGCTTTTGCCTTTAATTCGTTTACAGTTCCCACGGTCAGGAGCTTTCCGTTTTTCATAATGCCTATTCGGTCGGAGAGTACTTCGGCTTTTTCCATATAATGCGTTGTCAGAATTATCGTTACGTTACCCTTCAAAGCACGAATGGCTTCCCATAGCTCATGCCTTGCTATAACGTCAAGACCAAGAGTAGGTTCGTCCAAAAATAGAATTTGAGGTTCGCTGATCAGAGCCATTGCAATGCTGACACGCCGTTGCCAACCGCCTGATAGCTTACCCGCTTTTCTCATCAGAACATCAGCCAAAGCAAATCGCTCCGACATCTCTAAGATTTTCGCAGAGGTCTTTTCTTTTGAAAACCCGTGAACACCGCAGATTAATTCTAAGTTTTCTTTTACGGAAAGGTTAGGAGCAACGGCGGTTTCTTGAGGCGATATTCCAATCAGCCGCTTCACCTTTTCCGCTTCTTTTGTAACGCTATAACCGCCTACAACGGCATCTCCGTCCGTAGGAGCTGTCAGGCAAGAGAGCATTTTTATTGTCGTGGTCTTTCCCGCACCGTTTACACCGAGCAAAGAAAACAATTCGCCCTGCCCTATTTCCAAATTAAGCGTATCTACGGCAATTACATTCTTGTACCGTTTGACAAGCTTGATTGCTTTTATTGCATTAATAGGTATCACATCCTTTCGTTTTAGTCATTGATATTTTACCAAACGAAAGAGCTTGATTGTTTATTTTTGACTATTCGGTTATTATTTGTGTCTTATCGGTTCCGAAAAAAGAAATATGAGATAATACTGAAAAACAGACGTAATCTATGTTCGTGTATTTTTTATGTAAATGCAATACACTGTGTATTTTTTAGAGTCGTACGGGTCAACCAACGGAAGAAAAAGAAAAAGCAGGACTTTTGTCCTGCTTTCTGTCGTTGGTGACCCGGAGTATTACAAGGTCAAATAAGCAGAATATTATAGCTTAAAGGTGTGGTTACCTGCTGATAATATATGCTCTCCGTCAGGAAGGATCGCTCTTGCGGTAGCATTGGCAGGAACGGTAATGGTGTACACGGTATTGCCGCTTTCACGTTCCCACTCGCTCTTTATCTTACCCCAGATTCCGTTGTATTCACAGGAGGCGTGAGTAATACTTCCGCCGACCTTCGGCTCAACGATATACTCGTTTTCATCGCCGACCTTGATGCCGCACATCTCGCCAAAGATCCACTCGCACACCGCTCCCTTGGAGTAGTGATTGAGTGATGCTATTCCGCCGTTTTCGGTGGAGTTGCCCTCCCAGGCCTCCCATATTGCGGTAGCACCGTTTTTGGCCATAAAGAGCCATCCGGGCATATCCTCGTTTTCCAAAAGGCGGTATGCGTATTTGATATCTATATCCGCTAGAACGTAGAGGATGAGGGGAGTAGATAAGAAGCCTGTTCCAACTCGCCAGTCGTAATTATCCAGCGCCTTGATAAGCCTTGCTTTTGCATACTCGGTGTCCACTTTATCAAGCAAACCAAAGTAGAGAGGTCGCACGAGCTGTGCCTGTCTGTCGGTATCAAGGGGATATTTTTTCGTCTTTCGGAGTGCTTGATAGCCCACCTTCAGTCTTTCGGACGCGGCTCTGTATTTCTCTGCCGCCGCGCAGTCATTCATATACTCTGCCATCTCTGCCATCAAGGAAAGAACGTATGCGCCATACGCCGTAGAAACCTCAGGCTTTGTAAGAACGAAGTCCGTCCAATGCATAGCCTTAACGTCGTCCGGCTCTGCCCACTCTCCGTATGCCTGACCGTAGTTGATTATATGTCTTGAATATTTTGGGCTAATGCCGATTATCTCCGAGGTGGGATAGATTTTTCCGATCTTCCACAGGGTATAATCGGCGTATTTTTTCATATTTTCGTAATTTTCTCTGACTATTCCCTCGTCGCCGCGTAGCTTCCACATTTTGTATGGAATAATTATCTCCGCATCAGCCCAACCTGCACATCCGTCCATAGGTGCCATATAAAAGTCAGTGCCACCGGGTGGAACGATTTGCTTGATCTTGCCGTTTTTGCTCTGATCGTCGCCCATCATTCTGACAAACTTTCTTGCAAATGCGGTGTAGTCAAAGAGATAGCCTGCTGTGGTGGCGAAGATCTGCGCATCACCAGTCCAGCCGTGACGCTCTCTCGTGGGACAGTCGGTGGGGATCTCTGCGTGGTTGTTTTTTGCAGCCCAACGGGTATTATCCACGAACTTATTTATGAGTGGGTGTGAGCAGCTAAAATCAAGCGTTTCTTCCATATTGGAGTAAACCGCAATGGCGGTAAAGTCCTCTGCCGACCATTCTATGTTACCAACCACCTCTACGTATTGGAAGCCGAAGATGGCAAACCTTGTCTTATAGTGATTTATGCCATCCTTCGCGGTGTAATGAACCTCTTGAAGAGGTGTGGCAATTTTGCCATTAGTACATTGAATGTTTTTCAGCGTCAGCTCGCCGTCTTTGTCAATAAGCTCTCCAAATCTTAGATGAAGCTCCTCGCCTGCCTTTGCGTTGACTGTGAATTCAACGTAACCCGCAACATTCTGCCCAAAGTCAATAACCTTCTTACCCGATGGGGTGATAATGATTTTTCCCTTTATTTTTTCGTGCTCGGTTAAATTAACATTGTTGGATGCAGAGGGCAAAACTGCGCATTTTGTAAGCTTTGCTTTACAAATATAGTGTTTTTTGATTCTTGAATCAACAATCTCGCCATCCTTATTGTCTGCAAATCTTATAGGGCCGTCGTTTGTCCAATCAAAGCTTTCGTCGGTGCAAATGAGGTGCTTTCCATCCTCGCACTCTATTTCCAGCTGAATCCAGAGCTTGGTTTCTGTGCCGTATTGGTTTTTTATTCCCCAGGCGCCGCAGGAGCCGCGATACAGTCCGTCTGCAAGATCTGCCGTCAGAACATTTTCGCCATCGCTCAAAAGGTCGGTGACGTCATAGGTCTGGTATTGAAGTCGCTTTTTATAGTTGGTAATGCCGGGAGCGAGAACAAAATCACCAACTCTTTTGCCGTTGATATGTGCCTCGCAAAGACCGCAAGATGTGGCGTAGAGTCTTGCTTTTTTTACCTTTTCTACGGTGAAGATCTTTCTGAAGCAATCTACAGGATATCGCTCATTTTTATTCACCTTATAGTTGCCCGTGATCCATTTTGCCTTGAAATCTTCGGGGTGAAGAAGTCCCATCTCAAAGAACGCTTCACTTGACTCGCCCTCAAGGTCGTTCTCATCCCAAAGGGTGATGCTCCATTCAATCCTCTCACGAGAGTAAAGCTCCAGAGGATAGGTGGCTCTCATAGAGCTGCTTTCAACCTTTCCGCTGTCCCAAGCGTCAGCACCGTTTGACGTTGCTATAATACGGTAGGCGGTCTGCTTTGTACCGCCCTCACAGTTCCAGGTAAGCAGCGGATTTTGAAAATCAACACCGATAGGATTATATAAAAACTCGGTTTTTAGTCTTATAGCTTTCATTTTTTCGTAATCTTTTTAGCCTTCTTATCAAGATACTTTTGGTTTTCGGTATCAAAATCAAGGCCACGTCTTGCGCATTTTGCCTTCAGGTCGGATATGCGCGCCTCTTCGGCAAGTCTTGCGTTTTCTTCCTTTTCTCTCTCCTCAAGCTCTTCGGGAGAGATCCATACCTCGCCTCTTGCCTCGGCAGCCGCCTTATATCTTGCTCTGATTGCCTTCTGCATCTCGGGAAGTTTGCCCTCAAGATTCATGAAGAAGAGAATGAGAATAATAATTACATACTCAATGGCAGGAACGGCATACTTGATAAAGTAGAGCCAATTTACAACTCCGACGGGCTGTGCCATATCTGCCAAGGGATCGTATCCGTTCATATTAAGGCCGGTCTCATACACACCTGCGAAAATACCTGTTATAAGGTTAACCACACACATAATGATTGCCATGGATACAGTTCCCTCGGGACGGAAGCCCTTGTTGTACTCAACCTCGTCATTTGCCGCATTGATAAGCGCACCGAGAATATAGACTACGGGGAGTGTTCCCATATTGTAAATGAAATTACCTGCTATTGCGCCGACGAAGTTGGTGCCCGAAAGAAATCCGACAAGGCAACCGAGGATCGCAACTATGCTGAAGGCAATGGTAGTCTTGCGGATAGTAAACTTCTTACAGAGGGGATACACGATAAGGATACCGAGGCCCATAGGTACACCTGATGCTATGGTGTAAAGAAGGTTAATGCTGTTGTCAGCCGTTGCGCCGAGGATAATGGTACAGAAGTTGGTGTTAAGGTTATAGCCCGCCAGGTTGTTGGCTATGGTCATAGTAAAGGTAAGCGCGGTAGCCATAAGCCAATACTTGCTGGTAAAGAGCGCCTTGATCTGCTCGCCGATTGGAATAGAAGCTTCCTCGCTCTTTTTCACAGCCTCGCCCTCAGCGGTAACCCTCTCCTTGGTATAGTAATACTGAACAAAGGACAGAGGCAGAGACAGGGCGGCAAATGCGCCCACAAGACCTATCCAATTGGATGCAGGGTGGCCATGAAGCATTGTGTAATAAAGCACCGAGCCTACGGTAAGCGTAACCGCAGTACCAACGAGAAGGAAACTTGACATCTTCTCAAAGAGGTTAATAAGGTTTCTGTCATCCTGACTTCTGGTGCAAAGGGTTAACATGTGAGTTCTGAGAGCAAGAAGCTGTGCGCCAAGGCCGTTGTAAAGAATGTTGAATATGTAGATCCAAACAAGCTTTGCCACGTTCGGCATATCGGGTATAAAGAACATGAAAAATCCTGATATCGCGCTGAGCAGACAACCGATAAGGATAAGCGGACGAACTCGTCCTGCCTTTGACTCGGTATGCTCAACAACGTAGGCGATGAGGATACCCGAAAGAATGCCCACAGCCTTTGTCACCCAGGTCATAAGCAGATAGCTGCCCGAGCCGAAAATGCTGTCTATATAGAAGATCTCGGTGTAGTAAAGCTCGGCAAGCTGATTTACCACAGCAACAAACGCAAGAATGCCGAACGGGCCAAAGATATAACCAAGCAGCTTTTCTGCCCAGGTCATAGATGCCGTCTTAATACGGCTATTCATCAAAGGTGAATCAAAAAGACCACCCGAAAAGAACTTAATATGTTTTTTCATTTCCTTTACCTCTTACTTTTTCATCATAGTGGCAATTCCCTTAAGGAACCTGCCGTTTGCCATAAGGAGCATTCCCTTTGCAACAGACTCGGGCATTGCGCCGCAGCTGCTGATAACTACAGATCTCATAGGGCAATCGGTAGCGCAAACCATCATCATTTTGAACGCCGGATCACTCATATCACGCTTGCCGCCAAAACTTTTCGCAATGATGCCCTCTGTTACCTTATACTGTATTTTCATCATAAAGGAGTGATCCTTCATTTCCATACAGCTGTTATCCATAGTGAATTCACCCTTTTGGGGTTCAACCGAGAGTGGAATGCTATGTCCCATAAGTCTTTCCCATTCCTCGCGGGTGGGTTTACCGATGGGAGAGTGGTACCAGCTGTCGGGACAGTTTGACTTAATATCCTCGCCTACAATGGTAATGCTCTTGGAAAGCCTTATATCCCTACTTGATGAGCCTACTTCAATTATATACTCTCCCGAGGGGATATGCCAGCCGCCCGACCAAACTGCAAAGCTTCTGTCATCAAGTGTAAAGTGTACCTGCTTGGTTTCCCCCGGCATAAGGGAAACCTTTTCAAATCCGCGAAGCTCTCTTACAGGGCGGAAAATACCATCAGTTTTCGGAGCAATATAAAGCTGTACGACCTCTTTGCCTGCGAGATTGCCTATATTCTCTACCTCAAGAGAAATCTCACGACCGTTTACCGCCAGGTTCTTGTATGCGAACTTGGTGTATGAAAGTCCGTGACCGAAGGGATAACGCACCTGTACGTTAGCCTTATCGTAATAGCGATAGCCGACGTATATGCTCTCTCTGTACTCGGGGTCACGCACGCCAAAGGTTTCTTTTGAAATAACGTCATCATAACTGATGGGCCATGACTCGGTAAGCTTGCCCGAGGGATTTGCTCTGCCGGTGAGAAGGTCTGCCATAGCCTCGCCGCCCGCCTGACCGGGAAGTCCCATATAAAGAATAGCCTTTACCTTGTCAGCAAAGGGCAGCTCCATAACGCTACCGCCGAGGAGAACTACCACTGTGTTCGGATTTGCCTCGGAAACTGCATTTACCAAAGAATTATAGCCATCTGGCAGCCGCATATGCTCTCGGTCAAATGCCTCCGACTCATAGCTGTCGGGAAGGCCGACAACCACCACTGCCTTTTTTCTTTCCCTTGCCATTTTTGCCGCTCTTTCAATCTCCTCGTGAGAAATATTTCCGTAAGCATCAGCACAGGAGAAGTAGAGTGCATCGGGCATAGCCGAGGTCACGTTTGTTAATTTTGTGGGATTGATATGGCTACTGCCACTACCCTGATAGCGTATATTTTCTGCCATATAACCGATAATCACGGTGTCGCTCTCATCCAAGGGAAGAATGTTATCATCATTCTTCATAAGCACCGCACCCTCGGTTGCAATCTCTCTTGCAAGACTATGGTGTGCATCAAAATCCACCTTATAGGGCTGAATTTTCCCGCCCTTTTTCACAAGACTGAGTATTCTCTCCACCGCCCTATCAACAAGGCTCTCGTCAAGCTCGCCACTTTTTATAGCCTTGAGCGCAGCCTTTTCCATATATTTTGAGCCACCTGGCATATTCAGGTCGCAACCGGCCTTGTAAGCGTCAATTCTGTTATAAAGTGCGCCCCAGTCGGTAACGACCATACCGTCAAATCCCCATTCATCACGAAGAATATCGGTAAGAAGCTTTTTGTTATCACTTGCGTGAACACCGTTTATTTTGTTATAGGAACACATAATCGTGGCGGGATGTCCATTCTTTACCGCAATCTCAAAGGGTGCAAGATAGATCTCTCTGAACGTCCTCTCGTCAAGCCTTGAATCACCACTCATTCTTTTATATTCCTGGCTGTTTACGGCAAAGTGCTTAAGGCTTGTGCCAACGCCAACTCCCTCAACACCTTGAATAAAGGAAGCCGCCATATGACCGGCAATATAAGGATCCTCGGATATGTACTCAAAGTTTCTGCCACCGAGGGGATTTCTCTTTATGTTACAGCCGGGTCCTAAAACGACAGAAACCTCATATCCGAGTGCCTCTCTGCCTATAGCCTCGCCCTCTCTTCTGTAAAGCTCTCTGTTCCAGGTCGCACCCGCAGTAACAGCGGTAGGAAAGCAGGTTGCAGGCAAAGAATCGTTTATGCCTATCATATCGGTATCGCCCTTCTGGCATCTTAAGCCGTGAGGGCCGTCACACATCATAACAGACGGAATACCGTACTCTTTCATCTCCTTGGTGTGCCAGAAATCACCGCCTGTACAAAGTGAAATTTTGTCCTCAAGGGTCATTTTAGCAACAATTTCTTTTATCTTCATACATTAAGAAAATCCTTTCTGTATTTTACACCAAAGAATTCGGCAAGGCGCACCATTTCCTCGTCCTTTATGGTATTTACACGGGGTAGGTGGGCGGTGAGCATATAGATCTGTGCCGCCTTTTCAACAGTTTCAATAAGGCCGAAGGTTTCGTCCATAGTCTTACCTGCACCGTATATGCCGTGCATTCCCCAAACCACAAGGCGAAATTCTTTCATCTTTTCTGCGGTAGCCTCACCGATCTCGTTAGTACCGCAGAGCATCCAAGGAAGAACACCGACGCCGTCGGGGAACACAACTATACACTCGGTACACATCTCCCAAAGGGTGTGAGTAAACTTCTTTTCATCCAGCTCGTGAACGTAGTTCATAGCCAGCGTGTGAGTAGGATGAGAGTGCATTACCACTCTGTTCTCGGGGTCAACAGAAAGACGTGCGATATGACTCATCAGATGGGCAGGAAGCTCGCTTGTAAATCTACCGCCATCCTTGTAGCCCCAGAGCAGCCTTGCGGTTCTGCCATCCTCGGCAATACGGATAATTCCCAGGTTGGTTTCGGGATCGTCATGGACGTTTTTGAAGTATTTTCCAGTACCCGTTACGATAAAAATCTTACCAACAAGCGCTGTGGCATCAAAGCCAAGGGGTATTTCGCGAATGGAGCTATTTATATTGAGGTATTCTGCCACCTCGGTTTCATCAAGCATATAGCTGATATTACCGCCGTTTCGCTCGTCCCAACCAAGACGGTACATATTCTGGCAGGTGTTTCTCATCTCCGTAACGAAGGGAGCGTTTACTATGTTCTTCATCTCTTTGATAAAACCTCGCTTTCGTATTTTCTCACCTCGGAAAGGTAGTTTGTTACAACGCCCTCACGGGTGAGAAACTCGTTCCATACGTCGCCAAGAGGCATTGTTTTCATTTCCTCGGAAAGATACATTATGTCGGTGAAATTGCTTTCATCCTGCATCTTCTTCATCTCCGCGTCAGGCTGAAGGAGAGCAAATAGCAAAGCCTTCTGCACGCTTCTCACACCCGTCACCCAGGCGGAAATGCGGTTTATAGATGCATCAAAGTAATCGGTTGCAATAAACACTCTGTCAAGAGCGTCATTTCTCACGATCTCCTTTGCTATCTCCTTGGTTTCATCATCAAGAATTACCACGTGGTCGGAGTCCCAACGTACCGCACGGGTTACGTGAAGGGCGATCTTCTCATTGAAGAGAAGGAGCGAGGAGATCTTGTCGCTAACCACCTCGGTGGGGTGGTAGTGACCGTTATCCATAAGGGGTGTAATTCCCTTGTAGTCCGAGTAGGAGAGGCAGAACTCTGCCGAACCCACGGTATAGCTTTCAAGTCCAATGCCAAACACCTTGGATTCAAGGGTGACGTAAACCTTGCTTTTATCGTAAGGAGTGTCAAGGATCTCATCAAGCGATGCCTTGAATCTAGCTCTGGGAGAAAGACGGTCTGCGGGAATATCCTTATATCCGTCGGGGATCCAGATGTTCATTACACAGGGAATGCCTGTTTCGGTGGCAAAGTACTCCGCAATTTTAAGGCAGGCAATGCCGTGATTAATCCAATATCTTCTTACAGTTTCGTCGGGAGAAGAAAGGGTAAGTCCGTCCTTTACCATAGGATGAGCGAAGAAAGTGGGGTTAAAGTCAATTCCCATATTCCTTTCCTTGGCAAACTCAACCCATCTTCTGAAATGCTTTGGCTCAATTTTATCTCTGCCAACCGATTCGCCGTCCTCAAAAATTGCGTAGGATGCGTGAAGGTTAAGCTTCTTCTTGCCGGGGATAAGAGAGAACGCCTTGTCGTAGTCTGCCATAAGCTCCTCTGGTGTGTTTGCCTTGCCGGGATAATTGCCTGTTGTCTGTATTCCTCCCGAAAGCGATTCACGGCTATCAAAGCCAATTACGTCATCTCCCTGCCAACAATGTACGCTTATGTTGACATTTTTGAGGGTTTCTAACGCTTTTTCGGTATCAATGCCGTATTCAGCATACATATTTTTTGCTTCTAAATATCTGCTCATTTATCTGCCTCCATTTGTATCTTAAGATTGCCGAGGGCGGTTGCCTCAATAGGAAGAGCTATTACCTTCTTGCCGGTATATTCTTCCGTCAAACGATTAAGAAATGCATTTTTTGCCCCACCGCCAACGATATATATACTCTCGTATGCTTTGCCTGTATTTGCTTCAAGCTCCTCTATTGCCTTCTTATAGCTGAGTGCCAGACTGCGGTAAGCACATCGGAAGTAGTCACCAATTTCGCTAAATCCACCCGTGGCCTTATCAAACGCTGATTTCATACTCTCGGGCGCTAAAAAGTCAGGGGAATTTGCATCTACCAATGCTTCGCATCTGCTTTCCTCGGCCATTTTCACGATCTCTGAAAAAGGCGTATCGGGACAAAGCTCCTTTTGTAACTCGTTTACAAGCCACATTCCCATAATGTTTTTCTGATATCGGTTATATCCAACACCGCCCTCGTTAGAGTAGTTGGCTAGCTCGCTGCCTTTATCGGTTATAGGCTTTTCGGTCTTAACGCCAAGAAGCGACCAGGTGCCCGAGGAAATATATGGCTCGTTTCCCACCATAGGAATACCCTGGGCGGCAGAGCAGGTATCGTGAGTTGCACAAAGCACGACCTTGCAATTTCCGCCCACCTTTTCGGCAATTTCGGGTAAGAGATCGCCAAGAATGGTTTTCGGCTGCGACAGTGTGGGGAAAAGATCCTCGGGATAACCCAGTTTTCTCACGATTTCCATATCAAACTCGCCGTTTACCATACCCGTTGTCGTGGCGTTTGTGTATTCTCTCGCCTTGACTCCCGAAAGGCGCCACATAAGATACTCGGGAATCATGAGCATATCTGTCGCATGGTCAAGGCGGCCGTTTAACTTATCGTCATAAAGCTGATAGATGCTGTTGAACGGCTGGAACTGGCAGCCAACTCTTGAGTAAAGCTCCGAGAATGGTATTATTTCGTGAACCTTAGGAATAACCGCCTCTGTTCTGCCATCGCGATATGCATAGACGGGATAAAGCTCCTTGTCACCGTTAAGCAAAACGTAGTCAACACCCCAGGTGTCAATTGACAAACTCTCAATCTCGGGATAATTCTTAAATGCTACGCGAATTCCTGCCAACACGCTGTTTACAAGGCACTCAATGTCCCACACAAGATGTCCATCATGATGTGTCACTCCGTTTGGAAAACGGTATACCTCTTTTGTGTAGATCTCGTCACCCTCACGCCAGCCGACAATATGTCTGCCGCTTGATGCACCAATGTCTATTGCAAGGTAATATTTCAAGGTCAAATCTCCTTTTCACACTTATCTACATTAATCATAACATTGTTTATATAAAAATAAAAGGACACCATTTGTCTAAAAAAGTGTCCTTATTTGTATTGCAATTTCTACATTTTTATGGTAGAATAAGCCGAGGTGATCTTATGATTAAACAAGAAATTATAGCGAAACTCCTTCCTATAACCGAAGAGGAGAAGGCAATATTAAACGGAGAGAGCGTGGACAAAAGCATTTATACAACTCACGGCGGCAGTGTTATTAGATCAAAAAAGCTTCTGTCCGGAGGCAGACTGATCCGTGCGAGAGTGCATACCAGATTTGTGCATTTCCCCGAGCATACCCACGACTTTATTGAGGCGGTATATATGTGTTCGGGCAAAACCACGCATATCATCAACGGTAAGAAAATTGAACTTAATGAAGGCGAGCTTCTATTTCTCGGTCAAAATGCGAAACAAGAGATTTTGCCTGCATCTGAAGCAGACATAGCTGTTAATTTTATCATTCAGCCATCCTTTTTTGATAAGACCCTTGAGATGCTTGGTGCTGAGGAAACGCCTATTAAAAGCTTTCTCCTCCGTTCTCTTTTTGACGGCAATAATCAAGGATATCTGTATTTTAAGGTGTCGGGAGTACTTCCTGTGCAGAACCTGATTGAAAATCTTATCTGGACTCTGATAAATAATACGTCTAACAAAAGAAACATCAATCAAACGACAATGGGACTCCTATTTATGCAGCTCTTAAATCATACCGACAAGCTGGTTTACGAAACCCGCGAGGATAGAGCAATAATGGATATTTTCAGATACATTGAAGGTAACTACCAAAATGGCTCGCTCACCGAAGCGGCAGAGCTTTTACATTACGATTTCTATTGGCTCAGTCACGAGATAAAGAACAGAACAGGCAAGACCTACACCGAGCATTTGCAAGAAAAGAGGCTTTCTCAAGCGGCGTTTCTCCTTAAAAACACGGGGCTTTCCGTGGAAGAAATTGCCCTTGCCGTCGGCTATGAAAACAAAAGCTATTTCCATAAATTATTTGCCGGAAAGTTTGGCTCAAGTCCTAAAAAATACCGACAGTCTTAAGTACGGTTTGGCGACACAGAATGCTCTTGCAACAGCGATATATAGAAGTTACGGGATACCGAGTCGGGTGCAAATGATATTCTCGCACTCAATAGTTAAAGCCGAGTTTGTCGAACAAACTCGGCTTTTCTTATTGTAAATTCCCGTACCCGTTACAATAAAAATCTTACCAATAAGAGACGTAGCATCAAAACCGATCGGGATAGTTCTGACAACGTTGTTTAAGTCCAGGTATTCGCCCACTTCATTTTCATCAAGCATATAACTAATATTGCCGCCGTTTCGCTCATCCCAGCCAAGACGGTACATATTCGCTGCTGTTTTGAACATTTCAACAACGAAAGGGGCTTCAAATATGTTCTTCATGATCAGGTTCTCTCCTTTAAGATTTTCTCTTCGTAGGCAAGTATGGATTCAAGATAATCCATCCGCAGACCTTGGCGGGAAAGGTATTCCTCCCATACAATGCCCCATGGCAGAGCCTTAAGCTGCTCCTGCCTTACCATAAGCTTTGTGAAATCACCACTTTCCTGCAAAGCCTTCAACTCCTCGTGAGGCGTTAAAAGCGCACACAGAAGCGCCTGCTGCATTGCTCTTTGACCGGTTACCCAAGCGGAAAGGCGATTGATGCTTGCGTCAAAATAATCAAGGCCTATCATTACCTTATCAATCGCATCGCATCTGACTATCTCCTTTGCGATCTCCTTAAGCTCGTCCTCAAGAAGTACAACGTGGTCACTATCCCATCTTACTCCACGGGTTACGTGAAGAGCAAGCTTGTCGTAGAATGTGAGAAGTGCCGGAATCTTGTCCGAGACGACCTCGGTGGGATGATAATGTCCGTTATCAAGCAGGCAGCATATATCATTCTTCGCCGCATAGTTCTGATAGAATTCGTTGCTGCCCACGGTGTAGCTCTCAACACCGATGCCGAACACCTTGCTTTCTACCGCAATGGCCACCTTGCTTCTATCATAATCAACAGAAAGTATTTCATCAAGCGACTGCTTTAATCTGAGTCTTGGAGAAAGTCTGTCTGCGGGAATATCCTTGTAGCCATCGGGAATCCATATATTCATTGCGCAAACGGTGTTAAATTCATCCGCAAAATACTCAGCAATGCGAATACACGCCTTACAATGCTCCACCCAGAATCTGCGTATTTCATCATCAGGAGAGGAGAGTGTCAGTCCGTCCTTAACGTTTTTGTGAGAGAACATCGTAGGATTAAAGTCCATTCCATCAAGCCCCATCTCTTTGGCAAGATCTACCCAAGGAGTAAAGTGCTCAGGCTTATACGCATCTCTGTCAACCCTACCAAAATCGTCGCCTAAAATTGCATAGCTTGCGTGTAAATTCAAGCGCTTCTTTCCCGGCATAAGTGAAAAGGCTTTCTTAATGTCTGACATCAATTCTTCCGGCGTTCTTGCACGTCCGGGATAATTACCCGTCGTTTGAATTCCACCTGAAGCCGCACCGCCACCGTCAAATCCGACAACATCGTCGCCCTGCCAACAATGAACAGAGATAGAAACGCTCTCAAGGATTTTTATTGCCAGCTCGGTGTCGATTCCGATAGCGGCATATTTTTCTTTTACAAGATTATATAAATTACTCATAATTTCTCTCCATCCGGATTTTCAAATTACCTATTGCAGTGGCCTCAATGGGCAAAGAAGTAAACTTTAGTTTACATTCAGCCTCAGTCAACCTGTTTAGATAGCTATTTTTTGCACCACCGCCAACGATATAAAGCTCGGTGTGTTTTTTATCTGTGTTTCTTTCAAGCTCCTCTATAGCCTGCTTATAGCTTATGGCAAGCGAGCGAATAGCACAGGCGAAATAATCGGAGCTGCATTTCGGCATAGCACCACCAAGAAGCGCATTACCAAATGCGTCTTTCATACTCTTTGGAGCTAAAAACTCACTTGCGTTGACATCAACAGTTCTATCAAAGCTACTCTTTTCAGCCTCTTTTACAATATCTAAAATATGCTTTTCGGGACACAGCTCTTTATGTAAGCAGTTGATTACCCACATGCCCATAATATTTTTTTGATATCGGAT
>JAZSIK010000013.1:0-3668 GCA_045533775.1 Eubacteriales bacterium
GAGATCGCAATGTCCTACGGCTACGTTTACGTTGCACAGATCGCTATGGGCGCTGATATGAACCAGACTCTCAAGGCTCTTGCAGAGGCTGAGGCATATCCCGGACCTTCTCTCGTAATCGGCTACGCTCCTTGTGAGATGCACTCCATCAAGGGCGGCATGCAGAACTGCCAGGCTGAGATGAAGAAGGCTGTTGAGGCTGGTTACTGGCATATGTTCAGATTCAACCCCGCAGCAGAGAAGAAGTTCACTCTTGACTCTAAGGCACCTACCGGTGACTACCAGGCATTCATCAACAGCGAGGCAAGATATACTCGTCTTGCTCAGTCCTTCCCCGAAAGAGCGAAGGAGCTGTTTGAGAAGGCAGAGGCAACCGCAAAGGCTAAGTACGAGAGACTCGTTAAGTTCGTAGACTTCTATAGCTAAAAATTCTGGTGATATTTCCCGTTTTCCGACAAGCTCGCAATAGGTCACTATTGCTTCGGTCGTAAGAACGGAAAATCTCCCTCACAATTTTCGCGCTATGGTTAGCGAAACAATAATTTGTTGATTAATATAATAAAAGACTCTCCCCGGCGTAAGTTGGGGAGAGTTTTTATATGCCACACAACATCTAACGTAGGGGCGAGCATTGCTCGTCCGAAAAGCCTTCTCTACGTGAAAGGTGACAATGAAGCTGACTGATGAGGTTCTTTTGCGCAGGCGCTTCTCGGTCGCGGAGGACGTGAAAAACAAATCTTTTCAAAAACTGTTTACAAAACGCAAAAATCGTGCTATAATAGTCTTGCCAAACGAACTTAATAAGACGCAAAAGATAGGTATATTTTTCTTTATGGGATAATTATACCCTTTTTCTGCATATAACAAAATTATATCCATTTATACTTTTGGTAAAAATGTGACTCACGTTTTGTTATATGTTAATCATATACCTATATGCGTACAAGTTCGTTTGGCGACAGCTTGGAGTTGCGTTTTTCGGTGCGACAACTTCGGTTGTCGCACTTTTTGATTTCAGAATAAAGGAGTAATTATGGATACTATTTTATTGGAAGGCCAATTTGACATCAAAAAGGGAAAAGGTAATTATATAGGAGGAATGGTGCTTTGCATCATAGGCTTTTTCCTTCTTATAGGAGGCGCTGTTTACGCAATCTTAGATAAAAAAATATTTTTACTTTTCCCGTTTGTTCTTTTTGCGGTATTTATAATTTGTGGTAGTTTTTCAACCGCTGTTGGTGGCTTAAGAACATTAAATCAAAAAATAGCATTGACAGATAATTGTGTGATGTGTAATTCTCATGACGGTGCAACAGTGAATCTTCAGTATGAAAAAATAATAAGCATCAACAAAAATGACGCTATGAAAATGATAGTAATCAATACCGGTGCTGCAAAACCTATATCCTTCCTAAATCTGCTAAACTATAATGAGATTTTTGAGTTCATTAACAAAAAGATAAGCGAAATATCCAATGAAAAAACATCCGTTAACAGCATAGGTGCTGCTGACGAACTCAAAAAATACAAGGATCTTCTTGATGCGGGCATCATCACTCAGGAAGAGTTTGATGCTAAGAAAAAGCAGCTTCTTGGTCTTTAATACATAGCCACACCGTAGGCCGAAATATCGGTGAGGCGCGAAAAACGAGCCCAAATTATCGGGCTCGTTTTTTCTTTATAAACGGATAATTTACATATAAAATGCAAACTCTTATTGTCAAAATATGCCATTTTATTCATTTTCAATGGAAATTGCGACTACTATTTTATTATCAGAATATGATATTTTTTGATGCGATTTGACACCTATTGACGAGAGAGCTGCAAGCGAATCCTTAAGCCCCAGAAGAAAAATATCCACACCGCGCAGGCGGTCGGCTTTGCCTATTTGCTTTGGCAACTCGGCGCATCTCATAAAGTCAATCAGCGCTTCGCTCTGATTAACCGTAAGAGCTCGCTCTGTTATTATTTGCAGAGCATCTGCGCGACGGCCTTCTTCAAGTCGCAGCAGGGCGCGGGCGTGCCTTTCGGTAAGTCCTGCGGAAGCTATCTTCTCCTGTATTTTTTCGTCAAGCTGCAACAGGCGCAGCTTGTTTGCCACATAAGATTGGCTTACTCCCAGCATCCTTGCCACCTCGCTCTGCGACAGTCCGCGGGATCTCATCATAACCTCAAAGGACTTGGCTTCATCAAACATATTCATATTCTTACCTCACTTTTTATCCATTTTAGCATAAGAAAAACGCGCTTTGACTCGTAAAATGTCAACGCGCGTTTTTTGCGATTTATTAGCCTATTTGCTCTCAAGATTTCTGATGTAATGGAAAATATACTGCTGAGCCACACCGGCATAGGGGCCGAGGGTGGTGGGGTCAAGCCTGCCGTCAAAGTACTCGTCAATCGCCCGCTTCATCCACACATCAATGGGAAATGCCTCCAGGTTTGCAAAGCCGAAGAGCGCCACGCAGGACGCCACCTTGTCTCCAACTCCGAGTATGGCCTTAAGCCGTTCAACCGTATACACATACTCGCCTCTTGCGGCTATCTCACAGAGGTTGACGGAGCCATCGTTCACCTGCCTCGCTGCGTCAATCAGATATTTATATCTGAATCCGGGATGAGATGGCAAAAGTCCCTCGGGATTTTCCACTACGCTAAGCGGAGTAGGGAAGGAGTAACAGATGCCGCAGGCGGCACATTCCTCACCGCCGACAGCACAGCCCTTGTCGGGCAGGGGACATTGCTTCTTACCCGCCGCAAGAGAAAGATTTTCGCCGTATTCCAAGCAGATTGATCTGATAATTTTCCGTATTCTCGGTATGTTGTTGTTTTGCGAGATGATAAAGGAAAACAGCGTCTCCCAGGGCTCTTGCTTGAGAATAACAATGCCCTTCGCCTCCTCGGCGGCGCGCTTCAGCCACAGAGAGTCGGTGCGTGCAATAACATCCTGTCTTATCGCCTCAAAATCGGTGTCAAATCTGAAGTATGTACCAACTGCCTCAGCATATTCCTCGGTCCACTCATCGTAAAAGATAAGCTCGCCCGCCTGTCTTTGCCCTACGTTGATCACTCTGCCGTAGGCAACCGTCATATATTCGTCATATCCGTCCTCGTCCACCAGCTTCTCATATCTGAATGCCTGACCGCACTCCAGGGTGTCCTTAAGACTCATGTATCCAAGCCCGCCTACAACCGTGGCAGATCTTCCTCTGAAAAGTTCACTTTTTTTTACAAACATTTCGCTAACCCTCTTGAAAAATGGAGTTTTGTAGTGTATAATATTGTTGTAAAACTATATTTATAAATATTTTATCATATTTTCTGCGCGAAATCAAGTGGTATTTTTAGAGCATTTCGGGCGGAAATCGGAAAGGATTGTCCTATGATAATAGAGAAAATCGTAATCAAAAGTTTTGGCCGCATAAACGATATGACCTTGGAGTTTTCCGACGGCGTAAACGTTATTGAGGGCGAAAACGAATCCGGAAAGAGCACCATAGCCGCGTTCATCAGATATATGCTTTACGGCTTCACTGACGACGGTGCAAAGGGCCTTGAGGAGAGAAAGAAGAGAATAAACTGGGATACCGGTATGGCGCACGGCTCAATGTACGTCCGCGTTGACGGAAAGAGATAAGTCGGATCGTAGCCATGTCGTTCTGTGG
>JAZSIK010000026.1:0-14075 GCA_045533775.1 Eubacteriales bacterium
GGCACACTTGAGGATTGGCTCGCATCCCTCGCAGGACAGAAGGGTGACAAGGGCGATAAGGGCGACCAGGGCGAACCCGGTACACCCGGCGCAGACGGTAAGACACCTCACATTGGTGAGAACGGCAACTGGTGGATCGGCGACACCGACCTCGGTGTAAAGGCTGAGGGTACAGACGGTACATCCGGTGAGACTCCTCACATTGGTGAGAACGGCAACTGGTGGATAGGTGATACCGATACCGGAGTTAAGGCTGAGGCGCAGAACGGCGAGTCCAATAACAAGATAGTAATTATCTGTATCGCCATTGCTGCTGTATGCATACTCACCACTCTCGTGGTTGTACTTACCAGAAACGGCCGTGGCTGGAGAATCTTCTTCTGATTAACCTGAGACAAGATACGGCTAAAAACATAAAATAATACAGCTTGGCTGCCCCGAGAAATCGGGGCAGCCATTTTGCTATTCAGACGAGAAAATACAAAAAAACAGGGCAAAATGACAACTAAATATTACAAAATGAGCGGTTTTACGCTCATTTTTTCTTTTTTATCACCTATTTTAGAAGATCTTTTTTGCCGAGATGCTTTGTTTTTTTAGCGTGATTTCAGGGCTATTTTCCTGCCTTGAAATCAGATGATTTTTGAGAGAAAACAGCATTCTTTTTGTTCGCTTTTTTACAAAAAAGCTTGTAGTCAAATCTCAGGGTTTGTTTACTATGCACAAAAATATTTTATTTATTCGTTTATTATACTAATTGACTACTAAATTAAAAGTGTGGTAAAATATTTTAAGCGAAATATTTATAAATAATAAAAAAATATATATAGTGCCTGCGAAAGCGGGCAGAAAGGAACTTTTATGAAATTAAAAGCAAAAATCCTTACACTGATACTCGTGCTTGCAATGCTGATTTCCATAATCGGCATTTTCGCAATCCCCGCAAGCGCGGCGAGCCAGCCTGAGTATCTTTATCTTAAACCTAACTCAAACTGGAAGCAGGCTAATGCTCGCTTTGCTGCCTATTTCTTTGGAAATGGTGAAACATGGGTTAGTATGAGTTATGACTCAAACAATGATGTTTATTATGTTAAGGTTCCCACGGCTAAAGTATATCCTAATGTTATTTTTTGCCGTATGAATCCTTCTACTTCGGCTAACAACTGGGATAACAAGTGGAATCAGACGGGAGATCTGACTATTCAAACTAACGGAAAAAATCTTTTTACTATTCCAACTGGAGATGTTTGGGATGGTTCAACAAGCACTTGGTCAGCATTTTCTCCATCCGTATTTACTGTAGCTGGTTCGGGCAATCATCTCGGTACAGAATGGGATACTTCAAATACCAATAATGATATGATGTACTCGGGTGGCCAATATATAAAGGAATACACAAATGTTGCTGCAGGTAATTATGCATTAAAGTGCGCTAAAAATCATGCTTGGAGTGTAGCTTATGGCGGAACCGGCGCAGATGGCAATTATGAATATACTGTTAAGCATGATGGAAGTACCGTGCTGGTAACTCTTAGCGGAACTACAGTTAGCGTTAAGGTCACCGAAGGTCCATGTGTAGATAGCACCACTGATGGTGATCACAAATGTGATAAATGTAGTAAAGCCGGTGTGACCACATGTTCCGGCGGCACCGCAACCTGTACAGCTAAGCCTGTTTGTGAAGTTTGTGGCGAATCTTACGGCTCCGCTCTTGAACACGCAGATGAAAATAAGGACCACGCCTGTGACAATGGATGTGGCGTAGCACAGGGCACACACGCAGAGCAGGCAAACTCTCATACTTGCTTGTACTGTAGCCAGCCCGCAGGTGAATGCCGTGGTGGCACCGCAACCTGTACTGAAAAGCCTGTTTGTGAAGTTTGTGGCGAATCTTACGGCTCCGCACTTGGACACGTTGATGAAAACAAGGACCACGCCTGTGACAGATGTGGCGTAGCACAGGGCACACACGCAGAGCAGGCAAACTCTCATACTTGCTTGTACTGTAGCCAGCCCGCAGGTGTATGCCGTGGTGGCACAGCTACTTGTGTTACTAAGGCTGAGTGTACTGTTTGCGGTGAATCTTACGGTGATTTTGATGCAAACAACCACTCTCTTTCCGACTGGCGGCCCGATGCAGAGAATAAAAAGCATTATAAAGAGTGTATTGCACAGGGATGTGACTATACTACCGATCCTGTAGCTTGCTCTGATGTAGCCGGTGATGGTAATCACTCCTGTGACGCCTGTGGACTTGCTAATATTTCTGATCATACATATAGCGGCAATGCTTGTAGCGAGTGCGGTGCGGCTAAGCCCATTTGTATCCATACATTTAACGATGTAGATTATAACTGGGTACTGACCGACGGTGAATATACCTGTACTGCATCCGGCACATGCTCAGAGTGTAGCGAGGAGATTGAAGAATCCGTAATTGCAGAGCTCTCCAGCTCTCAGGCTGCTGACTGTATTAATGACGGTTACAAGACATATATAGCTAACTTTACCGAAGTTACTGCCTTCGGCAGCAAGGAAAAGACCGATACCGTTGTTGCTCCCGGTCACAGCTTTGGTGAGACCGTAGCATATAAGGCTCCTACCTGTACTGAGGCAGGTAATAACGCATATAAGCTTTGTAGCGTATGTAACAAGTATTATGCCGATAATGCGGCTGCCAAAGAGCCTTTTGCAAACGGTAAGGCAGATACAAATAGCTTTGTTATCCCTGCCACCGATCACGATTACGGTGATCCCGTATACGTGTGGAGCGGAAATTATACCGTTTGCACCGCTACAAAGACATGCGGTAACGACAACAATCACAAATTGGTTGCAAATGCAACTGTAACAAAGGAAACCAACCCTGCATCTTGTTTGCTGGCGGGTCAAACTGTTTATACTGCAACATTTGAAGAGGATTGGGCAGAGAAACAGACTCACAACGAAACAATTGACCCTACCGGTCACAACTTTGGTGAGACCGTAGAATATAAGGCTCCTACCTGTACCGAGCCCGGTAACAACGCCTATAAGTACTGCGACGGATGTGACAAGTATTATGCATCCGGAGTGGATAAAAACGAGCTTATCGCAAACGGCAAGGAAAGCGCAAACGATTTTGCTATCGCCGCTAAGGGTCACGCATATGGTGATCCCGTATACGAGTGGAATGGCGATCATACTGCTTGCACTGCTACCAGAACATGCGGTAACGACAATAATCACAAATTGGTTGCAAATGCAACTGTAACAAAGGAAATCACCCCTGCATCTTGCTTGCTGGCGGGTCAAACTGTTTATACCGCAACATTTGAAGAGGATTGGGCAGAGACTAAGACTTACAACGAAGCAATTCCCGCGCCCGGTCATACCGAGGTCATTCTTCCCGCTGTTGATGCAGGTTGTACCGAGGCAGGTCTTACCGAGGGTAAGAAGTGCTCTGTTTGTAGCACTGTGATCAAAGCGCAGGAGACCGTTGAGGCAATCGGACATATATGGGTAAATGGAGTATGTGCCGGCTGTGAGTACATGATCGTGTTCTTTGAAAACAACTGGAAATGGCCTGATGCTCACTACTATTATTGGGGATCCGCAATTGGTAATAATCCCGAATGGAACACCCTTGCTTTCGGTAATGAGGATATAGTTGGAACAACAGATGAGGGAAATACCGTATATATGGTACTCATCCCCTCCGATATTGATGGACTGATATTTAACGGAACGGGAGAATATGGTGCAGAACAGTGCACTAATATTGAGGGCCCCTTTGTAGGTTGTACTTGTTATTATATGACCTATGATGAAAAAACCGGTACAAAGCCTGCCGGAACATACGGCCCGCACTACGACAATGATGACAACGACCACAAGTGTCAGGGATGCGGACTTGACGAAATCTCTGCTCACGAGTACACTACTACCGATGACAAGAACGGCTTAACTCATACCGTTAGCTGTGCGTGCGGCGCGTCTGAGCAGGTAGCGCATACTTTTGATCAGACAAATAACAATCCCATCTATGCTGCAAGCCCCGCTAACTGCACAGAGGCTGCAAAGTATTACTATTCTTGTGCATGCGGTGCATCCAGCGCGGGTACTGCGGGTGAAAAAACATTTGACGTTGGAGCTGCTCTTGGACATAGTTGTACAAATTATATTTCCGGCACTGCGGCTACCTGTAAGCAGACCGGTACTCTCGGATACTTTGTTTGTACAAGATGTTCAAAGAAGATAGCCGAAGATAAGACAACTATACTGGATAACATTATTATTCCTATTGATCCTAATAATCATAATTTCGTAGACTATGTTTCGGACAACAATGCGACCTGTGAGGCAGACGGAACCGAAACAGCGACATGTTCCAGATGCGATGCTACCCATACTCGCACTCAGGAGGGATCTCAAAAGGATCATAGCTATAGCGGAAGTGCTAAGGATAACGGTGACGGAACTCACTCTAAGCTTTGTGTAAACGGATGTGAGGAGTACGGAGATCCTACCGAGCACAGTGGCGGAACGGCTGACTGTACAAATGCAAAGAAATGTGCTGTATGTAACGCATCCTACGGCACCGCTCTCGGTCACGACTACACTGAGATGCTTCAGGATGAGGCTCACCTTGTAGAAAAGGTTGACTGTAAGACAAATCAGAGCTACTGGTACGACTGTTCCAGATGCGAACAGAACGCAAAGAATGATCTTGCGGCGACAAATGCAAAGTATGAGAGCCAGACAAAGGGCGATCATAATTATGAAAACGGTCAGTGTACCGTATGTTACGGCTATGACCACGAGCATATAGCGGGAGAAACAGAGGAGCAGAATGTTGTTAATGCAACCTGTACCTCCACAGGCTCCTATGACCTTGTAACATTCTGTTCTGTCTGCGGCGACGAGATGAATAGAGAGCACAGGACCGTAGATAAGCTCGCTCATACCAATGGTACTCCCGTTGAGGAAAATCGCCAGAATGCAACCTGTACCGTTGACGGCTCTTATGATAGCGTAATCTACTGTACCGTATGTGAAAACGAGGTTAGCAGAAGCACAGAGACTATTGAGGCGACCGGACACGATAGCAATGTAATTATTGACGCGCAGGCACCCACCTGTACCGAAACAGGTCTTACCGAGGGTAAGAAGTGCTCCGTTTGCGGCACTGTTACAGTTTCTCAGCAGCCTGTTGCAGCGAAGGGACATGACAGCAATGTAACTATTGACGCGCAGGCACCCACCTGTACCGAAACAGGTCTTACCGAGGGTAAGAAGTGCTCCGTTTGCGGCACTGTTACAGTTTCTCAGCAGACAGTTGAGACCGTTGCACACGGTGAGATTGGATGTACATGTACTCTTGTTAAGATGCATAATGTAGGTAATTGGGAAGATGTATATGTTCATTATTGGAATGGTGCCGGTGCATCTACTGAGTGGCCCGGAGTTCCTGCTTCTTATGACAACGAAGGCGGTTTCTATTACTACTACATTCCCGCAGATATTACCAATGTTATTTATAACAATAATAAGGGAATCCAGACCCCCGATCTGACTCTTGAGGAGGCGAAGGATTATGACTTTGACGGAATAGCAGTTGGTCTGCCCGGTGATTTTAACAGCTGGAGCTCTACTACCAAGCCTTCTGTTGATGGCTTTGTTTCCTTCACCTATAACTTAGCTAAGGGTGACTATGAGTTTAAGTTCCTCCTTCCCGACTGGCTTGGCGACGGAAAGGTGATTACAGATAAGGCAACCGATATTGCTCTTCCTACAACTAACGGAGCAAATAACAAGCTCGTTACAACTCTTCCCGGCAACTATACCTTCACTATTAATGTTGCGGCGAGAACATACAGTGTTGCGTTTGAGTGTGTTCACGATTGGAAAGCGGCTACATGTACCACAGCTAAGACTTGTGATATTTGTAATGCAACAGAAGGCAATGCTCTCGGTCACGATTTCAGCGAGAAGGTTGAGGATGAGGCGCACCTTTATTCCAAAGTAAACTGCCTTGTATATAACAGATATTACTACGACTGCAGCAGATGTGACGCAAATGCAAAGGCATATCATCTGAATGATATGTCCAAGACATTTGAAAGCAGCACCAACAAGGGCTCTCACACCTGGTCTCCTGAGTGGACTACAGCCGACGGTTATCACTACCACGAGTGTATGAACTATACTACCGTTGACGAAAACACCGTTTACTGTGAAGAGGTAAATGGCAAGGAGACTTGCTCTGATGTAACCACCGACAATGATCACGACTGTGATGTTTGCGGCGATAAGAATATCACAGATCACACCTACGACAAGGAGGTTAAGACAAACACCTACCTCAAGTCCGAGGCAGATTGTACTAACCCCACATACTATTATTATTCCTGCGCTTGTGGCGAGAAGGGCACAACCTTCTTTGAGGACGGCACCGCTCTCGGTCACGATTATGGCGCAGCCACATATCAGTGGAACGAAACAACAGCCTGCGTTGCTACCAGAGTTTGTTCAAGAAACGGTAGCCATGAGGAAACCGCAGAGGCTGTAATAACCAGTGAAACTACAGATGCTATCTGTATCGCAGACGGTAAGACCGTTTATACCGCGACATTTGAGGCGACTTGGGCAACAGCTCAGGAGAAGACGGTAGTCATTCCTGCTACAAATGTGCATACATTCGTTGACGGAGTTTGCTCCGGCTGTGGTGTAAAGGGAGTTGCTAAGATCGGCGAGAATTACTATCTCAGCCTTCAGGATGCGCTTGATGTAGGCGGTACTGTTGTACTGCTTGACGACATCACTCTTACTGAGACTATGAACATCGGTAAGAACGTTACACTTATGCTTGGTGATTTCACCATCACATCCCACGCGCTCAGCGTTATTAATATTACAAAATCCGACATTCAGTTCTATGTAAGCAGCAGCGAGTCTCTGGGAGGCATTATTGTTTCTGATCCCGAGGCACAGGCAAGAATGGCGAGATCGGGTAATGCGGGCGTTGGTCAGACCGTAATTACTATGGATGATGTGACAGGTGTTACCGCAATTCTTGATACAAGATTTGATCTTCAGGACGGAGACGTTATTTACTCCGGCACACCTGAGAATATTACTCTTAAGGTAAGAGAAGAGTATGCTTCTCTTCTTGCACAGTATGGATATGTTACCGGCGATCCCGCTGACGGAATGGTTCAGGTAACAGCGAAGTCACCTTATTACATCGGCGAGGACGGATATTGGTATCTCAACGGTGTAAACACCGGCATCAAGGCAACCGGCACCGACGGCAGCAACGGTTCCAATGGTAAGTCTGCATACGAGCTTGCGGTAGAAGGCGGCTATGAGGGCACAGTAACCGAGTGGCTTGCATCTCTCGTAGGTGAAACAGGTGCACAGGGTGCAACAGGCGCTCCCGGTGAACGCGGTAAATCCGCATACGAGCTTGCAGTAGAGAACGGCTACGAGGGCACCGAGGAAGAGTGGCTTGAGACCCTCATCGGTAAGGACGGTGCTCCCGGTGGAACAGGTAAGTCCGCATATGAGCTTGCTCAGGAAGTAGGCGGCTTTGAGGGTACACTTGAAGAGTGGCTTGAGTCTCTTGCAGGCGCTCCCGGTACTCCCGGTAAGTCTGCATACGAGCTTGCAGTAGAAGGCGGCTATGAGGGCACAGTAACCGAGTGGCTCCTGTCTCTTGCAGGTAAGAAGGGCGACAAGGGTGACACAGGTAAGTCCGCATACGAGCTTGCAGTAGAAGGCGGCTATGAGGGCACAGAGCTTGAGTGGCTTGCATCTCTCGTAGGTGAGAAGGGCGACGATGGTGACACAGGTCTCTCCGCATATGAGGTAGCAAAGAAGAATGGCTACACAGGTACCGAGTCCGAGTGGCTTGAGTCTCTCATCGGAAAGCAGGGCGACATTGGTAAGTCCGCATACCAGCTTGCAGTAGAAAACGGCTACGAGGGCACACTTCAGGATTGGCTTGCATCTCTTGCAGGTGACAAGGGCGACACAGGTCTTTCCGCATATGAGGTAGCAAAGAAAAATGGCTACACAGGTACTGAGGAAGAGTGGCTTGACTCTCTCATCGGAAAGCCCGGAACAAACGGCAAGTCTGCATATGAGCTTGCAGTAGAAGGCGGTTTTGATGGCACACTTTCTGAGTGGCTTGACTCTCTCGCAGGCGAGGATGGCGTTGACGGCGTTGACGGCGATTCTGCATACGAGGTAGCAGTAAAGAATGGCTACGAGGGCACAGTGACCGAGTGGCTTGCATCTCTTGTAGGTAAGGATGGAAAGGACGGCGTTGACGGAGTTAACGGAAAGTCGGCATACGAGCTTGCAGTAGAAAACGGCTATAAGGGCACACTTCAGGATTGGCTTGCATCTCTCGTTGGAAAGAACGGAGCAGACGGTGAAGACGGAAAGTCTGCATACGAGCTTGCAGTAGACAACGGATACAAGGGCACACTTGAGGATTGGCTCGCATCCCTCGCAGGACAGAAGGGTGACAAGGGCGATAAGGGCGACCAGGGCGAACCCGGTACACCCGGCGCAGACGGTAAGACACCTCACATTGGTGAAAACGGCAACTGGTGGATCGGCGACACCGACCTGGGTGTAAAGGCTGAAGGTACAGACGGCGAAAACGGTAATGTACCCTACATCGGTGAAAACGGCAACTGGTGGATAGATGATACCGATACCGGCGTCAAGGCGCAGGGCGAGGACGGCAATGACAACAACAGAATCATTGTTCTCTCTATTGCTATCGCAACCGTATGTATTATCACTACAATCGTTATTCTCGCGACAGGTAGACGTCGCAGATCCTGGTGGATCCTTTGCTGATTTGCTTAGGTAAATAAAAATAGGCGGACTCGGGAAACCGGGTCCGCCTTTAATTTGAAAGCTCTTATATATTATATATTAGTAACCTTTTCGTATATTTCAAGCAGTCTGTTGTATTTTGCCACGCGTTCTCCACGACAGGGGGCGCCGCTCTTGATAAACTCGGCTCCCGTCGCTACGGCAATGTCTGCAATGGAGCTGTCGGTAGTTTCTCCCGACCTGTGAGAAATAATATACTTATATCCTGCATCCTCTGCCAGACGAATCACGCGCAGCGTTTCAGACAGAGTGCCTATCTGATTCGGCTTTATCAGTATACTGTTGCCGACACGGTTTTCAATGCCGTGCTTTAGTCTTTTTTCATTGGTAACAAAGAGATCGTCGCCCACTAACATACATCTGTCACCAAGAGCCGCTGTCAAGCTTTTCCAGCCTTCAAAATCATCCTCGCCAAGACCGTCCTCAATAGAGATTATGGGATACCTGTCGCAGAGTGCCTTGTAGTATTCAATCAGCTGGTCGGCGCTCCTTTTTATACCTCGCTTTGGCAGGAGATATGAGCCATCGCCGTACCATTCGCTTGACGCCACATCAAGAGCAATGCCCACATCCTCTGTGGAATATCCGCTCTCCCTGATAGCCATGCAAAGCAGCTCAATAGCCTCCTCATCGGTGCTGAGATTCGGGGCAAAGCCTCCCTCGTCACCCACTCCTGTGGAGAGTCCACGCTTATTCAGCAATTTGCCAAGGGTGTGATATATCTCGCTGCCTGCCCGTATGGAATCGGGTAGATCAAGTCGGTGGGGTACCACCATAAACTCCTGTATATCAATATTGTTTTTTGCGTGAGCACCGCCGTTCAGCAGATTGAACATAGGCCTTGGCATCCTTTTTATTTTGCTCCCGGAGAGGAACTCGTAGAGCTGCTCACCGTCATTTTCAGCCGCCGCTCTTGCGCTCGCCAGCGAAACTGCCAGCAGGGCATTGGCACCCAGATGCGATTTGTTTTCACTGCCGTCAAGCGATATCATTTTCTCATCTATGGCAGAAATGTCGCTGACATTCATACCAACAAGACGGGGTCCGATAGCATTGTTAACATTACTCACTGCCCGCATCACACCCTTTCCGCCGTATCTTGACTCATCTTTGTCGCGCAGCTCGTGTGCCTCGTGCTTTCCGGTGGATGCGCCTGAGGGTACGCTTGCCACACCGATTTTGCCACTTTCAAGCTCAACTCTCGCCTCAAGTGTGGGATTTCCCCTGGAATCAAGGATCTCTCTGGCAGAAATATTCTTTATTCTCATTTGCTTTAGCCTTCCTTTTTTTGTGTATTGTTACCTAAAAAATGGTGAAATAATTGGCAATAATGCACTAATGATTTTTTGCCAAAAATATAAATTAACTAAAAAACATTGAAAAAACGGGTAAATAATGCTAAAATACCCCTTGTTTGTTTATAAGGTGACAAAAAATGACCACATAGCAGACAGTAAGGAGATTCATATGAAGCATTATGTTCTTAATAATCCGGTTGCAGGACACGGCGATCACAGCAAGATCGTTGATGAGGTAAACGGTTATCTCGGCTTAGAATGCGAAGAGGTTGTTATTGACGATTTATCCCGTTACGATAGCTTTATCTCAAGCATTCAGCCCGATGATGTTATCATACTTGCCGGTGGAGACGGTACTCTTAACAGATTTATCAATGCAGTTGATATAGATAATATTACCAATGATATATATTATTATGCCGCAGGTAGCGGAAATGATTTTCTCCACGATCTGGGGAAGCAGGCACCCTGTCCTCCCTTCAAGATCAATCGGTATCTGAAAAGGCTGCCCACAGTAACCGTACACGGCAAATCCTATCGCTTTATCAACGGCATCGGATACGGAATTGACGGCTATGCCTGCGAGATGGGCGATATAAAAAAGGCAAAGGGCAAGCGCGTGAACTATACCGCTATTGCTATCAAGGGTCTTCTCTATGACTACAAGCCCAGAAATGCGGTTGTTACCGTTGATGGCAAGGAATACAGGATCAATAAGGTTTGGATCGCGCCTACTATGTACGGCCGTTATTATGGCGGCGGTATGATGCCCGCTCCTGAGCAGAGCAGAGAGGGAGACGGCAGAGTTACCTTTGTGGGATTTGGCGGTTCAAACAAGCTCAAGACCCTCACTATATTCCCCTCATTCTTTGAGGGCGGACATGTAAAGCACACCAAATATCTCACTATGGTAAAGGGAGATGAGGTTACCGTTACCTTTGATTCTCCTTGCGCACTTCAGATTGACGGCGAGACGGTGCTTGACGTTACTACGTATACAGTAAAAACCAACAGATAAATACTAAGCGACGTGTTACACGTCGCTTATTTATATTTTATCAATAACCTCGCAATAGGTGTAAAGCGATCCGAGACAGCAGAGTGCCGTATCAAGCTCCTTCGTTCTTTCGCAGCCGCGACTCAATGCATCGGCGACAGAGAGGCAGGGAACAGCTTTCGCACCGCATCCGCTTATTACCGAGGCAAAAGTCTCTGCCGCCAGGGCTCTTGGACTGTCGGGGGTTATGGTGTAAACAATATCTGCAACCTCGCAGAGACTTTTCGCAATGGCTCGGTAGTCCTTGTCGCGTAATACACCGCTCATAACAACTACCCGCCTATCACCGAAATAGGTCTTTATGCTCTCAACTGCCGAGGAAATACCCTGGGGGTTGTGAGCACCGTCAAATATGACGAGAGGATCTTCTTTGATAATTTCAAATCTGGCGGGCCATTTTGCCTCAGCAAGACCACGCAATACGGCATCCTCACTGATATGAAGTCCATCAAGACGGAGAATATCAATGGCATCTAACACAATAGCGGCATTTCTCGGTTGATAGCTGCCCAGAAGATTAATAAAAACGTTCTCGCGATCGCGATAGGTAAATAACGTTCCGTCAAGACTCGCAGACTGTATTTTCAGTCTTGAATAGTCTGTTTTGTAAAGTATAGTTTGCTTATTATTGCACTCCCGACCGATTATAGTCTCTGCGGTAGGATCGTCACCTCCGTAAAGTGTGGGAGATTTTCCCTTGATAATACCCGCCTTTTCATAGGCGATTTTTTCTACCGTGTCGCCGAGAAAGGCGGTGTGATCTATGGCAACGCCGGTAATTACGGAGAGCAGAGGAGGCCCGATAACATTGGTGGCATCATATCTGCCGCCCATACCAACCTCCAGCACTACCACGTCGCACATCTCCTCGGCGAAATACTTGAAGCCGATAGCACATATCAGCTCAAACTCTGTGGGACTGTCATCCATGCCCTCCGCCACCTGCCGTACCGTCTCCGTAATATCTGCAAGGCGATCGTTTGGTATATTTTTTCCGTTTATTCTTATCCGTTCGTTAAACTCTCGCACATAGGGAGAGGTGAAAAGACCAACCTTGTATCCCTCCGCGCGCAGCACTGCCTCGGTCATAGAGCAGACGGATCCCTTGCCGTTTGTGCCTGTCACATGAATAAATCTGAGACTCCTCTCGGGATTTCCGAGTCCCCGGCAGAGCTGACTTATACGCTCAAGTCCGGGCTTGCAGAAAAAGTTGCTGACACCGTGTATATATTTTAACGCTTCATCATAGGTCATTTTTTTCGCCTCCCAGCGCGTTAAGTTGCATTTTAATACCCTTGTTGTTCAGCAAAATATGCACGACGATGCCGTCAACCGCGCCTACAATGGCATAGTTCAGAACTCGCCACAGGAGCAGAACTGTAAAGGGCATATCATAGTAAGCAGCAAGTCCCAGGGTCTTTATTATCACCGAGCCGAGAATATGAGCAAAGGCAACGGTAATTGCATTGACAAGTCTTGTGTCAAGCTCGCGTTTCTTCAGCAAAAGGGGAATCGTGCCTGCTACTATACCGATAGCAGCCGCACCGAGAGTGACAATGGGATTGATCGTGTATCCGACCATAACGCAGCCCACAAGATCCGAAACGGCACCTACGAGTCCGCCTGCTATGGGACCAAATGCCATTCCGGCAAATATAATGGGCATATTTTCAAGGCTGAATCTCATAATATCTCCGCCTCGTATGGCGAGATATTTACCGCAGATAATGCTGAGCGCGCTGAGCATAGCCAGGATCACGGTTATTTTTAGACTTTTACTTGATTTTTTCATAAAAAAAACACCTCCGTGCTACAGATTTACATCTCAGTACCACGAGGCAAAAGGGTATAATACACCTAATAGTCTATTGGTAACAGTGGGATGCGGAGGGTATACCGCGGCACAAAGCCTTTCGTCCGAGTGACAACTCCCCGTCCACTCAGCACTTAGCCAACAACCTAAATAGAATGTTCAATTTGGGTTGATGTTGGCTACGCATACCATCCTACTCTGTTATGTATGACAGTAGTATAGCATATCAAAACAGCTTTTTCAATAGAAAAAGCAAAAAACTAAACAAAATTAATCATTTAGGCAGACTGAAAATAAATAAAGTGACGAAATTGATAAAATTTTGGCAAACCTATTGTATAATTTGAAAAGTTATGCTATAATGTAGTGTGGTATGGAAGGGACTTTCATATTTATTTGGATTTTATATTAATTTTTTATATTTTGGAGGATTTTCAAAATGGCAAATGTAAAGGTTGCAATTAACGGCTTTGGCCGTATCGGACGTCTCGCTTTCAGACAGATGTTCGGCGCAGAGGGTTACGAGATCGTAGCTATCAACGACCTCACCTCCCCCAAGATGCTTGCGCATCTTCTTAAGTACGACACCGCACAGGGTAACTATCTCGCAATGGGTCACACCGTAGAGTCTGATGACGCTGCAGGTACTATCACCGTTGATGGTAAGACCCTTAAGATCTATGCAGAGAAGGACGCTGCTAACTGCCCTTGGGGCGAGCTTGGCGTAGACGTTGTTCTTGAGTGCACCGGCTTCTACTGCTCTAAGGAGAAGTCTATGGCTCACATCAACGCAGGCGCAAAGAAGGTTGTTATCTCCGCTCCTGCAGGCAACGACCTCAAGACCATCGTTTTCGGCACTAACCACGAGAACCTTACCGCTGACGATCAGATCATCTCCGCAGCTTCCTGCACCACCAACTGCCTTGCTCCTATGGCAAAGGCTCTTAACGACTATGCTCCCATTCAGAGTGGTATCATGACCACCGTTCACGCTTACACCGGTGACCAGATGATC
>JAZSIK010000010.1:0-28862 GCA_045533775.1 Eubacteriales bacterium
TCTTGAGCTCACCGGGGTTAAAGCAGCACTGACCGAAGAGGGCTGCCTGCTGGTCGCCCGCAACACCGCCGATGGCAATCTCGTCACCAAGGATCTTGGAATCAGAGTAGCCGAAAATACCCGATGAGGGCTTTACCTCAGGGAGTATGGAGCGGGGAATATTGAACAGAGCGAGCAGCTCCTCATCCCACTCAAGGGTATGGATATTAAAGAGCATTGTTCTGGATGCGTTGGAGTAGTCGGTGGCGTGGATCTTGCCGCCACTCAGATTCCACATAAGCCAGGTGTCAATGGTACCAAAGCAAAGCTCGCCTGCCTCGGCTCTTTCTCTCGCGCCCTCAACATTATTGAGTATCCAAGCAACCTTGGAGGCAGAGAAGTATGGGTCAAGCAAAAGACCTGTCTTGTTTCTGATAAGATCGGCATAACCCTTTTCCTTCAGCTCCATACAGTAGTCTGCGGTACGGCGGCACTGCCACACGATAGCATTATATACGGGTACGCCTGTTTTTCTGTCCCATACAACCACGGTCTCACGCTGGTTTGTAATACCAATGCCACCGATCTCATCCCAGGATCCACCGATCTTTGTCAGCGCCTCGGTGCAGGCTGCTATCTGAGTTGACCATATTGCCATAGGATTGTGCTCAACCCATCCCTCCTTCGGAAAGATCTGGGGGAACTCACGCTGAACCAGGCTGACAATATTGCCGTTCTTATCAAAAATGATAGAGCGGGAGCTGGTCGTACCTTGATCTAATGCCATAATGTATTTTTTCATGGTTATCTCCGATCTGCTTTTTTCTTTAATTATACTACACTTTTTTGATTATTTCAATAGTAAATTACAGGGCAGGGCAATTTTTTGTAAAAAGAAAAAAGAAGACCGAATTCGGTCTTCTTTTTCAAAAGCCAGGATTACTTGATCTCAACGGTAACACGCTTACCGCAGGTGTTAGCCGCCGCCTTCATAATCTGACGAATCGCCTTGGCAATTCTGCCGTGGCGACCGATAACCATTCCGGTGTCGTCCTCTGCAACGGTGAGAGTGAGCTCAATGTCATCTCCGTTAACAGTTTCCTCAACCACAACAGCATCGGGAGTGTCAACTATTGCGCGAGCAATATCGGTAAGTATCTTTTTGAAATCCATTTGATTTACCCGTTTTCCAAATTACTTAAGGATCTCGGCCTTCTTAAGAAGAGATCTTACAGTATCGGTAGGCTGAGCGCCGTTGTTGAGCCACTTGGTAGCCTTCTCAGCGTCAATCTTAACATCAGCGGGATTGGTCATGGGGTTGTAGTAACCGATCTCCTCAATAGGAGCACCGTCACGACGGGATCTCTCGTCTGCAACTACGATACGGTAGAAGGGGTTCTTCTTCTTACCCATTCTTGTAAGTCTGATTTTTACTGCCATTTTTCTTTTCCTCCAAAAATTGAATAATATATTTTTTTGTTTTTGAAACCTGAGTTATCAGAAGCCTCTTCTGCGGCCGAACATCTTCTTTGCGTTCTTGCCCGAGAGCTGCTTCATCATTTTCTTCATCTGGTCAAACTGCTTGAGAAGTCTGTTTACATCCTCAACGCCGAGACCGCATCCCTTGGCAATTCTCTTACGCCTTGAGCCATTGATAATGTCGGGCTTAAGTCGCTCCTCGGGAGTCATGGACAGGATGATCGCCTCAATTCTGTCCAGCTGCTTTTCGTCAACCTGAGCATTTTTCAGCGCACCCGCATTTACACCGGGCATCATACCGAGCAGCTGATCAAGGTTGCCCATCTTCTTGAGCTGACGCATCTGAACTAAGAAGTCCTCAAGAGAGAAGGTCTGCTCGCGCATCTTCTTCTCAAGCTCCTTGGCATTTTTCTCATCGTATGCCGCCTCCGCCTTTTCAATCAGCGAGAGAATGTCGCCCATACCGAGTATTCTTGATGCCATTCTGTCGGGGTGGAACAGCTCTATTGCATCCATCTTTTCGCCCATACCGATAAACTTGATGGGCTTGCCGGTGATGTATTTTACCGAGAGAGCAGCACCGCCACGGGTATCACCGTCCATCTTGGTAAGCACAACGCCTGTGATGTCAAGAAGGTCATTAAAGGATTTTGCTACGTTTACTGCATCCTGACCGGTCATAGCGTCAACGGTCAGCAGGATCTCAGAGGGATTTACGCTTGCCTTGATCTTAACAAGCTCCTCCATAAGAGCCTCGTCAATATGAAGACGGCCGGCGGTATCAATGATAACCATATCGTGACCGTTCTTCCTTGCGTGTTCTACGCCTGCTTTCGCAATCTCAACAGGGGAGATCTTGGAGCCCATAGAAAATACGGGGACCTTGACCGATTCACCAACGATCTTCAGCTGATCAATAGCAGCGGGTCTGTAAACATCGCAGGCAACGAGAAGGGGATTCTTGCTCTTCTGCTTGTACATATTGGCGATCTTAGCTGCGTGGGTGGTTTTACCTGCGCCCTGGAGACCGACCATCATTACTACCGTGGGGGGCTTGGGACTGATGTTTATCTTCGGCGTCTCGCCGCCCATCAGCTTAATAAGCTCCTCGTTTACTATTTTAACAATCTGCTGCGCGGGCAGAAGGCTCTCCAAAACCTCGGTGCCGACCGCACGCTCTGTAACCGATTGAGTGAAACTCTTTACTACCTTGAAGTTAACGTCAGCCTCAAGTAATGCGAGCTTGACCTCGCGCATACCCTCTTTGACATCAGCCTCGGTAAGCTTACCCTTGTTCCTAAACTTTTTGAAAGCGTTTGCAAGCTTATCAGTTAGACTTTGGAACATCTTGATTTCCTTTCATTATTACTTCAACGACACCGCGTATCTCTGCGGCACCGTCTCTGATAGAGTCGGCGTCAAGTCTGTCTGCCAGCTTAGTAAGTCTGTCGCAGGCTGCCAGAAGCTCCTCGTGTCTCTCTACCAGCGCGAGCTTGCTCTCATAGAACTCCAGCGTGTCCTCACCCTTTTTGATAAGGTGTCTCACACCCTGACGGGAAATACCCTCGCCACCTGCGATCTCCGCCAGAGAAAGATCGTCGTCATAGTACGCTCTCATAACGCTGCGGATATGTGGGTCAAGCAGATCCTCATAAAAGTCAAGCAGATATGCAATTCTCATGTTCTTTTCAAACATACCGAATCCATCCTAAAAAGTACTGTAAAGCAAATCGCTTTACAAGTATAACATAACAGAAATGCTTTGTCAATAGGTTTTTGAAAAAAAGTTAAAAGAAAAATGCCCGCGAAAACACGGGCATTTTGTAGGTCTATTTTTCATCATCGGAAAGCTTGATCCCACGCTTTTTCACACACTCGGTCAACAGATATTCTATCTGTCCGTTTATGGAGCGAAAATCGTCCTCTGCCCATTTTGCAAGAGCCTCGTAGAGCTTGGGTGAGAGTCTCAGGGGAATCTGCTTTTTTGTCTTATCTGCCGATTCCTTCATATTAATAAAGAGAGCCCGAGTTTACAACAGGCTGAGCATCCTTATTGCCGCAGAGCACTACAAGGAGGTTGGAGACCATGGCAGCCTTTCTCTCCTCGTCAAGATGAACGGTATCGTTCTCAGAGAGACGCTCAAGAGCCATTTCCACCATACCGACAGCACCGTCAACGATCATTCTTCTCGCATCAATGATAGCAGATGCCTGCTGACGCTGAAGCATTACTGCAGCTATCTCGGGGGCGTATGCAAGGTAAGTAATTCTCGCCTCTATAATTTCTATTCCTGCCTCGTTTACTCTGGACTGGATCTCGTCACGGATCCTTGCCGCCACAACCTCGCTGGAGCCGCGGAGACTGCCCTCGTCAGCAATACCGTCGCCCGTGGTATCAACTCCGGGAGCAACATCGTAAGGGTAGATCCTTACTACATTACGCAGGGCGCTGTCGCACTGCAGAGAGAGGAACTCCTTGTAGTTGTCTACATTAAATACAGCCTTTGCGGTGTCAACCACGCGCCAGATAACAGCGATGCCGATCTCAACGGGATTGCCGAGACAGTCGTTTATCTTCTGACGGCTGTTGTTAAGGGTCATGATCTTAAGAGAGATCTTGTTGCTCTCGGTCTGGATATTTACGGTGTTTGTTGCGCCGTTTTCGGTGGCGGTAAAGAGGGCTGTCGCCTGCATAACATCACCGCTCTGATTAAGCTTTGTCTTTGCAGCAGGGTTGAAGGCGGTGGCAAAGGGGTTTACCCAATAGAAGCCGTCGCCCTTGAGAGTGCCGATATACTTACCGAAAAGGGTAAGCACGAGAGCCTCCTGGGGCTTGAGAACCTTGAGACCGGGCAGGGGGATCCAGCCGACACAGATAAGCACAAGGCCTACAAAGAAGAGGGGCGCGGGCTCATCCTCGCCGCCCTGAATAGCTCCGATAACCATAAGAGCTACTGCGCCGATAAGAAGAAGTATGCAGAGTACAAGCACGAGCATACCGTTCTTTTTGTTTGATAAATGGATTTCTTTCATTTTGAGGTATCCTTTCGCATATATTTGTGATATCATAATGATATCATATTATGCGGTGTATGTCAAGTGGTTATGCAAAAAAATAAAAAAAGAACCGTTGCGCCCCCACGCTACGGTTCTCATAAGCCGCAATATGTACCAATAACCAACAGCATCCGCGTCGGTATGCGCATCATAGGATTGATGCCTCTTTTGCCGATGCCTTGCAGCTTAATTATTATACACCATTTGTTTCCTTTTGTAAAGATGCCAAAATAAACAATTTTTTGCCCGGAAGTTTGTAAAAAAAGTGGAAAATGCAAAAAAACGAAAAAGTTTCTGAAAACTATTGACAAATTGAGAAAAGGGTGATATAATACTACAGAAGTTGAAATAAACTTTGAAAATAAAGCAGAATGTCCGTTCTCACCACGCCACATAGGGTGCGCCTGGTTAATACATTTTCCCTCAAAGAGGGATGTTGTGTGCGTACGGAGATTCTCTGTACGTATTTTTTATTCTTGGAGGTACAAAACTATTAAACCCAACAATTCTAAGGATCTGCCTATCAACGAGGAAATTAACGTTCCCGAGGTAAGAGTTATCGGCCCTGACAACGAGCAGGTTGGCATTATGAAGATTGACGATGCTCGCAATTATGCCTATAACAATAACGTTGATCTCGTACTTATCGTTCCCAACGCAACACCCCCCGTATGCCGCGCTATTGACTACGGCAAGTTCTGCTTTGAGCGTGATAAGAGAGAGAAGGAAGCTAAGAAAAAGCAGGTAATAGTTAAGGTTAAGGAAATACAGCTTTCCTGCCGTATTGAGCAGCACGACTTTGAGACCCGTGTAAACCAGGCAAAGAAGTTTCTCGCAGAGGGAAACAAGGTTAAGGCTGTCGTTCGCTTCAAGGGTAGAGAGATGTCTCACACCGAGCTTGGTCGCGAGGTGATCTTAAAGTTTGAGGAGGCTTGCCGCGATGCGGGTGCCGCCGAGAAGAAGCCTGTTCTGGACGGCAGATATATGTCTATCATTATCAGCCCCGTAAAGCAGGATAAGAAATAAGTTATTAATAAATTGGGTAAATAACCCTGACAGAAAAGGAGATACAAAATGGGCAAGATTAAAACACATAAGGCTTCTGCCAAGAGATTCTCTCTCACCGGTAGCGGCAAGATTAAGATGTCCCACAACAACCATCGTCATAAGCTCGGTCTTAAGACCGCAAAGCGTAAGAGAGGTCTTCGCAAGAGCGCTATCCTTAGCGAAAGCTTTGCACCTACTTACAGAAACCTTATTAACAAGTAATAAGGCAGAGAAGATAATCAGGAGGATAATGTAAAATGGCAAGAGTTAAGGGCGCTATGATGACGCGCAAGAGAAGAAATAGCATACTCAAGGCTGCAAAGGGCTATTGGGGTTCTAAGTCCAAGCACTTCAAGATGGCTAAGCAGGCCGTAATGAAGTCCGGCAATAAGGCATTCGTTGGTCGTAAGGAGAAGAAGAGAAACTTCCGTGCTCTCTGGATCGCAAGAATCTCTGCTCAGGCAAAGGTTTGCGGTATGAACTACTCCACACTTATGCACGGTCTTAAGGTTGCAGGTATTGACCTCAACAGAAAGATGCTTGCAGAGATCGCAGTTTCCGATAAGGAAGCTTTTGCTGCAATTTGCGAGAAGGCTAAGGCAGCTCTCTAATAATAACACCCGGTTTTCCGTTGCTTGATGGTTAACCGGGGTATTTTTTTAACTATATAAGGAAATACAAAAATGATACGTTTTAAGGACATAATTTCAAGCAGAAACAATGATTTGGTGAAATGGGCGGCATCCCTGCAGGATAAAAAAGGCAGAAATGAGCATAGTGCATTTTTAGCTGAGGGTGAGAAGCTTAGCTCCGAGGCTCTCCGCCGCGGTCTGCCCGTCACTCATATCTTTGTTATGGAGGGGATGGAGGAGCGTATTATGCCCCTTATTGCACCCTTTGAAGGTCTGCCCGAGTTCGCGGAGTGCAGGGTGATTTTACTCTCAGAGGGAGCCTTTTCCAAGATTTCTACAGAAAAAGCACCTCAGGGAATAATTAGCGTAATAAAACATCTTGACTTTTTCCGTAAATTGGATATAATATATAAGGAAGACTTTTTCATTCCGAGGGGTGAAAGAGCCCTTTCGCTATACTCTCTGCGTGATCCGGGCAATCTTGGCGCGGTTATCAGAAGCGCGGTTGCCTTCGGTGTGGAGCATATAGTTTTGTCTGCCGATTCGGCTGATATTTACAATCCCAAGACCGTTCGCGCGGCTATGGGTACTATGTTTGGTGTTAAGATCAGCATTGTGTCTGATTTTGCATCCTTTATTACGTCTGCCAGAGAGTGCGGCAGAGCTGTTTATGCCGCAGAGCTGCGTGACGGAGCTAAAAGCATTAAGGAGATCGCTCTTTCAGCAGAGGATATCTTTGTTATCGGCAACGAGGGGCACGGTATGCCTACCGACATTTCCTCTCTATGTACAGGCAGCGTGTATATTCCCATATCGGGCGGAGCAGAGTCGCTTAACGCATCTGTGGCTGCATCGGTATTTATGTGGGAGCAGAACAATCTTTAATTAATTATTTGGAGGTGGCTTATGGATAGAATTGTATATTGGATATGGCTATCCTTGGCCTGCAGTCCTTCGGGCTCTACCTTTGGCAAGCTGAGACAGGAGTTTGGCGATGCCAAGGAGATCTATGAGGCAGAGGGAAAGAAAATATCCTCCATTATCGGATACAGGAACTCCGACAGAGCGGCTCTTGAGGACAAGAGTCTTGATAAGGCGGAGGAGATATACCGCTTCTGCAGGAAATATGCAGTCGGACTGCTACCTTATTATGACGAAAAGTATCCCGAGCTTCTCCGTCAGATAGACAATCCTCCCGTTCTGCTTTATTACAGAGGCAAATTGCCAGATTTTGACAGGTGCTTTACCGTTGCGGCGGTGGGAACGAGAAGTCTGTCGGATTACGGTCGCAAAAACGCATTTAAGATCTCCTACGATCTTGCATCTGCGGGCGCTACCGTGGTATCGGGTATGGCTATGGGTATTGACGGTGTAGCTATGGCAGGCGCGCTCGCCGCGGGAGGAGCTACCGTTGCGGTTATTGGCAGCGGTATTGATATTTGCTATCCCCAGCAGCATCTCCGCCTTGCCCGTGAGATAGTGAAGAAGGGATGTGTACTTACCGAGTTTGCTCCCGGTACACCGCCGAACAAGCTTAATTTCCCCAAGAGAAACAGGATCATCAGCGGTCTTGCCAGGGCTACGGTGGTATTTGAGGGACCCGAGAGATCGGGCGCGCTGATCACTGCCAGATGCGCCAAGGAGCAGGGCAGAGCCGTATATGCTTTGCCGGGCAATGTGGGCTCAACCAACAGTCAGCTCAGCAATCTGCTTATTAAGGGCGGCGCAAAAATATGTACCTCTGCTGAGGACGTGCTGAACGATTACCTTGACTCCTACCGCGGTGTTATCAACACCTTTAATCTCAAGGATGCTGTGCATATTGATGTGATGGATACGCTGAGAGATTACGGTATTGTTGCCGTATGCCCGGGTGACGATGTATTTGTAGTTCCCAGGGCGAAGAAAAAGGATGCGGCGCCTATATATATGGCTGAGGATCTTGCTGATATGTCGGGTGGTGAGCCTGTGCTTCCGCCAAGCAGCTTTGACTCCGGTGCCCTTGAGATCTATCGGAGGATACCGACCTCGGGCAGTTGTCCGCTTGAGTCGCTTGTTGATGAGAAAAACAATTTGCGTCAGGTTATGAAATATCTTTTGATGCTGGAGGTTGGCGGCTTTGTCGTTATGCTCCCGGGTGAGACTGTCTCACGCAAATACAGATAAGAAAGGTTGCGGTTTTACCGCTAAGATATAAATGGCTAATTTAGTAATAGTTGAGTCGCCTGCAAAGGCTAATACAATAAAAGGCTATCTTGGTTCAAACTACAAGGTT
Organism: Eubacteriales bacterium; assembly: GCA_045533775.1. GTDB lineage: Bacteria > Bacillota > Clostridia > Oscillospirales > CAG-272 > UBA1740. The sequence goes on from JAZSIK010000010.1 coordinate 8,470, forward strand.
ATAGCTTCAAAGGGTCACATACGCGATCTGCCCAAGAGCACTCTCGGCATTGATGTTGAAAACGGCTTTGAGCCCCATTATATCAATATTCGCGGCAAGGGTGATGTTATCAAGGAGCTGAAGCGCGAGGCAAAGGGTGCCACCAAGATCTTCCTTGCAACCGACCCTGACCGCGAGGGAGAAGCTATCTCCTGGCATATTGCAAAGGAGCTTGGTATTCCCGAGGACAAGGCTTGCCGAGTAACCTTTAATGAAATAACACAGGGCGCCGTTAAGGAGGCTATCAAGAATCCCAGGAGGATCAATGAGGATCTTGTAAACTCTCAGCAGGCGAGAAGAATACTTGACCGTCTCGTAGGCTTCAAGCTCTCTGAGGTGCTCTGGAAGAATGTAAAAAGCGGTCTTTCGGGCGGCAGAGTACAGTCTGTTGCCGCGAGAATAGTTACCGAGCGCGAGGAGGAGATCCGCGCCTTTGTGCCTCAGGAGTACTGGACTATTGAGGCGGCTTTACTCACCCAGGACGGTGAGGCGGTCAACGCAAAGCTCTTCGGCGACAAGAAGGGAAAGATAAAGATCTCCTGTGAGAGCGAGGCTACCGAGGTCACCGAGGCGGTGAAGGATGGAGTATTTACAGTCACCGATGTAAAGCACGCGGTGAAGTATAAGCAGCCCGCACCTCCCTTTACCACGTCTACTCTGCAGCAGGAGGCGTCAAAGCAGCTTGGCTACCAGTCTCAGAGAATAATGAAGGTGGCTCAGGAGCTGTACGACGGTCTTAACCTGGGCGCACAGTATGGCGGTATCCAGGGTCTTATTACCTATATGCGTACCGACTCTATCAGAGTTTCCTCTGTTGCTCAGGAGTCCTGTGCGGCGTTTATAAAGGAAAAATACGGCGAGGAGTTCCTCCCCACAAGCCAGAGAAATTACAAGAGCAATGCCACAGCTCAGGATGCACACGAGGCGATCCGTCCCTCTAATGTTTATATCACTCCCAAGTCTATCAGAAAGATGCTTACCAGCGAGCAGTACAGACTGTATAAGCTGATATGGGAGCGCTTTATCGCCAGCCAGATGGCGGCTGCCGTGCTTGACACGGTAAATGTTGAGATTGAGAACTCCGGATATATCTTTAAGACCGGCGGCTATGTTATCAAGTCCAAGGGATATCTTACCATCTACGATTATGTTGACGATACTCAGGATCCCGAGACCGAGGGACTCAGCCTTACCAGTCTGCCGAATATCAAAAAACGCGATGTGCTTGGCGCAAGCTCTGTGAAAAAGCAGCAGCACTTTACCGAGCCTCCCGCAAGATATACCGAGGCATCTCTTATCAAGTTCCTTGAGGAAAACGGCATTGGCCGTCCCTCAACCTATGCGCCTATTATCTCTATTATCGTTTCAAGAGAGTATGTAAAGCGTGATGGCAAGACCCTTATCGCAACTCCTCTCGGCGAGATTACCACAAAGTTTATGCGTCAGCATTTCCCCGAGATAATAGACTATGAGTTTACCGCCTCTATGGAGGATAAGCTTGACTCTATTGAGAATAAGGAGAATACCGTTATCGGCGTTATCTCTGATTTCTACGGCAGATTTGCTGAGGAGCTGGAGGCTGTATCCAAGGGCGACAATAAGATTGATATCAATATTCCCGCAGAGGAGAGCGATGTTCTCTGCGACAAGTGCGGGTCAAGAATGATTTATAAAAACGGCAGATACGGAAAGTTCCTCGCCTGTCCCAACTATCCCGAGTGCAAATGCACCAAGGCGGTTGACAAAAACGGCAATGTTGCCGAGACGGTCAGCGCAGCCCCCACTCTTGCAGGCTTTAAGTGTGAGGTGTGCGGAGGCGAGATGGTTGTGAGAAACGGCAGATACGGCAGCTTTTATGCCTGTGAGAACTATCCTACCTGTACATTTACCAAGCAGAAGGTGACCGAGACGGGAGTTGACTGTCCCAAGTGCGGCTCCAAGATCCTGGCAAGACACGGCAAGGGTAAGATGCTCTTTTATAGCTGTGAGAGCTATCCCGAGTGCGATTTTTCCTCCTGGGATATGCCTCTTGCGGAAAGATGTCCCGACTGCGGCGGTATGCTCTATTACCGTAAGAGCCGCAAGGGTGTTATCTGCAAGGAAAAGGGATGCACCTATAAGCGCGATGAGGAAATGACGGTAATTGAATAATGAGTAATATGCCTAAAATAAAGGTTGTCGGCGCTGGACTTGCAGGATGCGAGGCGGCATATGCCGCTGCCAGACTCGGTGTTTCGGTAGAGCTTTATGAGATGAAGCCCCATAAGCATTCGCCGGCCCATCATACCGACGGCTTTGCCGAGCTCGTCTGCTCAAACTCCCTTAGGTCAAACGATACGTCAAACGCGGTCGGTCTGCTTAAGGCGGAGCTTAGTAGCCTGGGCTCGCTGGTTATGGAGGCTGCATATGCCACCGAGGTGCCTGCGGGGTCGGCTTTAGCGGTAAACAGAGAGCAGTTCAGCGACTATATAACCAAAAAAATAAAGAATCACCCGCTTATCACAGTTATAAGCGATGAGGTGACCGAGATACCCGAGGGCATTACCGTAATTGCCAGCGGACCTCTTACATCAGAGGCGCTTGCAGACAGCATCTCGGCATATACGGGCGGCGGTGAGCTGCATTTCTTTGATGCTGCCGCACCTATCGTTGATTTTTCAACCATTGACACCTCCGTTGCCTTCTTTGCGTCAAGGTGGGGAAAGGGAAATCCCGAGGATTACCTTAACTGCCCTATGACAAAGGAGCAGTATGATGTATTCTATAATGAGCTTATTTCCGCAAAGGCGGCGCCGCTTAAGGCGTTTGACAAGGAGCTTCAGGAGGATCTGACGGTGTTTGAGGGCTGTATGCCTGTGGAGGTTATGGCTACCCGAGGATACGATACGCTGAGATTCGGCCCTATGAAGCCGGTTGGTCTGCCCGATCCCAGAACGGGTGAGGATGCCTTTGCCACCGTTCAGCTCAGGCGCGAGAACAAAGAGGGAACTATGTACAACATAGTAGGCTTCCAGACTCACCTCACGTTTGGTGAGCAGAGACGCGTTTTCGGTCTGATTCCGGGTCTTGAGAATGCTGAGTTCTTCAGATACGGCGTAATGCACAGGAACACATATCTTAACTCTCCGGGCTTCTTAACCCCCACTTATTCGGTGAAAAAAGAGGGCAGAATCTTCTTTGCCGGTCAGATGACCGGTGTTGAGGGCTATGTTGAATCGGCGTCAAGCGGATTTGTCGCAGGTGTAAATGCGGCTATGCTCGCTCTTGGCAGAGAGGCGGTCGTGTTCCCCAGGGAGACCGAGATAGGTGCTTTGGCGCACTATGTGAGCGAGGGTGGAGTTTCTTCCTCCTTCCAGCCAATGAACGCAAACTTTGGCATAATCGCCCCATTTGATAAGAAGGTCAAGGGCGGAAAAAAGGCGAGAAACGAGGCGTATGCACTTCGCTCGCTGGAAATGATCAAAAGCTTTAATATCTTTGAATAAAAACGGTTTATTCCGGGAGAGGAGTCGGTATGGCACTGGGCAAGGACGCGTTGGAGCTTCAGAATAAAATATCATACAGCTTTAAGGACCTGTCATATCTTGATGCCGCCCTGACTCACTCCTCGTATACAAACGAGCTTCGCTCAAGGGGTATGAGAGCAGAGTCAAACGAGAGGCTTGAGTTCCTCGGTGACGCCATCCTCCAGCTGGTTATCTCAGAGCATCTGTATTCTCACTATGAGAAGCACAGGGAGGGCTCGCTGACCAAAATGCGTCAGCAGCTTGTCTGTGAGAAAACGCTGGCGAAGATTGCTCTCACCATTGATCTTGGCAGCTACCTGAACCTTGGTAACGGCGAGGAGATTGCCAATTGCCGCAAGAGACCGAAGATTCTGGCAGATGCCTTAGAGGCTTTGATTGCCGCGGTGTACCTTGATTCGCTTGCCTCGGGTAGTGATAGCTATCGTCAGGTCGTGCTGACGCTCTTTGCCAAGGAGATCCAAAATGCGTCAAAAAAACGCACCGATTATAAAACTATGCTCCAGCAGCTGACCGAGCAGGACGGCGCGGCTATGCTTGAATATCTGGTTATCTCTGAGGATGGCCCCGCCCACGACAGGAGCTTTACCGTTGCCGCTTATATCAATAATAACGAGGTCGGCAGAGGAGTCGGCAGGACTAAAAAGCTGGCTGAGATGCAGGCGGCAAAGCAGGCTCTGCTGCTCTTTGGTGTATTGTGATGAGACATATAAACATTCCGATTTTTATTCCGCATCTCGGCTGCCCAAACCAATGTGTTTTCTGCAATCAGCGCAGCATATCGGGGGTCGGTGAGTTTCGCGCGGAGGATGTTATCCCGATAATAGAGGAGGCCCTTGCCACCGTTCCTGAGGGCGCAGAGGTTGAGATCGCCTTTTTTGGCGGCTCCTTTACGGGTATAGATCGGGCTCTGATGATGTCTCTGCTGGAGATAGCCTATTCATATGTGAGGGCAGGCAGGGTTTGCTCTATAAGATGCTCAACCAGACCCGATTATATTAACGAAGAAATTATTGAGATACTTAAGAAATACGCTGTGACCACCGTTGAGCTCGGACTTCAGAGCTGCTCAGACAGAGTCCTTGAAAAGTCAAAAAGAGGACATAATTTTGAGGCAGAAAGAAAAGCCTGTAAGCTTTTGGTGGATTCAGACATAAATCTTGTAGGCCAGATGATGATCGGACTGCCGCTGTCGGATATTCAGAGTGAGATTGATACGGCAAGATTTATCATCTCCTCGGGTGCTGTGGGCGCAAGAATCTATCCCACCGTTGTATTCCGCGAGACCGAGCTGTGTGATATGGCGATCTCGGGTGAGTACACGCTTCTGAGTATTGACGATGCCGTAGCGAGAGCTGCTCGGGTGCTGGAGATTTTTTCCTCATCGGGAGTTAAGGTTATCCGCATCGGACTTCAGGCAAACGAGAGTCTCTCATCAGAGGACAAGTATTTTGCGGGGCCAAATCACTCGGCTCTCGGCGAGCTTGTTATCGGTGAGATGTATTATAACAAAATAAGCAAATTACTCTCCGCCGAGAATATCGGTGAGGGGGATAAAATAACCGTCCGCGTGCCCAAGGGAGATATGTCCAAGGCTGTCGGACAGAATAAAAGAAATAGGCTCAGGCTGGCAGAGAGATATAAGAATATCAGCTTTGCAGAGTGTGATGACCTGCCCGAATACGGGGTTTTACTTGAAATCAACAATGGAGAAATAACATGTACTTAAAATCATTGGAGCTTCACGGCTTTAAGTCCTTCCCGAACAGAACAGTCCTTTCCTTTGAGAGAGGCGCTACTGTAATCGTTGGACCTAACGGTAGTGGAAAATCAAATATTTCCGACGCTATGCGTTGGGTTCTCGGTGAGCTTTCCAGCCGTAATATCCGCGGTACCAGAATGGAGGATGTTATCTTTGGTGGTACAGACGATCGCCGTCCTATGGGCTTTGCCGAGGTGTCTGTAACCTTTGACAACTCCGATCCCGTCCACCGACTTGACTCTGAGTTTGACGAGGTGGTTGTTACCAGACGCTATTACCGTACCGGCGAGAGCGAGTATCTTATCAACCGTCAGCCCAGGCGTCTGCGTGACATCTACGAGCTGTTTATGAACACAGGCGTAGGTAGAGAGGGTTATTCTATAATCGGTCAGGGTAAGATCGCCGAGATCATCTCTAAGAAGAGCGACGAGCGCCGCAATATCTTTGAGGAGGCTGCCGGTATCTCCAAGTACCGTCACAGAAAAGAGGAGTCAGAGAGAAAGCTTAAGCAGACTCAGGACAACTTAGACAGAGTGAGGGATATTCTCTTTGAGCTGGAGGGTCGTGTAGGTCCTCTGGAGAAGGAGGCGGAGAAGGCTAAGAAGGGTCTTGCTCTCTACGAGGAGAAGAAGAGAGCCGATGTTTCTCTCTGGCTCTTTGACACCAAAAAGATCCGCGAGGATATTGAGGACGCAGACAAGGCTCTCAGACTGTCAAAGCGCGATCTTGAGATAATTGATCAGGTTATTTCCGACCTTGAATTACAGAACGAAAATCTCTATGAGAAGGCGCAGCAGAGCAAGGCTATGTCCGAGCAGCTGCTTGACAGGATCCGCGATACCACAGACAAGCTCCATCAGCTTGACAACGCGCTTCAGGTCGCGGAGACTAACTTCAGCCATTCTGCAGAGCTTATTGAGAACTGTCGCCACAGAATCTCCGAGCTTGATACAGGCAGAACTCTCCTTGAGGTAAATAAGAAGGAATATCTTGAGAAAAAAGCCAAGATTGAGGCAGAGCATAAGTCTATTATGGATTCCCGTCTTGAGCTGCTTGCAGAGGAGCAGAATCTTCTCGGGCAGATAAACGAGGCTCGCCGTCAGTTGGAGGAGGCTCTTGATGAGCTTACCGTTGAAGAGGGAAATGCCTCAAATCTTAACGTAAGAATCAATGTACTTAAAAGCTCCCGTCAGAGCGGCGGTACAAAGTCGCTTGACATTGAGGAGGAGATAAAGAAATACGAGGCGGAGGCAGAGGTGCTCTCCCGCGAGGCAGAGAGATGTGAGAAGGCGGCGGCAGGCTTTAAGCAGAGCATTGCCGAGAAGGATGCTCTTATCACGGAGGCGAGTGAGAAGATTGCTACCCTCAGCGACAAGCGTGAGGAGATGATGCTCTCTCTCAATGATGCAAAGCTTCGCCGTGACACCGTAAGCCAGCGCGCCGATATGCTCCAGCGTATGAACGATCATTTTGAGGGCTATGCTGAGAGCGTTAAGTACGTGATGAAGGAATACCTGGCGGGCAGAATCAGCGGCAAGGGCAAGATACACGGCCCCCTGTCCTCTCTTATCAACATAGAGAAGCAGTATATTACCGCTATTGAGACCGCCCTGGGCTCCAGCCTGCAGAATATCGTGGTGGAGAGCGAGGAGACGGCAAAGGCTGCTATCGGCGCTCTGAAGTCTGCCAACGCGGGCCGCGCTACCTTCTATCCCATAACTGCTATCAAGTCTGCCACAGAAACCGATGAGATTCGCGAGGCGGCAAGATTTGAGGGCTATGTAAACCGTGCCGACAGGCTGGTAAAATCCGATAGCGAGTACCGTTCTGTAATTGAATGGCTGCTGCTTCGTACCCTGGTATTTGATAATATTGACAACGCCTCCCGCGCTGCAAAGCAGCTGAGATACAGAGTGAAGATCGTCACCCTTGACGGTCAGATCATCAATGCGGGCGGTGCATTTACAGGTGGTAGTGCAAAGCGTGACAGCGGTATTCTTTCCCGTCTGAATACCATTTCCGAGCTGAGAGGCGAGGCAAAGGCGCTGGAGGCTAAGATCGCCGCAGGCGAGAAGTCTGTTGCCGCTCTTGATGACGAGATCGTCTCGGCAAGAGATGCGCTTCGCGACGCGGAGCAGGAGAAGGAGCTTTTGTTCACTCTCTCCCGTTCTCAGTTTGCCGCACTTGATAATGCAAATGCTAAGTTTAACGCAAATAACGACATAATTATAAAGCTCAAATCGGACTACGAGAGCGTTCTCGGTCAGCAGACCAGAGAGGGTGAGGAGCTTGTTGCCCTTGAGGCAGAGTACGAGGCAAATATTGAGAGAATTGCCGCCATCAAGGAATACAGATCCAAGAGAAGTGCCGAGATGGGTGTCCTTGATGAGAAGCGGGATGAGTGCAATCAGCACGCAAATGAGCTGAGCATCAAGGCGGCGGAGATTATGGGTGCTGCTCACAGCGCCGATGAAATGATCGCCTCCCTTGACGGCAGAATTACCGAGCTGCTTACCGAGAGAGATAATCAGAACGCCCGTATCGCAGAGCTGCGCGCGCAGAGAGAAGGCATCGGTGCTATCAGAACCGAGAATGCAGCTGAGTGCGAGAGGCTTGAGGCAGAGCTTGCCGAGCTGAGACAGAGGCGTATAGAGGTTGAGAGCGGAAACGATGAGTTTGAGCGTGAGATCAACAACATCCGTCAGAGGCTGAAGGAGAAGAACTCCTCCCGTCAGGTAAGCTACGAGCTTTATCTTAGAAACGAGAACAAGCTGAACGCCCTTGTTGAAAAGCAGGATAAGCTTGGCTCTCAGCTCTGGGATGACTATGAGATCACCTACGAGGATGCGGTCGGCTTCGGCTATCCTGCCGTTACCGCAGAAAATCGCGAGGAGGTTGCCGCAGTTCAGGTCTCCTGCAGAAACAGACTTCGCGCCCTGGGCGGATATAACCCCGGCGCCATAGAGGAGTACGCTGAGGTTAAGGCGAGATACGACTCGCTCAGCAGTCAGTTCAACGATCTTACCAGCTCCTCCACCGAGCTTCTCGGCATAATCAGTCGCCTTGAGGGTGAGATGAGAACCAGCTTTATTGAGGCTTTTGAGGCTATCAACAAGAACTTCGGTATCACATTCAAGGAGCTGTTTGGCGGCGGTAATGCAGAGCTGTCGCTGACCGACCCGGAGGATGTTCTTACCTCCGGCATTGAGATAAAGGCGGCGCCTCCCGGCAAGATCATCAAGAACCTTTCCTTGCTTTCGGGTGGAGAGCAGTCCTTTGTTGCCATCGCGCTGCTGTTTGCTATACTTAAGGTTAATCCTACACCCTTCTGTATCCTTGACGAGATTGAGGCTGCTCTTGACGAGGTCAACGTATACAGATTCGGTGACTATATCAAGAAGTTTGATGACGGCACTCAGTTCATATTGATCACTCACCGCCGCGGTACTATGGAGATCGGTGACAGACTCTACGGTATCACCATGCCTCAGAGAGGTATTTCTCAGGCTATTGAGCTGAATGTAAACGAAATTGAAGGAAAACAGAAGGAGCTTTTAGATGGGGTTCTTTGACAAATTAAAGCAGGGTCTGTTTAAGACCAAAAATGCTATCGTAGATAAGGTTGACGCTCTCTTCAAGAGCTTTGTCCGTGTGGACGAGGATCTTTTTGATGAGCTGGAAGAGGTGCTTATTTCCGCCGATATCGGTGTGAATACCACCGAGGAGATTCTTGACGAGCTTCGCGATACGGTGAAGGATAAGAGGATCAAGGATCCCGCAGAGGTTAAGCGTGAGCTCTATGATATTCTCCGTAATATGATCGGAGAGCACGAGCCCCTTAACCTCTCCACCAAGCCGTCGGTTATTCTTGTAATCGGCGTAAACGGTGTGGGAAAGACAACTTCCATAGGAAAAATCTCGGCAGAATTAAAAAGACAGGGTAAAAAGGTTGTTGTCGCTGCGGCAGACACCTTCAGAGCCGCTGCTGCCGATCAGCTGAATGTGTGGACCGATCGCGCAGGTGTTGATATTATCAGACAGGCGGCAGGTGCCGATCCTGCGTCGGTTGTTTTTGATGCTATCAGCGCGGTGAAGAGCCGTGGCGCAGACGTTCTTATCGTTGATACCGCGGGCAGACTTCATAATAAGAAAAATCTTATGGATGAGCTTGCAAAGATAAACCGCGTTATCGGTCGCGAGCTGCCCGAGGCTGCTAAGGAGACGCTGCTCGTTCTTGATGCCACCACAGGACAGAATGCCGTTTATCAGGCAAAGGAGTTCAGAGGCGCGGCAGATATTACAGGTCTTATCCTTACCAAGCTTGACGGAACCGCAAAGGGCGGTATCGTGATTTCCATTAAGAAGGAGCTGGGCATTCCTGTAAAGTTTATCGGAGTCGGCGAGCAGATTGACGATATGAAGCCCTTTGATGCAGGCGAGTTTGCCGGCGCGCTCTTTGAAGAAAATTAATTGAGGAAAAAATATGTTAACAAGTAAGCAGAGAGCATTTCTTCGCTCTCAATCTCAGTCCTTGGACACCATTTTCCAGATAGGAAAGGGCGGTATTACCGAGGAGATATGCAACCAGATTTTCAACGCCCTTGAGGCTCGTGAGCTTATTAAGGCGAGAGTGCTTGAGAACAGCGGCTATACTGCAAGGGAGGCGGCTAATATCATCGCAGAGGTAATTGAGTGCGATGTGGTCTCCTGCGTTGGCTCAAGATTCGTCCTTTATAAGGAATCCGAGAAGAAGAAGCGCATTGAGCTTCCCAAGTGATGAAGTATACTGACGAGAGACTAAACGCCTTGCGAGGCGAGGTGGGAAAAAGAATGTCCGAGAGGCGCTTTTCTCACATACTCGGAGTAGAAGAAATGGCGGTCAGAATAGGGCAAAAATGTCTGCCCGACAGAATAGATGAGCTTCGTGCGGCAGCATTGCTACACGATATTTCCAAGGAATATTCTGAGGCAGAACACTTTTCTTTGATAAAAAAGCACAATATTACCATGACCGATGAGGACATCTCGGAGCCTGCGCTCTGGCACTCGCTGACTGCGGGGGCTGCGGTGCGTGATGGCTTTCCTGAGTATGCCACAGATGATATTCTTTCCGCCGTTTACAATCACACCGTTGGCTCACCCGATATGTCGGTTTTTGACGAGATAATACTTCTTGCCGACTACATTGAGCAGGGCAGAAAATATGAGAGATGCATCTCTCTGCGCGAGGCTTTTCTCACAGAGCTTGATATGGCGCAGAGTATAGAGGAGGCTACATTCGCTCTGCACAGGGCGGTGGCAAAATCTCTTAGTAACAATATTGAAGAGTTTGCTTCGCGGGGCAAGTCCTTCCACACCAGGACAAGACTTACCTACGAGGCTATGATAGCAAAAAAATAAAGGTGAAAAATGGAAAATATTAAGGATTTATTGTATTGTGATTCTACTTTTCTTGCTCGTGAGGCAGTTAAGCTGCTTATTGAGAAGAAGGGCATTGCGGTTTCGCTCTTTGACGTAAGAGAAAAGAGCAGTATCACGGATTATTACATTAACGTTACAGGACGCTCATCCTCTCAGGTTGCGGCGCTTGCCGACGATGTGGACGTAAAGATGTCCGAGAGAGGCAGAGCACCCCTTCGTACCGAGGGTAAGAGGGGCAATAACTGGATACTCGTTGACTTCGGTGATGTTATCATCAACGTCTTTGACAGAGAGTCCCGCGAGTTTTACAGCCTTGACAGACATTTCCCCGAGCAGAGCCGCCTTGACATCAGCGACCTTGTGGCAGAGGTAGATGCTAAGCTTGATATTAATAAGAATTGAGGACATAGATAATGAATTACGAACACTCTGGTATTGAAGCCAAATGGCAAAAATATTGGGAAGAGAAGGGCACGTTCAAGACAGACGTGTGGGATTTCTCAAAGCCCAAGTACTATGTACTTGATATGTTCCCCTATCCTTCGGGCGTAGGACTTCACGCAGGACATCCCGAGGGCTATACCGCTACCGATATTATGTCCCGTATGAAGCGTATGCAGGGATATAACGTTCTTCATCCTATGGGCTACGATTCCTTCGGTCTGCCCGCTGAGCAGTATGCGGTAAGCACGGGTAACCACCCTAACGGTTTTACTCAGGAGAACATCAAGACCTTCTCGGCTCAGCTCCGTGAGCTTGGCTTTGACTACGATTGGTCCAAGATGATCGCCACCTCCGATCCCTCCTTCTATAAGTGGCGGCAGTGGATCTTCAAGAAGCTCTATGAGGCAGGCTATGCAAAGCGCATTGAGATGCCTGTAAACTGGTGTGAGGCTCTCGGCACCGTTCTCTCCAACGATGAGGTTATTGACGGCAAATCCGAGCGCGGAGGCTATCCCGTTGAGAAGCGTATGATGATGCAGTGGGTAATTGATCAGCCCGCCTTTGCTGAGAAGCTGCTTTCCGGACTTGATGACATTGATTGGCCCGAATCCACCAAGGAGATCCAGCGCAACTGGATAGGTAAGTCCACAGGCGTTGAGGTTGACTTCAAGCTTGTGGGTGGCGGCGAGTTTTCTATCTACACCACCTGTATTGAGACTATATACGGCATTACCTTTATGGTCCTTGCGCCCGACGGCAAGATCACTCAGTCTCTGATGGACAGAGTAGAGAACAAGGATGAGGTAAACGCCTATATTGCCGAGACCCTAAAGAAGAGCGATATGGACCGTACCGAGCTTAATAAGTCCAAGACCGGCTGTCCGCTCAAGGGCGTTTATGCTATCAATCCCGTAAACGGCAAGGAGGTTCCCGTATTTATCGGCGACTTCGTGCTTGCCAACTACGGTACGGGCGCGGTTATGGCGGTTCCCAGCCACGATCAGCGTGACTATGAGTATGCTGTATCCCACGGCATTCCTATGATCCAGGTTATTGACGGCCGTGATGTATCCGATTGTGCCTTTGAGAAGCAGGATTATCTCGGTCGGGGCTGTAAGCTCATCAACTCCGAGGAGTTCAGCGGTATGACCGTTGAGGAGGCAAAGGAGGCCATCACTCAGAAGCTTGAGGCGGCCGTCGTTGCCAGAAGAAAGGTTAACTATCACTTCCGCGAGTGGATCTTTGCCCGTCAGCGTTATTGGGGCGAGCCCGTTCCTTGCGTATATACCGAGGAGGGCGAGACCGTATTCCTTACCGATGAGGAGCTTCCTCTTATTCTCCCCGAGCTTGAGGATTATAAGGGCAGAAACGGTAAGGCACCTCTTGAGAACGCAACCGAGTGGAAGCAGTATGATAAGAACGGTATAAAGGGTGTCCGCGAGACCTCTACAATGCCCGGATCTGCAGGCTCCTCCTGGTACTTTATGCGATATATTGATCCCGAGAACAATGATGCTCTCTGTGACCGTCGTCTGATGGAGCATTGGCTGCCCGTTGACCTTTATGTTGGTGGCCCCGAGCACGCGGTAGGTCATCTTATGTACTCCAGGATCTGGACACACTTCCTCTACGACATCGGCGTTTCTCCTGTTAAGGAGCCCTTCAAGAAGCTTGTGCATCAGGGTATGATCCTGGGTGAGAACGGCATCAAGATGGGTAAGAGATTCCCCGAGTTTGTTGTTAATCCCAGTGATATTGTACGCGACTACGGTGCAGACACACTCCGTCTTTATGAGATGTTTATGGGTCCTCTTGAGGTTTTCAAGCCCTGGAGCTCCACCGCCGTTGCAGGCGCAAGAAAGTTCATCAACCGCGTATGGAACTTCTTTACCGAGCCCGAAAACATCACAGACACAGATGACGGCAGACTTACTAAGCTCTATCACCAGACCGTAAAGAAGGTGACAGGCGACTTTGAAACTCTCGGCTTCAATACCGCTATCGCACAGATGATGGTATTTGTAAACGAGGTTTATAAGAACGGCAGCTGTCCCAGAGAATATGCTGAGGGCTTTATCAAGATGCTCTCCTGTATTACTCCCCATGTGGGCGAGGAGATCTGGCAGATTCTCGGTCACGAGGAGACTATCGCCTACGAGTCCTGGCCTGCTTATGACGAGGCAAAGTGCGTTGACGACGTGATTGAGATGCCTATTCAGATAAACGGCAAGGTGCGTAATGTAATCGCCATCGCCAAGGCGGCGGGCAAGGATGAGATCCTCGCTATCGTTAAGGCGGACGAAAAGATCGCAGCCGCTATCGCTGATAAGACCATCGTTAAGGAGATCGTCGTCCCCGGCAAGATTATTAATATTGTAGTTAAGTAAAAAAATGCGGATAGCTTCATTAGAGGCTATCCGCTTTGAGTTTTTTATAAGATGTTATTGTAGGATATTCGCTGTACGCGAAGATATCCGCACTTGCCTTAGATGAGCAAGCATGGCGCGCCCTGGAGGGTACAGCTATGCGGGATAATGTGCTGAGGTGATTACGCTTGCTGTACTGATTGCAGGGAACTACTCCGCATTACGCTGGATACCACTGAAGTGGTATGCGAACTCTGACGCATAGCGTCAGGGTTCGTCCTCCGGGCACGTCATAAAGAAAGAAAAGAGACATCCGCAAGGGATGTCTCTCTTCTTTATGGCGCGCCCTGGAGGATTCGAACCTTCGACCTACCGGTTCGTAGCCGGGCACTCTATCCACTGAGCTAAGGGCGCATTTGGAGCGAGTGATGGGAATCGAACCCACGCGACCAGCTTGGAAGGCTGGAATTCTACCATTGAACTACACTCGCATTGATTTCAGCCTTTATATATTACCACAGAAAGCTTGATTTGTCAATACCTTTTGTCAAAGTTTTTTAATAAAATTCAAAGAAAAATATATGGCTAATTATTGAACGAAACAAGCTTTTTTGTAAAAAAAATACAAAATAGACTTGAAAACCGATAAAACTTGTGTTAATATGAGTATATCACAATAAAGGAAAAAAAGCTTATGAAGAAAATTGCTCTTTTACTGACTATATTTGCTATTTCTCTTTCTCTGGCTTCTTGTAACGGGGATTTTTCAGGACTGATTAACAGAGTTCCTTACGAGATAGAGATGTTGCACGAGCATACCTGGAATAATTGGCAGGCCTCCTACGATGAGAATAATCTGACACTGACTTGCGAAGCTTGCAATACCGAGGTCAAAAGCTATGCTATTTCCGAGGGTCTTGAAATAGACGAAAACGGTGTTCTTCTCGGCAAGGGAAGCTGTACCGACGAGTATATTGCAGTCCCTCACGGAGTGAGCTCGGTTGGAGAGGAAGCCTTTGCTAATGAAAAGGATATTAAGGCCGTATTTTTGCCTAACACAGTTACTAAGATTGGAAATAGTGCCTTCAAAAATTGTGACGGTCTTCAGATAATTAATATTCCCGATGGCATAACAGAGCTTGGTGATGACTCCTTCTTCGCGTGTAAGGCTCTCATAGGCGTTGTTATTCCTAACTCCGTAACCTATATTGGTGAGATGGCGTTCAGTAACTGCGGATTTCTTGAAATTATTTACTTCGTTGGCTATGAGGCTGAGTGGAACGAGGTAGAGAAGGGCAAGGATTGGGATAAGGGTGCCGGTAAGCACGTTGTTGATTTTAAGTTCAAGACGGGCGAGGATGTTGTTCCTCACATTCATCACTTTGGCGAGTGGGAAATAGTTAAAGAGGCAAGCACCACCGAAGAGGGCCTTCAAATAAGATATTGCAGCGATTGCGATTATGTAGAAAGTCAAAAAATCCCGAAAGCGGATCCCGAGGATCCTGATATTCCCGTAGCAGATCCCGAGCTTGAATATGCTATCAATGAGGATGGCGAGAGCTACTCGGTTGTAGGTATTGGCACATACACCGCATCCGACCTTATTATTCCCGCAGAGCATGAGGGATTGCCTGTTACTGCTGTTGGGATGAGAGCATTTCGTAACTCCGACTTTATAAGTGTAACCATTCCGGATAGCGTTACTGTTATTGGCAAAGAGGCTTTTGAAGGGTCGGCATCAATTCAATCACTTCTGCTTGGTTACGGTGTTAAAATAATTGACACAGACGCCTTTAAGGGCTGTTCTTCATTGTTGGCTGTAAGCTTCCCCGAGGGACTTGAGCTCCTTGGAGAGTTTTCATTTGAGGATTGTATCTCACTTCAGAGCGTTACACTTCCTGATTCACTTACAGAGGTTTCTCACGCTGCATTCAAAGAATGCTTTGGACTTCAATCGGTTGATCTGGGTGGCGGAGTTAAAATCATAGGCTATGGTGCATTCAGAAGCTGTACGTCGTTAACCGATATAAAGCTATCTCCCGTGCTTGAGCTAATAGATGAATATGGCTTTGACAGATGTCCCGCTATTGAGAGCATAGTTTTTCCTGATTCGCTCCAACAGATCAATAAAAATGCTTTCAGAGAATGTACGGGACTTCGCGCGGTTGATATGGGTGATGGCTTAAAAACTCTTGGATATGGCTGCTTCAGAAGCTGTACGTCGCTTTCTGAATTAAAGATTTCAGAATCGCTTGAGTTTATTGACGAATACGTTTTTGATAAGTGCACTTCGCTTACAAGCGTTGTTTTGTATGACAAGCTTACACATATTGGAGATAGAGCATTCAGATATTGTGAATCGCTTGAAAGCATTAATATTCCCGAAAGCGTTACCTATTTGGGTCACTCATCCTTTAAGTGCTGCTATTCGTTAGAATCTGCTGTTATCTCTGCAAATATTCCGGTCATTCTGGAACATACCTTCAGCGAATGTGACAAGCTCAGGAATGTGACTATAAGTGCAGGCGTTACTGAAATCGGCCCTTATTGTTTTTGCTTCTGCGGATATCTCCAAACAATCAATTTTGATGGAACGGTGGAGCAGTGGAATAACATATTCAAAGGTGGCGGATGGGACTACGGTACAGGAACCTACACGATCTACTGTATTGATGGCGAAATCAGTTATAATGAATCGGTAGAATAAGTTTTACAAGAAACACCTCCTTGTGGGGTGTTTTTTGTTTTGCTAAGAAATATTTAAGGGATTTTTCTGTTGACTAGATAGCCTGTTTATGATATAATGTACTTGTAAAACTATTGCTTAGGAGATTATTTTGAAATTAACTTTAGTTCCCGAATATAGATTTGACAGATTTGATGAAGCGACGGCGGAGTTCCTTTTGTCCATCGGGGTGAGGGGAGTTTTGCTTGATGTGGACAACACCCTTGAGCCCTATGAGCATCCCGAGCCGGGAGATCAGGTGCTGCGCTGGCTTGACTCGCTGAAGGAGGCGGGGATCAAAACTGCCATCGTATCAAACAACAATCAGGCAAGGCTTGATCTATTCAATAAAAATATCGGTATGCCGGGCTTTTCCAAGGCGGCAAAGCCTTTCCCGAGTAAGCTACACAAGGCTATGGAGATCCTCGGTACAAACAAGGAGAACACCCTGTTCATCGGCGATCAGATACTTACGGATGTATGGGCGGCGCATAATGCGGGCATAAGGGCGATCCTCGTGCCACCGATAAACGACAGACGCGACCTGCTTACAAGAGTCAAACGTCTGCTTGAGAGACCCATACTGAGAAAATACGACAGACTTCATAAGGAGGATAAATAATGGCGGCATATTTTGGCCCGGGCGGAAACAGCGATGCCTTCCGTCTCGCAGGCTTTAAGTCAACGGTAGATGCGCCCGCGTGGGTCAAGTCGGTAGGACTTGATGCCTATGAATACGAGGCTGGCAACGGACTTTCGGCATCCCCCGCGATTCTCAGCGCAATAGGCAGGGAAGCGGAGAAGCATAATATAAAAATGTCCTTCCATACACCCTATTTTATTTCACTTTCGGGTGTGGTAGAGGAGAAAAGGCTTAACAGCATAAATTACATCAGACAGAGTCTTGACGCGGCAAAGCTTCTCGGCGCAGGGACCATCGTCGTTCACTCGGGCTCTGCGGCAAAAATAACCCGTGACGAGGCAATGCGCCTGGCTGGTGATACTCTGGTAAAGACGCTCTCGGCGGTTGACACCTACGGTATAAAGATAGGCCTTGAAACTATGGGAAAGATAAATCAGCTTGGAACTCTTGACGAGGTGCTTGAGCTGTGCAGAATAGACTCTGCCTTTGTTCCCGTGGTTGATTTCGGTCATATGAATGCGAGAGATTTGGGCGGCGTATTTGTTTCTGCCGATGATTATCTCCGCGTTTTTGATAAAATTGATCGCGCGCTCGGCGCTGATGTAGCATCAAATCTTCACTGTCATTTCTCAAAAATTGAGTGGAGTGGTGGCGGTGAAAAGCGTCATCTTACCTTTGCAGACGAGATGTACGGTCCTGCCTTTGAGCCTCTTTGCGAGGTGATCTACAAAAATAATCTCAGCCCTACGATCATCTGTGAGTCTGCGGGAACGCAGTCGGAGGACGCGCTGGCTATGAAAAAATACTATATGGAGCTTAAAAAATGAGAGTAACGAAGCTTAGAAATAAAATGAGCGAGCTTTCGCTGGATGCGGTTATAGTTCTTGACGAGCTTAATCAGCATTATCTTTCGGAGTTTGCCTTTACCGACGGACTTCTTTTCATCACAAAAAACAAAGCGTATCTTATCACCGACTTCAGATACTATGAGATGGCGCTGAGCAAGGCAAGCAAAGCCTTTGAGGTTGTAATGCCCGAGAAGCGAGGGGAGTTTATCTCAGGCATAATAGCCGAAGAGGGAATAAAGACGGTTGGCTTTGAGGGCGGCAGCCTTTCCTATGAGACCTACAGAAGATACTGCGAGGACTATCCTCAGTGTGATTTTGTGAACCTCGGCGACGCCATTGAGGTTATCCGCCAGATCAAGTCTGCCGACGAGATTGAGAAGATGCAGCGTGCACAGGATATTACAGACGCCGCTCTTGCCCACCTGCTCGGTATGATCACACCCAATATGACCGAGCTTGATGTTGCCGTTGAGCTTGAGTACGCTATGCGAAAGGGCGGGGCAGATTCCTTCGCCTTTGAGACCATTGCCGTATCGGGTGATGCATCGGCGCTCCCCCACGGTACACCGAGAAACGTTAAGCTGAAGCCCGGATTTCTTACTATGGACTTTGGCGCGAGATTTGAGGGATATTGCTCTGATATGACAAGAACAGTTGTCATTGGCAGGGCAGACGATGAGATAAAGAGGCTCTATAACACCGTTCTCCGCGCACAGACTGAGGCGCTGAATTATCTGCGCGAGGGTGCAGATTGCGGCGAGGCAGATAAGGTTGCCAGAGATATTATTGACGCCATTCCCGAGTACAAGGGCGCTTTCGGTCACTCTCTGGGTCACTCGGTAGGCCTGTTTATTCACGAGAGCCCCAGGCTCTATTCCCGCGGCTTTGGCAGAAAGCTGCGTCAGGGAGAGATAGTAACCGTTGAGCCCGGCATCTATCTTTTCGGCAAATACGGCTGCAGAATTGAGGATATGGTGGCAATTACCAAGGACGGAATACACAATTTCACTCATTCTCCCAAGGATTTAATTGAAATATTGTAAAAAAATACAACTTTTTTTCAAATAACTATTGCAAAATATCTGATAATAGTGTAAAATAGTTGCGTATAGTGTGGGCATTTGTGCCTTTGTTGCATCTTTTGGTTGTGGCGGACCTTAAATGCCCCAAGAAAATCATAATTCGCCAAGAAAAGGAAAAACATACTATGTTAACAGCAGGTGATTTTAAGAATGGCGTTACCTTTGAGATGGAGGGTAAGGTTTATCAGGTAATTGAGTTCCAGCACGTTAAGCCCGGTAAGGGTGCTGCTTTCGTTAGAACTAAGTACCGCGATGTTATGACCGGTGCTATCCGCGAGCAGTCCTTCAACCCCACTGCAAAGTTTGAGAACGCAGTTATTGAGAGAAGAGATCTTCAGTACTCTTATGATGACGGCGATCTTTACCACTTCCTTGATACCGAGACCTGGGATGAGACTCTCATCTCCCGCGATATGGTTGGCGACAACTTCAAGTTCGTTAAGGAAGAGATGATGTGTAAGATCTCCTCCTTCAAGGGAAAGGTATTCTCTGTTGAGCCTCCTACATTCGTAGAGCTTGCAGTAGTTGCTACCGAGCCCGGCGTTCGTGGCGATACAGCTACCAACGTTACCAAGCCCGCTACCCTTGAGACCGGTGCGGTTGTTAAGGTTCCGATCTTCATCAACGAGGGTGAGGTTCTCAGAATTGATACCAGAACCGGCGATTACGTTGAAAGAGTAAACTAAGCTTGATCTGAATGCTCCTCGCGCTTTCGGGGAGCATTTTAACCATTTCAAATTGAAAAGGAGAATTACAATGGGTATTAGTGAAAAGGCAGCATACATCAAGGGCCTTTTTGAGGGCTATGAGCTTGAGGGCGCATCCAAGGAAGGCAGAATTATCAGCGAGCTTCTGACTCTTGTAGCTGATATGGCAGATAAGATCAACGCTCTTGAGGCAGACAACAAGGAGCTTCACGAGTATGTAGAGGAGCTTGACCACGATCTCGGCGAGGTTGAGGAAGAGGTTTACTTCTATGACGATGATGACGAGTACGACGATTACGACGACCTCAACGATGATGAGGACTACGAGCTTGAGGACGACGGCTTCTATGAGGTAGAGTGTCCCTCCTGCGGCGACATCGTTTGCTTTGACGATTCTCTTGATCTTGAGGATCTGGTTTGCCCCGCTTGCGGCGAGAAGATCGGCGATATTGAGATCTGCGATGGCAACTGTGAGGAGTGCGACGAGGACTGCGAGTAATCCCGCATTTTCCGAGAAATATATAGGTGCGGCGCTTCGGTGCCGCACTTGTGCTTTTATATAATTAATATATACTTAAATTGTAAAAATATTTTTACAAAAACTATTGACAAAACAAATGCGTGGTGTTATAATAGTACGACGCTTATTGATAGGCTGAGAAGTTTGGCATTTTGCCAACGCCTATGATAGCGATTATACACGAAAGTGAGGTGCTTTTTCATGTTCGCTATTTTCGTAACAGGTGGAAAGCAGTACAAGGTTGCTGAGGGTGACGTTATCTTCGTAGAGAAGCTTGGTCTTGCAGAAGGCGAGAAGGTTACTTTTGATAAG
>JAZSIK010000017.1:0-15521 GCA_045533775.1 Eubacteriales bacterium
CCCGCCACTCCTGCTGAGGAGGTACCTGCTGAGGCACCTGCCGAGGAGTTGACCACCGAAGAAGCACCCGCTGAGGAATATGCCGAGGATGACGGTGAGAAAGAAGATTTCGGTGAGATTTCAGACGAGCATATTGGCAGATTTGAAATTGGCGTAGACGACGACGGAAACATCTATCTTAAGGCGGCTGAGGATAAGACCGAGGACGATGAGGATGATGGCGAATATGAGCCTGAGCGTGACCAGAATGATGTTGATCCCGAGGACCTCATCATCTATGATGATGTTGTTGAGGCGATAAAGGCCGAGGGTGCAAGGCTTGAGAATAACGAGCTTAGCATCTACTCTTACATAAAGCACACCAAGGATGCTCTCAGAGGCTTTGAGGCTGCATTCCGTGCAGGTCAGCGAGCTCTTGACGGCAACCGTGATGAGCGTGAGGCACCGGCTATTCTCGTTGGCATAATCAAGATTTGCGGCAGAATGCTGGAGCTCAAGTGTGACAACCTTGAGAACTTTGTCAGAATTGAGGCCTTTGATTATATAAAGGATGCGCGTGTATCGCTTCACGGCGAGGTTGACAGATACAACGAGCTGGTGATCAGCTACTCCGCTCTGACCGGCGAGCAGCTTACCAGAATGTCCACCTTCTTACCCGAGAATATCGCATCGGGCAAGTCGCTGGCGGTTGTACCCAGACTCAGCTATGTTGAGAGATATGTGCAGAGCTTTACCGACGGTGAACACAGCCGCGAGGATGAGGTCGCTACAATGCCCATTACCCCCGCGCTTACCGCTGACGATTTTCTCTATGATGTCAAGGCGCCCGGCGGCAAGCTTGGCTGCTGGCTCTTCGCCCGCAAGATAAAGAAGGCGACCAGAAAGCTCAACCGCGAATGCGCACAGATAAATAAGCAGATCACCGCTCTGCGAGCCTCCAAGAAGCAGTATGAAAACGAGCTTCGCGCTCTGGAGGAGAGTACAACTCTTGCCGAGCGTACCACCGAGGAATATAAGAACAGAGTCTTTGCCATAGGCATCAAGTACGGCAAGCAGCTCTCGGGTATCAGAACCGCAAGGGCACACAGCGCCTTTGCCAGAACCCGACTGAGCCTGACCGTAAACCGTATGGCTCTGGAGAGAGAAAAGCTGGTTCTCGCGTACGAATATTTGCGCGCTGCGTGTCGCGCGGGTAGTTACGCGCAGAGAAAGACGGCTGAGAGATTCTTCGCCGCAGAGGTAAAGGCGTATAACAGATGCGCCGAGATCACCACAAAGGCAACCGGTACACTCTTTGATCAGCTGCCCGCCTCCATCGTTGAGCAGGCCTGCAAGAGCGAGGAGATCTCCTTCCCCATCGTAGCATACAGACGCGACCTTATTGAGCGCGTGGGCGATGATGTGAGAAGAATCAATATGTCGGTCTGCGAGGATCTCGTGCCCGACGAGCAGGGATACAGTGAAAACTCCGGCAAGGTGCTTGACGGACACAGCAGGATAAAGGATACGTCCAGCCTGTCTGAGGAGTCGGCTATCGTTGACAGAGCCTCTGCCATAGCGAAGGTTATGATAGAGTCGCTGAAGGAGACAGCCGATACCGTTGTTACCTCCGACGATCTTGATCGCTTTGAGGTAAGATGCAAGAGAGCGCTGAAGCACTTTAAGCGCGCGCTCCGAGGCACCGAGAAGGCAATAGCGAGGGCGTACGACGAGAACGGTGTTATTACCGCCCTGGTTGAAAACCTGAGAGTTATTGCTAATCTCATTGAGGTCAGACGAATCAGCATTGCCGTTCACTCAAGACTGAAGCGCACCGACGCAGCCCGCAGTCAGGGCAGAGCTCTTTATAAGAATATTGAGCTGTACAACGGACGCGCTATTGACTATATGTCTATCGTCGGCGAGCAGTTCTCCCGTATCACCCTTGCTACCGCAAAGGAGCTTGTTGATTCGGCAGATAAGCTTAAGGTTCCGATCATTACATATAAAGATAATTATATAGAGGTATTCCCCAAGGATCCTCTCAAGGATTCCACCTATGAAAAGCCCAGGCTGTGGCGCTCCGGAGTTTACACTCCTCTGTTAATGCAGCACTACCGCCTGACCGAGAACCGCTCGGTAGAGACCACGGTCGTTAACGTACCCTTCGTATTTGACGTTATAACCGACGATCTTCCCGCTGTTTCCTGGTGGCATCCCATTGGCTTCTGGCAGCACCTGATGGTATGGGCACAGCCCATTGTCGCCTGGTGGAACAGAATGTATGTCAACGCAGAGATCTGGTTCGTTGACGAGTCTCTTGAGTTCTCTCAGTTCGGTGTAGAGAACAGACAGGGCCGTAACGACTCCAAGGCGAAGAGGTTTGAGCATAAGCTTAAAAAGCTTAATGAAGAGCGCGACGCCAAGATCCTTGCGCTGGAGACGGTCGTTCACGAGTCGGACAGACAGAGTGCAGCTTATCAGAAGAAGCTCTATAACATCAATGTTAAGTTCAGCCGTAAGGTTTATAACCTTAGACTCCGCTATATGCGTGAGTGCACAGGCAGAAATGCCGCAAGGCTTATGCTTGAGCGTCTCGTTCTTGAGAGAGAGCGTCTCGCAGGTATGAACAAGCTGCTTCTCAAGTACCGCAGCTACGGCAGAGTTACATTTACACCTAATGTTCTTGTCAGATACAAGAAGAGATTTGTTGACGCTATAGCCGCTCATAACAAGACCGCAGCAAAGCTGTCTGAGATGATTGGAGTCAAGTTCTCTGAGGTTTCCACCTCGGTAGCTGATGAGGTTATCAGATACGGTAAGATGATCAAGTTCCCGCAGATCGTATGCTGCAGAGAGATCATTGAGACCGTTGACGGAGTAGAGAGAACCGTCGGTGACAAGTGGCACGGATACGGACTCTACACCGGTACATCCGGCTCCACCGGTGCCAAGGGCGCAACGCCTATTATGTCGGTGGGAGCTATGGGATACGCTACTGATATGGGCGTTCCCTTCCTGAAGGCAGACTTTGACGGCATGACAATGCTGGGTATGACTCCCGGCGGCGTACCGCTGATCGGATTCAGCCAGACGGGCGAGACCTCCATTCCCTTCACCGGTACACCTATGATGCTTTCCGGCTCGGACAGCTCGGTTGTGCTTGATGCGGGTATGGCGGGCCAGACCGAGCTTATACTCGGCGCTGCCAATGTTGCTGATCCCTACTCGGGCATCAACAAGAGAGGCATTGATCCCAATTACGTTGACGAGATTGAAGAGGATACCAAGGATCTTCACTCGGGCTGCGAGGTTGAGACACCCCTTGACCTTGAGTCCAAGATGATTGAGGAGCGCTTCAGACGCTCGCTCCGTGCGAGAAGCATGACCACCGTTGACAATCTGGCTAACTGGTGGAAACTGCTCGGCAGTGAGATAAACCTTTGGTTTATGAGAAAGCTACATCTCAGACCTCAGGGCTTCTTAAGGCACCTGCTTCCTCCCAAGGACGAGTTCCTTGAGATCGTTAACACAAGACTGTCTGTAAATGACGCCATCGCTCTTCAGCACATCTCAAGAGTTGGCGGAATTATAGAAATAGAGTGTAAGAGACTCTACTCGGCTACCAAGACGGGTATCAGACGCTCCCAGAGAGTGTGGAGCGCTTGGCTCCACGAGGACATCCAGCTCTATAACAATCTGGTCAAGGAGTTCAACTCCGCCCATGAGCGTTATATGCACATTGAGATGCTCTCGTTGACCATCCCCGATACCATCATCTTCCGTAAGACCGAGCGTCCTCCTACACCCCCCATCCTCAGCCTTCGTAACAGAGTTAAGATTGATGAGGAAAAGACCTCTGTAACCACCGACGAGATCTACGACAGACTCGTTGAATACGCTAAGTCGGGCGCAACAAGATATGTTAGTCCCTTCAGCGCACTCTGGTCCAAGTGGTTTACCATACCGAGCATTGAGCGCAACTACAAGCGCGGCAACAAGGCAAAGGTGCTCGCCCTGGTAACTAAGGTGATCGTCAAGAGGTCGGCAAGAACCTACCTGAGAAGACAGGACAACGAGTACAGACACTACCGTATCAGATACGAGAAGGCACGCTCAATGCGTCGCTATAACAGACGCACCCTCCGCGCTATCGGAGTGGCGGGCGATCCTATCAAGTATCAGGCTAAGGTGCATCAGGGTCTGCGCAGCTACCTTGCACGTAACTTCCGTATTGATTACAATATGCGAATTCGTCAGGTTATCTACCGCGCACTCAGGATAGATCAGGTTATTTACTGGATCGTAACGCTGGCGTTTGCCACCGTTATCGCAATTGCGGGAGTCTTCTTCTACAGCGAGCCTGCTATGCAGCTGCTGGTTATGATCGGACTCTGCTGGGCGGCTCTGCCCATCCTGCTGTTCGGCATCAGACTTATCTACGATATCGTGATGCTGATCGCCAGCTGCTTCCTGCTTATTACCAGAAACATCTGGCTAATTAAGTACGGCGCAAGAGATGTAGAGCGTAACCGCTACGGCGCAATGCTTGATTGCTTCGTAACCGAGCAGTACAGATTGCTGCTTGCCTGCGAGAAGCTTCGTCAGAAGCCCAAGTCGGGATCGGCAAAGAAGATGCTTATTGCAACGGTAAATGACTATAACAAGAGAGTTGAGGTTTACTCCAAGGCACTCAGACTGCCCATCAAGACGGTGGAGACGACCTCACTGATTGACAAGCTGGTATCCGGCGTATCTCACGATCTCACCGAGCTTCAGAACTTTGTATACGTGAGAGAGCTGGTTGAGCGAGTTGACAGACACCAGGTTGGCAAGACCCTCCCCGAGAGAGAGCTTACCGATCGCGTTTCCGAGATCAACCAGATCATCAACAGCATTAACCTTGCAGGATCTGACAATCAGATCGCTGTAAACTTCCTTGAGGGAGCGATGAGCCGTCTTATCAGCTTCATTCAGACCGACATCAGACCTACTCAGAACGAGAGATACGAGCTGAAGCGCGATCTGATTCAGGGAATAGCACAGTTTGATATTGGCGAGGGCAAGAAAGAGCTCTTCGCAGCCGATGTTATTGCTGTGGTAGATCAGCTTGGCGGTAGATCAAACCGCAGGATCATAGGTATTCTTGCAAAGGACGATATGATCATCTAAGATTAATTTACTGTTAATCTATTTAATTCAGTTATCCAAAATAAAAAAATAAATTAATTTTGAAGGGGACACGAGTCCCCGGAAGGAGAATTACAATGAGTAAAGTACAGCAGAAGACCAGAGTAGAACTTCTTGTTGAAAGCATTGCTGTGGAGAAGCAGATCCTTATTGAGATCTGTGACGACCTTGCAGCTTGCCGTGACAGCGGTGACAAGAAGGGCGCAAAGAGCGCAAAGAAGGATCTCACAGCGCAGATTAAGAAGTACAACGGACTTGTTGGCGACTACAACAAGCTCTCCGGTGAGAAGGCTCCCACCGTTTCTTACGATCTGCCCGAGGAGATCATGGCAGGTAGCAACAACTACGGCATCGCATCCGTAGGCGCACCCGTTGCTTCTACCGCAAGCGCTTACAACGCAAACATCAGCATCCTTGACGAGAAGGAGCTCAAGAAGTACCTTGAGAGATCCGACAAGGCTCTTGAGAACGTAAGAACCAGACTTGAGACCACTGCAAAGCAGAAGGACGAGACCAGTGGCTACAACAAGGTTCTTCTTATCATCAACTGCCTCACCTACCAGAGATACATCATTCAGACACTCGCTGAGAATCTCCATGTATGTAACAAGCTCGCTGACGAAAAGAGAGTAAAGGCTCTTAAGAAGTCCCTCTCCGGCGAGATCGCAAACTACAACAAGATCGTTGACGAGTACGAGGTTCTCACCAGAAGCCGTCTTACCCGTGCATCCGAGTCCATTCCTGAGGACATCCTTGCAGGCAAGCCCTACGCTCCCATTCCTGCTATCTCCTACACCGCAAACGACGGTACCGCAAGAAACAGCGATGCTGACGTAGCAGCAGTAGCAGCAGCTGCAGCAGCTTCCGTAGCAGCAGCAAGCGCAGTTAAGAAGCACTCCAAGAAGAGCAAGGAAGTTGTTAAGAAGTCCGCTCTTGAGGAGAAGGTTGCAGAGCAGGCTAACAAGGACCTTACCGTTATCACCAAGGGCTATGACTTCAAGATCTCTCTCCTTGAGAGCCAGAAGGATATGAGCTACTACAGATTCGGCAAGAACACCTTTGATATGAAGGCTCTTAAGAAGGCTACCAACAAGAAGATCAAGGAAGCTCAGAAGGCTCACAAGGCAGCTCTCAAGGCTGAGGAGAACGATAACGCTCGTTACTATGCAGTTATCACCAACGATCCCGTAACCATGAAGGCTAAGAAGAGAGCTGACAGAGTTAAGATCGCATCTCTCCGTACCGAGATGATGACTCTCCTTAACAAGAGAGACGAGATCAACTCCAAGCTCCTCTCCATCTACAACGGCTCTGAGGTTACTCTTGATGGCGTATCCATCAACCAGAAGTGGCGCCAGGTTAAGTCCGACGCTGCTGAGAAGTATGTAAACAAGAACCAGTCTCTTGCTAAGAAGATCTTCCGTCTCCCTGCATCCAGCGGTGAGAAGCAGAGACTCTACGGTATCCTTAACAGCAACGTAGAGGCTTCCTCTACTCTTGCACTCACTCAGTATCGTCTTAAGACCAAGGAGTATAAGAACAATGCTGAGAAGAAGGCACTCAAAAAGGATGTTCAGACTCTTAAGAAGCTTATGAGCCAGAACACCAAGGATATCAACTGGGTTATCAAGAAGATTAAGAAGCGCGTTTGAAGGTTAGATAATAGATTCTGGTGGATTGCACTGTATCTATTGTGTCTGATCGTTGGCGTTGGCGTCGCAGTGTTTACACTGATCGGCGAGATCAGGGCTATGAATAGCCCCGGCGCTTTCTATTCCGCGTTATCCAACTTTTATTTAATTTAACTATTACGGAGGATTAATATAATGGCTAAGAAAAATGCTGCAAACCTTGCACACACCGAGGCTATCAAGACCCGTGCAGGAATGGCTGAGGCTCTTGAGCTTGAGAGACTTGAGCTCACCAAGGAGATGGAAGCACTTATGAAGAAGTATGCTAAGGCTACTGGCAACAGCAAGCTTGGTAAGCGTTCGCATAAGGTTGGCAAGGCTCCTAACGATTTCAAGGCGTAAGAGCAATTATTTTCGGAAAAACTATTGCATTTTCCGAAAGTGTATGTTATAATACATACAGTAAATAGTGTTTTATGGGGCTGTCGCGAAAGTGACAGCCCCTTCACAATGCTTTTTCACCTGCGAAAAAGCAAATGCAGAATTGAGAATGCAGAATGCAGAATTGAGAATGCAGAATTGTGAATGTATAAATTAATTTACTTACAATAACTATAAGGAAAGGAAACAGGTAAATTGAAAAAGAGCATCAAAGAGACTGTAAGAGAGGCGGTAGAGCCCACCATAACCGAGCTTGGCTATGACATCTGGGACATAACCTATTCTAAGGTCGGAGCCGACTATCACCTTGAGATCACCATTGATTCGGAGAATGGCATAAACATTGAGGATTGTGAAAAGGTCCATCGCGCCATTGATCCCATCCTTGACGAGTGCGACCCCATTGAGGGCTTCTATTACCTTGACGTTTCCTCTCCCGGTATAGAGCGCGAGCTTCGCACCGAGGAGCATATCAGAAAGTCGGTCGGAGAGAAGGTAAGGGCAAAGCTCTTTGCCGCTAAGGACGGCAGACGTACCGTAACAGGCATCCTCACCTCCTTTGAGGACGGCAAGCTCACCGTAGACGAGCAGGGAGCTGAGGTAATACTCACCCCCCAGGAGATCTCAAAGCTTACCACCGTATTCTTTGAGGATTAACGAGAAAATAATTTTTATTTAACATATATCAAAAAACGGAAAGGAACGTATATTATACGTGGTACAACGGAAAAATGAACGCAGATTTCTTCACCGCCCTTGACCTTTTAGAGAAGGAAAACGGCATATCAAAAGAGTATATGATCTCTCAGATTGAGCTCGCTCTTGCAAACGCCTGCAGGAGAGAGGTTGGTCCCACCACCATTATTCGCGTACAGCTTGACCCTGTTAAGAAGGATATGAGAGTATTCCAGCAGAGAACTGTTGTGCCCGACGGTGAGGTTTATGACTCCAACTGTGAGATAGGCTACACCGCGGCAAAGGCGCTCTCCCGCCGTCACAAGCTGGGCGGTATCGTAGAGACCGAGCTTAAGACCAAGGACTTCCGCCGTCTGTCCGCACAGGCAGGTAAGCAGATGATAGTTCAGGCTATCCGCACCGCAGAGCGCGAGAGACAGACCAGAGAGTACGAGGAAAAGCGCGAGGAGATCATCACCGCAATCGTTGATAAGGTTGATACCACCAACGGCAACCTTATCCTTGACACCGGCACAGGCTATGCGACACTTCTCCGCGAGGAGCAGATCCCCGGTGAGCACTACGAGGTTGGCGACAGAATCAAGGTATTCGTATCCGAGGTTAAGTCGGGCGAGACCAGAGGTCCTATCGTAACCCTCTCCAGAGTACATCCCAATTTTGTAAAGCGTCTCTTTGAGCTTGAGGTTCCTGAGATCGCAGACGGTACAATTATTATTAAGGGCGTTGCCCGTGAGGCAGGCAGCCGTTCCAAGATCGCGGTTTACTCCCGTGACGAGAATGTTGAGGCTGTTGGCTCTTGTATTGGTAAGAACAGCATGAGAATCAATGCTATCCTCCGCGAGCTTGCGGGTGAGAAGGTTGATATCATCAGATACAGCGAGGATCTTTGTGAGTATGTTGCAGAGGCTCTTTCTCCTGCGAGAGTACTTGATGTGTACCTTGAGGATGAGCGCACCTGCCGCGTTACCGTTGCTCCCGAGCAGCTTTCCCTCGCTATCGGTAAGGAAGGACAGAATGCAAAGCTGGTTGCCCGTCTTACCGGCTGTAAGATTGACATAAAGGCGTAAGACTATGGTTGCGCCCACTCGTAAGATTCCGACCAGAAGATGTACGGGATGCGGCGAGCATTTCCCGAAGAATACTCTCATCAGAGTTCTCCGTACCCCCGAGGGTGAGGTTAAGCTTGACTTGACGGGCAGGATGAATGGCAGAGGTGCATATATATGCAAGAGCGCCGCTTGTCTCAAGAAGGCGAGAAAGTCAAGGAGACTTGAGACCTCTCTTGAGTGCGCCATCTCCGAGGAGCTTTATGAGAAGATGGAAGAGGAACTGACGGTTGGAAAATAAGGATAACAGGCGCCTTCTCGGTATGCTGGGCTTTGCAATGCGTGCCGGCAAGGTGGTAATAGGTACAGAGTCGGTATGCGCCGCTATGGCAAGGACGGGTAAGTATAAGCCCCGCCTGGTTCTCATAGCACAGGGCGTCTCGGAGGGAACTACTAAAAAGCTTCTCACCAAATCGGATTTTTACGGCATTGATACCATTAAAATTGACATAGATTCAAGTGAGCTTGGCAGACTGCTTGGCAAGCTCTACGCCCCTGCCACCGTGGCCATTGTAGACGACCGCTTCGCAGAGGAGATCAGGCTCGCCGCGGGCAGCTCTGACAAGGCGTGACGGCAGAAATAATTAAGAAAGGGAGTTTCCCCTCGGGGAAACGGTGATTCCTATGACTAATTTACCAATTAAGATTACACAGATTTCAAAGGATTTTGATATAAAGAGCAAGGATGTTCTTGATACCTTCAAGGAGCTTGGCGTGGAGAAGAAGAACGGCGGCAGCGCCGACAAGGATGAGTTTGAGCTTTTCCTCAACTTTATCACCACCAAAAATCAGATAAAGGATCTTGATTCTTACAGATCCGGCCGCGCTACCATTAAGAGCGTGGAGGAGAAGAAGGAAAGCCCCGCTCCCAAGGCAGAGACGCCCAAGGCTCCCGAGCAGAAGCCCCAGCAGAAGGCAGAGGCACCTAAGGCGGCGCCCGCACCCGCGGCAAAGCCCCAGCAGAAGCCCGCTCAGCCTGAGCGCAGCAATCAGCAGAGGGATCAGCAGAACCATCCTCAGCGTCCCGCTGACAAGGGCGATCGCAGGGATAACAGAGATAACAGAGGCGACCGCAGAGACAACAGGGATAACAGAGGCGGCTTCAACAAGTACAGCGCCGCTCCCCAGGAAAATCCCTTTGCCAAGAAGCACGACAATATGAACAGAGCGGCTCAGGGACTGCGCAGTCAGGGATCCACCTGGCAGAAGCCCGAGGCAAAGCAGGAGCAGAGAAGAGAGGACAGAAAGCCGGCTCCTCAGCAGACACAGACGCAGACACAGAGACCCATTCCCGTTCCGATCGGCAGGGTTGATGTGAAGCAGAATACCGTTCTCCCCGCGCAGAAGGCGGCTCTTGAGAAGGCGCAGAAGGTAGAGGCGCAGAAGGCTCAGACCACCGCTCAGCCCAAGAAGAAGGAGGAGAAGAAGGCGCAGAAGCAGCAGTTCAAGACCATCACTCCTACCTTTGATAAGAGCGCGGTTAAGGGCGGTGTAAACATCGGCGCTGAGTATGCAAGCACCACCGCGGCAAAGACCCGTGTGGTTGATACCAGAACCAGCGACGTTGACCTCTCCAAGTATGATGACAGATACAACGATCACTATTACTCTATCCTTAACGGCGGCGACTCCAAGGCTCAGAAGCAGAAGCTGAAGAAGCAGGACAACCGCGGTCAGAACCAGAAGAGCGCAAAGGATAAGGAGAGAGCAGCACAGGAGAAGATCAAGAAGCTTGAGGCAGAGCGCGCAAGAAACAAGCAGCTTGAGATCACCGTTCCCGAGGAGATCACCGTATCCGAGCTTGCCTCCAGAATGAAGAAGACAGCCGCTGAGGTTATCAAGAAGCTTATGTTTATGGGCGAGATGAAGGGCCTCAACGATGTTCTTGACTACGGCACCGCAGAGCTTATTGCCGACGAGTTTGGCGTAAAGGTTACCAAGGAGGTCGTTGTCACTATTGAGGAGAAGCTCTTTACCGAGGCGGAGGATGCCGATGAGGATCTTGTAGAGCGCGCACCCGTCGTTTGCGTAATGGGTCACGTTGACCACGGTAAGACCTCTATCCTTGACGCTATCAGACATACAAACGTTACACGCGGCGAGGC
The DNA here is from genome assembly GCA_045533775.1 of Eubacteriales bacterium. Taxonomy (GTDB): domain Bacteria; phylum Bacillota; class Clostridia; order Oscillospirales; family CAG-272; genus UBA1740. The sequence continues at coordinate 11,149 of JAZSIK010000017.1, forward strand.
GGGCGGTATTACCCAGGCTATCGGTGCGTACAGAGTAAAGGCAAACGGCAAGGACATCACCTTCCTTGACACCCCCGGTCACGAGGCGTTCACCGCCATGCGTATGCGCGGCGCAAAGTCCACCGACATTGCCATCCTCGTTGTTGCGGCTGATGACGGCGTAATGCCCCAGACCATTGAGGCTATCAACCACGCCAAGGCTGCAGGCATTGATATTATCGTAGCAATTAACAAGATGGATAAGCCTACCGCTAATCCCGACAATGTTCTTAACCAGCTTACCCAGCACGAGCTTGTGCCCGAGGCTTGGGGCGGCGATGTGATCTGCGTGCCCTGTTCGGCTCACACCGGTATGGGTATTGAGGATCTTCTGGAAAACGTACTTCTCGTTGCAGAGGTAAAGGAGCTTCGCGCCAATCCTAAGCGCCGTGCGGCAGGTCTCGTTATTGAGTCCAAGCTTGATCGCGGCCGCGGTCCCGTTGCCACCGTGCTTGTACAGAACGGTACTCTCCACCAGGGCGACTACGTTATCGTAGGTAACGCGGTTGGTAGAGTTCGTGCGATGGTTGACGATAAGGGCAAGACCGTAAAGGTTGCAGGCCCCTCGGTTCCCGTTGAGATCATCGGTCTTGACGACGTGCCTCAGGCAGGCGATGAGCTGAATGCGGTTGAGGACGAGAGAATGGCAAAGAACCTGGCAGAGCAGAGAAGAGAGAGACTCCGTCAGGAGATCCTGGCGGCTAACTCCAGAGTTAACCTGGATGAGCTGTTCGGTCAGATCGCAGCAGGCGTTCAGACCCTTAATATCGTAGTAAAGGCAGATGTTGCCGGCTCTGTTGAGGCGGTTAAGGCATCTCTCCTTAAGCTTTCCAATGAGGAGGTTAAGGTTGCTGTTATTCACTCCGCGGTCGGCGGTATCACCGAGAGCGACGTTATGCTTGCGGCTGCATCCAACGCGATCATCTGTGGCTTTAACGTTCGTCCCGACAGAAACGCTCTTGACAGCGCCGAGAGAAATAAGGTAGACATCCGTACTCACCGTATCATCTATGAGATCATTGATGAGATTGAGGCGGCTATGAAGGGTCTGCTCGCTCCCGAGTTCAAGGAGGTTCTCCTCGGTCACGCAGAGGTTCGTCAGACAATTAAGGTGCCCGGTGTAGGTATTATCGCAGGATGCTATATCCAGGACGGTAAGATCACCAGAAACGCACAGATCCGTATCGTTCGTGACGGTATAGTTATCTTTGAGGATAAGATCTCCTCTCTCCGTCGTTTCAAGGATGATGTGCGCGAGGTTAACGCAGGCTACGAGTGCGGTGTCGGTATTGAGAAGTTCAACGACATCCGTGAGGGCGATACCCTTGAGGCATTCGTTATGGAGGAGATCAGCAGATAAGGCTGATTAACCCCAAAAATAGATATAAAAGTAAATAAAACTTGACAAAAATCCCTGATTTTCACCTAAAATGGCGTTGATCGGGGATTTTTTATTATAAGTTCTGTGACAAAAAACCGCCCACCTCATATACTGTATACGGGGAGCCTTGCTGGGTATTTCAGACCGCGCACGCATAGCGCCTTATGCTTTGGCTCTCCCAAGACTTCAAAGGAACAGACTCTTAGGTGGAAATAGTATTGCTTTGCGCCCTGGGTGTGGGCGGCTCAACCCTGCTGGGCGCTCTTTTGGGGCTGATATTTCGGGGAGAGAGCGGGCGGATAAATGATGCGGTAATGTCGGTGGCGTCGGGCATTATGCTGGCGGCGGCAATGCTGGGGCTGATTTTGCCCTCGCTGGACTATGGTGGCAGATACGGTGTTTTTATCACCGTGATCGGCATTTTTGCGGGGGCTGCCCTTGTACATCTCTTTGATCATCTTCTGCTCGGCAGATTGGGTGACAAACTTCGTGTAGCCTCCTCCGATGGCGACGGACTAAGACGGGTCATAATATTCGTTACGGCTATCGCCATTCATAATCTGCCCGAGGGCATTGCGGCGGGCGTTGGCTTTGGCGGGGGAGACGTGGGCGAGGGTATTTTCATCGCTACCGCGATTGCTCTGCAGAATATTCCCGAGGGTATGGCGGTAATCCTCGCGATGAAAACGGTGGGAATATCCTCTCTGCGTACCCTCTTTGTTGCTGCTATGACGGGTGTGATTGAGGTGCTTGGTACATTTATCGGCTACTATGGCGCCACTATCTCCCGCGCGCTTTTGCCCTTTATTCTCGCGGCGGCGGGCGGCAGTATGCTCTATGTCATCTCCGACGAGATGATACCCGAATACCGCTTTGGAGAGGGCACTCACCTCTCGGCTTATTTTATCCTGGCGGGCTTTTGCCTAATGCTGATGCTGAACGCCCTGCTATGATTTTTCATCAGACCCGTATCTCCCCGCCTTGCGGGGAGATTTTTCTTTTGGCGTATTGATTTTTTTACATAGAAAATGTATAATAAGTATATAAAAATCTTACGAGGTAAATATGGTTACATTTGATTTGATAAAAAACGACAGCGCGGTGCGTGAATATATCACCGCCGCGGACAGATCTCTCGCCGCCCTCGGCTATACCGAGCATAGCTTTGCCCACGTGGGCTTTGTTTCTGCCCGTGCCGCTGAGATACTTGAGCAGCTTGGTGCGGATGAGCGCACAGTTGAGCTGGCGAGGATAGCCGGCTATCTCCACGATATAGGCAATCTGGTCAACCGCTCAGAGCATTCTCAGTCGGGCGCGCTTATGGCCTTCCGTATACTTGACAATATGGGTATGCCTGCCTCTGAGATCGCCACAGTTGTCACCGCCATAGGCAATCACGATGAGGGTACGGGTGTGCCGGTTGACACCGTTGCCGCCGCTCTTATCCTGGCAGACAAGTCGGATGTACGCAGAAGCAGGGTGCGTAACCAGGACCCCGCCACCTTTGACATTCACGACAGGGTAAACTACTCGGTAGTCAGATCCGACCTGGAGCTTCACCCCAACGAGGGTACTATTCGTCTGCGTCTTGAGATTGACACCGAGATCAGCTCAATTATGAGTTATTTTGAGATCTTCCTTGAGCGTATGACCCTCTGTTGTCGCGCGGCGGACAGGCTCGGTCTTGCCTTTAAGCTGACGATCAACGATCAGAACTTTATATAAAATCAGGTCGGCACATTTTGGCATAAATCTCCGACCGCTCCCACTCGACGTATGTGTAAATACGCCTTCGGGTCGCGTTCGAACATTTCTGCTTAAAATCTGCTCGCCTCGCGGAAATTGACATGATTATCTATAGACGAATTACTAATATTTATAGATGAACCACTTATTTCAACAATTTCAAGACGGAGAATCACTTTCTTCGTCTTTTTTTGTGTAATATTAACAAATAATAGTAGGGTATTTTTTGTCAATAATATCCAAAAAATAGAAAAATATGAATAATATATAAACACGTAAAAAAACCTATTGACAAGCGGTTTTTAGGTGCGTATAATATAAAACGTGTTTTAAAAATCACAAAAAAATTATATTTAGGAGAAATTGGCAATGAAGAAAATTCTGTTATTCCTTAGCATCCTTGCAATTGCTACTCTCGGCCTTGTTTCCTGCGGTGAGCAGGTACACGAGCATACCGTAGAACATGTTGTTGCGAAGGCTGCTACCTGCGAGGACGCAGGTAACGTAGAGTATTGGACCTGCACCGAGTGCGATAAAGTTTGGTCCGATGCTGAGCTTACTAAGGAGACCACCTTCGCTAACACCGTTATTGCAGCACTTGGTCATGAGTATATGTACGCTTGTGACGGTATCTGCTTAAACTGTGGCGAGGAAACAAGAGAGGCTGCTGCTCACAACGTTCAGCATGTTGCCGGCGTTGAGCCTACCTGCCACCTTAGCGGAAACAATGAGTATTGGTACTGCACCGACTGCGAGACCGTATTCACCGATGCAGCTCTTACTCAGATTTCCAACCACAAGAGCGTAATCATTCCCTCTAAGGCTACTGTAGTTCATGTTGAGGCTACCGAGGCTACATGCCATCTTTTAGGTAACGTAGAGTATTGGTACTGCTCTGAGTGTCAGGCTGTTTATACTGATGCAAATCTTACTCAGCTCTCCAATTTCAAGAACGTAGTAGTTCCTTACACTGCAACCATCATCAACGTGGAGGCTACTGAGCTTACCTGTCACCTTAACGGTAACGTTGAGTATTGGTACTGCGAGGATTGTAAAGCCGTTTATCCCGATGCAGCTCTTACTCAGCTTTCCAACTTCAAGAGCGTGACCATTCCCGCAACCGTTGGTCTTACATATGTTGAGGGAATTGAGGCAAGCTGCCATCAGAACGGCCGTCAGGAGTACTGGTACTGCGAGGAGTGCGATG
>JAZSIK010000005.1:0-1695 GCA_045533775.1 Eubacteriales bacterium
TGGTTATTCCAGAAAGCGTGGCGAAAAGACCATGGCTGAAAGACTTGCCGGCGAGATTATGGACGCTAAGGCAGGCATGGGTGGCGCATTCAAGAAGAAGGAAGACACCCACAAGATGGCAGAAGCAAACAAGGCTTTTGCACACTACAGATTCTAATCAGTATAATAAGGAGATTACAGGTAAATGGCAAGAGAATATTCGCTTGAACGTACCAGAAATATCGGTATCATGGCTCACATTGACGCCGGTAAGACTACCACAACCGAGAGAATCCTTTTCTATACTGGTAAAACTCACCGTATAGGTGAAACCCACGACGGTTCTGCAACAATGGACTGGATGGCACAGGAGCAGGAGAGAGGTATTACCATTACCTCCGCAGCAACAACCTGTTTCTGGGTTCCCAGCAAGTATCAGAACGATCCCGCACAGGCAAAGAACAACAAGTACCGTATCAACATCATTGATACTCCCGGTCACGTTGACTTTACCGTAGAGGTTCAGCGTTCTCTCCGTGTACTTGACGGTTCCGTAACCGTTCTTTGTGCTAAGGGCGGTGTTGAGCCCCAGACCGAGACCGTTTGGCATCAGGCAAACGAGTATAAGGTACCCAGAATGTGCTACATCAACAAGATGGACATCATGGGTGCAGATTTCTACCGCGTTGTTAAAATGATTAAGGACAGACTCCGTGCAAACGGTGTTCCTGTTCAGCTTCCTATCGGTAAGGAGTCCTCCTTCCGCGGTATCATTGACCTTATGGAGATGAAGGCCGACGTTTATTACGACGACCTTGGTAAGGATATGAGAGTGGAAGAGATTCCCGAGGATATGAGAGAGCTTGCTGAGGAGTATCGCGCAGCAATGGTTGAGTCCATTTGCGAGACCGACGATGCACTTATGGACAAGTTCTTCAATGAGGAAGAAATTACCGTAGAAGAGCTTAAGGCAGCTCTTCGTAAGGCTACCCTTGACAATAAGATCATCCCCGTATGCTGCGGTACATCTTATAAGAACAAGGGCGTTCAGAAGCTTCTGGACAACATTATTGAGTATATGCCTGCTCCCACAGACATTGAGGCAATCAAGGGTATCAACCCCGATACCGGCGATGAGGACTGCCGTCACGCAAGCGATGATGAGCCCTTCTCCGCTCTTGCCTTCAAGATCATGACCGACCCCTTCGTTGGTAGACTCTGCTTCTTCAGAGTTTACTCCGGCTCGGTTACTAAGGGAACTGCAGTTTATAACTCTACTAAGGATAGCGACGAGAGATTCGGCCGTATCCTTCAGATGCATGCAAACGAGAGATCTGATATTGACGTTTGCTATGCAGGTGACATCGCCGCTGTTGTTGGTGTAAAGAACACCACTACCGGTGACACCTTCTGTGATGAAAAGCATCCTATCATTCTTGAGTCTATGGTATTCCCCGAGCCCGTTATCCGTCAGGCTATTGAGCCCAAGACCAAGGCGGGTCAGGAGAAGATGGGTATCGCACTCTCCAAGCTGGCAGAGGAGGACCCCACCTTCCGTACCTACACCGACGAGGAGACAGGTCAGACCATCATCGCAGGTATGGGTGAGCTTCACCTTGAGATCATCGTGGACAGACTTCTCCGCGAGTTTAAGGTTGAGGCTAACATTGGTGCTCCTCAGGTTGCTTACAAGGAGACCATCAGAAAGCAGGTTTC
>JAZSIK010000046.1:0-22225 GCA_045533775.1 Eubacteriales bacterium
GGCAACAAGCCTGAGGATGATGGTATGGAGGCACTTATATTAGCTCGCGAGTATCTTACCGAGATCTACAGAACAACCCTTACCGGCGACAAGCTTAAGGACTTTGACGTAGTAGCACAGGTTGTAATTGGCGACGATGTATTCCCTGTTGTATGGAGCGTAAGCAACGATTCTATTAAGGTCAGAGAAAGCACAGTTCTTGGCTTCTACACTATTGATCTCCCCGATGACAATACCGAGGACATCAGCTTTACTCTTACTGCTACCGTTTCCAACGACAGTGGCAGTGTTAAAAAGGACTTCACTATGAAGGTTCTTGCAGCTGATAGCGGTGACAAGGCTATTCTTGATGCAGCATATGCACTTGGTAGCGGCGAATCTCTTGAGGGTCCTATCACCCTTACAGGCGTTATCACCGAGCTTGACAGCTACAATAACCCCACTATCGTTATCGGTAACTACACCGACAAGCCTATCTATTGCTACAAGCTTAAGGATAGCAGATTTGTTCTCGGTGCAACTATTACAGTTACCGCAAAGAGCATTAAGAACTACAACGGCACCGTTGAGATGATGGACTGCACACTTGACAGCATTACTCTTCCCGGCGGCAACCAGGGCGGTAACCAGGGTGGCAACACCGAGGTTCCCGAGGGCGACAAGGCGATCCTTGACGCAGCATATGCGCTTGCAAGCGGTCAGTCTATGGAGGGTCCCTTCACTCTCACAGGCGTTATTACCGCGCTTGACAGCTACAATAACCCCACTATCGTTATTGGCAACTACACCGACAAGCCTATCTATTGCTACAAGCTTAAGGACAGCAGATTTGTTGTTGGCGCGACCATTACTGTAACTGCAAAGAGCATTAAGAACTACGACGGCACCGTTGAGATGATGGACTGCACACTTGACAGCATTACTACTCCCGGCGGCAACCAGGGCGGTAACCAGGGTGGCACTACCTCTCCCGTTATTCCCGAGGGCATTGTTGATGCTCCCGTAGCAGGCACTGCATACAAGCTTGGTCTCTACCACGGTAACGAGAGCGCAACCGTATACTTCAACGGTCAGAACTACAACGATTACAGCTGGTATCTGGCATATACTCCCGATTTTGCTGAGGCAGTTGATGTTTACCTTGAGGCTGTTGAGGGTGGATACAGACTCTATTTCATGAACGGTGACACCAAGACCTATATCAGAACTACTCCTCGTGACGGTGATGCTACCAAGGGTACTCTTGAGCTTACTACCACTGCTCCTAACGAGTACTACACATATGACAACGAGTATAAGACTCTTGTTTATACCGCAGACGACGGAGCTAAGTTCTACCTCGGCTCCTCCGGTACATATAAGTCTATCTCTGTTTCTCCTATCAGCTATATTACCGAGTCTACCTCCTATATTTCTCACTTCTACGCATCTGAGGGCGGCAACCAGGGTGGTAACACCGGAAACGAGGGTGGTAACACCGGAAATGAGGGTGGCAACACCGGAAGCGAAGGTGGCTCTACCTCCGGCACTACCGATCTTAACGAGAACACCGAGTACTTTATCAGCGGCGTTAACTCCAAGGGTAATATCTATTTCAAGGGTACCCTTACAAACGGCAGAATTGACGCTACCACAGATGTAAACTCTGCAGTAGTTGTTAAGCTTGAATCTGCAGGCGCAGACGGCGAGTACTACATCTACTTTATGGACGGTAACACCAAGACCTATATCGGCGCGAACTCTGCTGCTACCGAGAGCAAAACTGCACAGTTCATCTTCGGCACCGAGAAGGGCACAGATTATGTCTGGATCCTTGACGCGAGCGAAAAGACCATTGTTTCCAAGGCATTCGTCGGCAGAGGCATTGCTACTCAGGTTGCAAGCCAGTACGACAACTTCAGCACCTACGCTACCTCCAACTTCGGTAGCTCCGATTATCAGACAACCTGGCTTCAGGTTGTTGGCGAGGACGAAGGCAACGGCGGCAATGAGGGTGGCAACACCGGAAATGAGGGTGGTAACACCGGCAGCGAAGGTGGCAACACCGGAAGTGAAGGCGGCAATGGCGGCGTAACCACCGAGGGCAACAAGGTGTCCGTAGTTGTAAGCGAGTACGCAAAGGCGAACGGTTGGGCTAACAGCACCGGTTATTCCGAGATGAATCTCGGCGCTGATGCTAAGGCAACCGTAAGCGGCACCGCAGTTGGCACATATGGTCTCAACACCGGTAAGTACTACACCAACGGTGAAAACTGGAGACTCTATCAGACAGAGGCTGCTACTCTTACCATCTCCGCTGAGGGTAAGACCATTGCAAGCGTAAAGGTTACTTATGCTTCTGAGAAAACCGGCTCTCTTGTACTTAACGGAGAGAGAGTTTCATCCGATACAGTAGTTGCTGTTAACGGCAGCTCTGTTACCTTCTCTCTTGACAGCGACAACGCTGATGGCAAGGGTCAGGTTAGAATTACTGCTATTGAGGTAATTTACAACTAAACAATAAAATCATTCAATCAAAACCGCGTCCTACGGGCGCGGTTTTTTTATATATTGACTTGATTGCAAGAAATGTTTATGTTATAATAAGATGTAGAATAATGCAGTTGCGAGGAAAAAATGAAAAGAATAGCTAAATTAATTGCGACATTACTATTAATTATCAGCTTGGTATTCAATGCAGTTTCCTGCGATCTTTTACTGCCGTATATAGACGGATCAACAAACGTTGGCGGCTCATCCGACGGTGAAAACAAGCTCGGCAACGAAGGTGGAGATAGTAAGCCCGACGGTGATACGCCTCCCGACGACGGCTCGGATGGTAAAGATCCCGAAGAAGAAAAAACGCCGGAGTTTTACATAAATACAGACGGCACGCTTGAGCTTTTTGTTGGCGATATAAAGGTGATCAGCCTGGTAAAGAGCTATTGGCTGGAGGGAGAGGTTATCTGGACGACCAGCAGTAGCTGTGTTTCGGTTGAAAACGGTGTTATTATTGCCCACGAGGTAGGCGCTGCGGTTATTACCGCTACCCTCGGTACTCTGAAGGACAGCATTGTCGTAAGCGTAAGCAAGCGTGAAGAGCCCGAGCAAAAGCCCGAGGAGGATGACGGACGAGGAGAAATAGTCCTTCGCCCCGGTACCGATGACCCTGTCACAAGCGACCCATATGTCAATGTTGACAAGGATGATTTCTACGAGAATTATACCCCTGCCATCAGCTATATGGACGCCTATTACAGAACTCAGCACGGTCTTATGTCCGGCAGCATTTACGAGCAGGATCAGGCACCAACCGTTTCGGATTACCAGCCTACCAAAAACGGTAATCTGGTTCGCAACAACATATACATATTCTCCGACGATGGAAACACCTACTACGTAGTGGATTGCTACGGGGAGATCGCCTTTGAAATATACCGAGGCGGCGCGTACGTGGTTTTAGAGGAAGTGGCAGCATATGTCTTTGCCTTTGGAGAGCCCCCTGCAAATCACACCCCCTCCAAGAAAACAAAGCCCACTCAGAGTATATGGGGCGAATATCTCAGACTCAACCATACCCAATTCAGCGGTAGTACTACCAAGTATCCCTATGAGCCCGAGCTACCCAGGATAAGCGGCTGCGGCGGCGATCTCTACTACTATGAGATGGATATAGGCACAACGGGAACAGACTGTGATCCGGGTTATTCCGTAAGAGAATACAACGACGGATATACCATTACGAGAGGCGCGGCAAGAATAGTATATACCTACAAGGATATTAACGGCGATAGCATCATCAATCTTGATGAGAGATATGTATTCTATACCTACAATCACTACAACGATTTTCAGGAGTACCTGAATTATGAGGGTGGCTGGGGTGAGATGTTCGGAAACATAACCGGCGGCGGTGAGCTTTCCAGCAAGACAAAATACAACCCAACTCCCTATGTAAGCGTACATCAGGGACGTATCAGTACAAGCAGTGCTGCCGTCGTGATGTATTTTCTCATTCCCGATGAGGAATATGCTGCATAAGTTTTACTAAAATAAAAAACAAAAAGACGAAAATCGCTTGATTTTCGTCTTTTTTGTCACGATATGACAACCATTATTTACAAATATTGCATATTTTCTCGTATACAGAGTAATTTGTTCTGCCGTGAACAAGAGGGGTGATTGACACAAATCCATCTCTTACGCTGTCGGTATCAAGAGTAGGATCTCCATCATTTTCTTCTACTATATATCCCGTCTGCTCCCACATATCATCGCCAAGATATCTGAACTCATCGTGGAAATATATTCCACCCTGCTTGGTTATTCTGATCTTGCCGTGAGAATTGGGTATATTCACATTGTAAAGCATATTACGGGACAAAAGATCATTGTCGCAAATAAACTTATAAACTCTGTCAAGATGAGAGCGCGCGCCGTCAAGAGTTGTAGGATCGGTGGAAAAGGCAATTCCCGGTATACCAAGTCTGCCACCCTCAAATATTGCTCCGGCTGTACCCGAATAAACAATATCCTTGCCAAGATTGAAGCCGCGGTTTATGCCCGAGAGGATAAGATCATACTTCTCCTGCATGCCGAGCACGGCAAATCTGATACAGTCTGCAGGAGTAGAGTCCATATAATAAGCTCTGACCCCCTCCATAAGATCAACCCTTTTGATCTCAATGGGTCTTGTAAAATCTATGGCGTGGCTCTTGCCACTCTGCTCCACCTTGGGAGCAACAACGGTGACATCTCCTATGCCTCTTGCCCACTCGGCAAGCAGAGCTATGCCCTCGGCATAAATGCCGTCATCATTTGTTATCAGTATTCTCACAGCCAGCCCTCATTATTTTCTTTGTATTCCTTAAGTCTTGCATCTGCATCCATAATCAACTGTTTCATCTCCTCGGCAGAATATACGGTTGCACCTGCGGCACAAGCGTGACCGCCGCCGTGATACTTCTCACCTATGCAGTTTATGGTAACAAATCTGGAGCGCAGACGAACTCTGATGCTGCCGTCGGGATTGTCTATAAACGCAAGCCAGATAAGACTGTTCTTGATAGAGTCCATAAGGGATACGGATGCGCTGGCATCCTCCTGGGAGAGACCAAATCTCTCCTGCATCTCCTTGGTTACGTGGAGATAAGCCACGCCGTTCTCGGTGATCTGCATCTGACCGTAAGCATATGCCTCAAACTTATAAATGTCAAACTCCTTCATATAAAGGTTGGAATACAGGGTATCCACATCAATGCCCACATCAAGCAGCATACCCGCAAGGCGCATAGTATCGCCGGATACAGAACGGAAGCGGAAGCGGCCGGAGTCAGTAACCATACCGCAATAGATATAGGTAGCAGCCTCGCTGTCAATCTTAAGCTCGTCCTTAAATGTAGCATAGAAATCGGCAATCATCTCACAGGCGGAGGATCTCTCCTCCTCTACCCACATGGGCTCACCGTAGGGAGCAATGTTGATATGATGATCAATCTTAATAAGCTCGCGACAGAGCGCAAACTTCTGATTGGAGATTCTCTCCTTTGTTCCTGTATCAATTACGATGCCGAGAGCGTCGGCATACTTTTCATCCTCAATCGCCGCGTCCTCTGTGCCGAGGAAGGACATATACTCTGCAAAATCAGAGTTCTGGAGCAAAATCTCCTTCTCGGGATAGGTCAGCTGAAGAATGCGCTGAAGTCCCTTGGTAGAGCCTGTTGCATCTCCGTCGGGTCTCTTGTGACGGAAGATGATTATTCTGTTGTATTCCTTGATCTTGTCAAGGATGCTTTTTTTGATCTCGTAGTTCATTATTTTCCCTCCGTCTGTGCGATAAGGTCGGCAAGGAGAGCCATTGCTTCCTCGCGATTTTTAAGCGTAGCACCGCTTGCCTTCTGATGGCCTCCGCCACCGTACTTTACGGCAATGGGGTTGATGTTGTGTGTGTTGGAGCGAATCTCACAGAGAACACCCTCGTCGGTCTCGGTAAAGTTTACCCAGCTCTCTACACCACGGATCTCTCCCATGACATTTACCATTCCGCGAGAGATGGTGAAGTTGTCTGCACCGTAGCCCGTCGCCTCCTCTTTATCTGTATAAATGTAAGCTACCTTGGGGGTCGCCATCTCTATTTTAAGGACAAACCTTGCTCTGAGCTGAATGAAGAACAGCTCGTCCGCATAGAGATTTCTGAAAATGCCGGATGTATCAAACTTGCGCTCCATAAGGAAAGATGCAACACGGAAGGTCTCGGAGCTTGTAGAATCATATCTGAATCTGCCCGAGTCGGTGATCATACCTGTATAAAAGAGCTTTGCTGCAACGGGAGAAACGGTAAGACCGCCCTCCATAGCCATAGCTGCCACAAGTCCCGCGCAGCTCTCGTATGAGGTATCAACAAGCTCCTCGTCACATATCTTCTCAACGAAGAGGTGATGATCCATTCTTGCGGTAGCGGCGGCGGTGGAATATCTCTCATCGGAGATAAGTGACCTTGCCGAGGTGTCAAGCACGATAGCAAGAGCGCCCGAGTAAAGCTCATCTGCTATCTCATCCATAGGCTGTGTAGCCATAAAGGCATATCGGGGCGTCATATCACCGACAGCATATACCTCCTTGTTGGGATATGTGTCTTTAATCGTATGAAGAAGTCCAAGCTGACTGCCAAGCGCATCGCCGTCGGGGTTTTTATGACGGTGAATAATAATCCTGTCATACTTCTCTATCAGAGAAAGAATCTTTTCAAACATTTTTAGTCCTTTCAGGGTATAAATACCCGACAAATCATTAACTAAAATATTATAACACAATATGATTAAAAATGCAACCGATTTTTCATCAGTTTAATAATCAACGAATTAATATTCAATAAACAATCCGTCAATAAAAGATGAATGAAAAACAAGCGTTTATCTAAAAACAATGTGCAATGTTTTTAATAACAATTTTTACTTATTATTTTTGTTTATTTTTCACAAAGATATGTTTTAATATATTTATAATGTTAATTAGCGGTGTTGACTTTGCATTTTTTCGGTGTTAAAATAGTATGAAACCTAATAATCGGGTAGTATGCTTGATTGTGCGGCAGAAAGGAATATCTGGATATGACTAATGTAAAGAAAAACTTTGGCTTTACCTACAAGAGCGGTATTCTTTTACCCATAAGCTCGCTTCCCTCCAATTACGGAATCGGCTCTTTCGGTAATAGTGCATACGACTTCGTAGATTTTCTTGTTGAAACAAAAACAAAATGCTGGCAGGTATTGCCCCTTAACCCCACATCCTACGGTGACAGCCCTTATCAGTCTCCCGCAGCAGTGGCAGGCAATCCCTATTTTATAGATCTTGATCTTCTCGCAAAGGACGGTCTTCTCACAAAAGAAGAGCTGCGCGAAAATTATCATGACACCGTAAGAGTTGATTACGGTTGGCTCTTTAACAGCAGATATCCTCTGCTTCGTAAGGCATATGCAAGATTTCTTGAGAAGGGTGGCAACAAGGCTGCCGACTACAAAAAGTATGTCAGAAGCAACATCCATTGGCTGCCCGACTACTCCCTCTTTATGGCGCTGAAAACACACTATAATCACGCCGTATGGACCTCCTGGTCTGAGGAGCACAGAGATGTAAATCGCGCAAGAGCGCACCGCGCTGAGTTTGAGAGTGAATGCGGATTCTGGGAATGGATTCAGTATGAGTTCTCAAAGCAGTGGCAGAATCTCCTTGCCTATGCGCATAAGAACGGCATTGTGATCATCGGTGATATGCCCATCTATGTTGCCCATGACAGTATGGATGTATGGCAGGCACCCGAGCAGTTCCTGCTTGACGAAAACTACAATCCCACCGTTGTTGCAGGCTGTCCTCCCGACGGATTTTCTCCTGACGGTCAGCTTTGGGGCAACCCCATATATAATTGGGATTTGATGGAGACGGACGGCTTCTCCTGGTGGCAGAAGAGAGTTCAGGAGAGCTTTAAGATCTATGATATTCTCCGTATTGACCACTTCAGAGGCTTTGCCGGCTACTACAACATCCCCTTTGGAGAGACAACTGCAAGAGGCGGCAGGTGGGACAGCGCGCCCGGTATAGCCCTCTTCAGAACCATAGCAAAGAACTTCCCTAAGGCAAAAATAATTGCCGAGGACCTTGGCTTTATCACCCCCGATGTACGCGAGCTTCTTGATGACTGCGGATTTCCCGGTATGAAGATACTCCAGTTTGCCTTCTATGATGATGACGCAGAATATCTGCCCAGAATGTATCCTCACGGCAACTGTGTTGTTTACTCCGGATCTCACGATGCGGACTGTACCAAGAGCTGGGTGAAGAACCTCTCCGAGCCCGCAGTAAAGGCTCGCTTTAAGAAGGAATGTCCCTCTCGTAAGGGTCAGAGCCGCACATATGATGTAATTGAGCTGGCTATGTCCAGCCGCGCAAATCTGGCGGTAATTCCTATGCAGGACTACCTTGAGCTTACAAACGAGGAAGGCAGAATGAACACCCCTGCAGTAGCAGAGGGCAACTGGAACTGGCGTCTCTCAAAAAGATACAGAACCGCTTCTCTCACGGCGAAGATCAAGGATATGACCGTACGCAACAAGCGTGCAACAAAATAAGTTTTTTTGATGAATAATAAATATATTTTGAAAGGAACATTATACTATGACAAAGCGTTTATTGTCTCTTATTCTCGTTGTAGTTATGCTTCTGGGCGTGTGTATCACTACCGCGTCCTGCGTACAGCTTGAGGAGTTTATCGGCTACGAGAACCTGGGTGATGAATACCTTAACAAGTATTACCCCAACGGAGTGCCCGGACTCGGTGATACCGGCAACGGTGGAAATGACGGCGGAAACACCGGAAACAGCGGCAACAACGGTGGTACTGTTGACAACAGCATGAACCACCATGACCCCGATGTTGAGAGACTCCCCGGTCACAACCTTATTACCTTCTTCTGGAACAACCCCCTGTGGGTAAAGGATCCTGCTAAGCTTGCAAAGTGCGATATCTGGTGCTGGTGGGATGGCGGAGAAGGCGGCGGCCGTATGATGAAGCAGTGCGAGTACGGTGCAATGCTTACCCTCAACATTCCCGAAGGCGTATCCGAGGTAGGCTTTATCGTTCGTACCGGTTGTACCGATCCCGGTGGAACATCCTGGGGTAATGCGAGCAAGGACTGTGGTCCCGACGACCTCTTTGCTACCATTGAGGGTCCCGATACATTTATTTATCTGCGTGGCGGTAAGAGCGACGCAAACCAATACCATAGCTATGACGGAGGAAAGACCTTGGTGCCCATTCAGAAGTTCAACCTTGCAGGTATGGTTGACACCGACAAGATTGAGTATATCATTACTCCCGCAACCAAGTTTACAGATCCCGCTCAGATCAAAGTTTTTGACGGCGACAGAGAGATCAAGATCTCCAAGGTTTCCAGCCTTGACAGAAAGAGTGTAAACGGTGTTATTACAATTGAAGAAGAGCTTGATATTACCAAGACCTACACACTTGTTCTTGACGGTTTTGGCGAGCGCTCTATAGTTCCCACCGAGATATTTGATACAGACCAGTTTGCTGCTAAGTATCACTATGACGGCGACGATCTCGGCGCTGTTATCAACGGCGACAAGACCACCTTCAAGGTATGGGCTCCCACCGCTTCTAAGGTAGTTCTCAACCTCTTTACCAAGGGTGATGAGGAGTCTGCTCCCACCGCATATAAGACCGTTAATATGGTTCGCGGTGAGAAGGGTGTTTGGTCTCACACCGAGGCTTGCGGTCACGGCACATACTACACCTACACCGTAACCACCGCAGTTGGTACCCAGGAGGCAGTTGACCCCTATGCAAAGGCAGCAGGTCTTAACGGTAACCGCGGAATGGTAGTTGATCTTGATTCTACCGACCCTGATGGCTGGGCTGAGGATCAGAAGTTCAACACCGGCATTGACAGCTACTCCGATGCTATTGTGTGGGAGATCCACGTAAGAGACTTCTCCAACACTATTGATTTCGGCAGCGACGAGGCGAACGAGAAGTATCGCGGCAAGTACCTTGCATTCACTCAGGAGGGTCTTGTAAACGAGCACGGCGTTTCCGTAGGTATTGATTACCTCAAGGAGCTTGGCGTTAACTTTGTTCACATTCTTCCTATGTACGACTATGCAACCGTTAAGGAAGAGGATCCCGACAGCGGATTCAACTGGGGCTACGATCCCAAGAACTACAACGTACCCGAGGGAAGCTATTCTACCGATCCCTACAACGGTGAGGTAAGAATCAACGAGCTCAAGCAGATGGTTATGGCTCTCCACGAGGCAGGCATCGGCGTTGTTATGGACGTTGTTTACAACCATACCTTTGACAAGAACGCTTGCTTCAACAGAATAGTTCCCTACTACTATTATAGATATAAGTCCAACGGTGCTAACTCCTCCGGCTCCGGCTGCGGTAACGACACTGCATCCGAGAGATATATGTTCGGTAAGTTTATGGTTGACTCCACAAGCTACTGGATGGATGAGTACAACCTTGACGGTCTTCGCTTTGACCTTATGGGTCTTCACGATGTAAAGACCATGCAGAATGTAGAGAGCGCAGTTCACAAGCTCAATCCTCAGGCTATCCTGTACGGTGAGGGCTGGACAATGATGCAGAACTCCTACGACACATCTCTCAAGGCTGCTACTCAGCAGTTTATCACCAATATTAAGGCTACCAACGGCGGTATCGGTGCTGTTGCAGTATTCAACGATATCATCCGTACCGGTCTTAAGGCAGAGAGTGATGACAGATCCAAGGGTTACATCAACGGTAAGGCTGACGACTATACCAGAAGAAGAGTTCTCTTCGGTGTAAACGGCGGAGTGGGCTCCGGCGCAGGTGCAAACTGGAGCACTCCCAATGCGATGGTAGTTAACTACATGTCCGCGCACGACAACTCTACTCTTTGGGATAAGCTGACCGTATCGGTTGGCTCGGGTGCAAACACCCTCTCCAAGAGACTTGCTATGAACCGCCTTGGCGCTACTATACTCTACGTTTCCAAGGGTATTGTATTCTACCAGGCAGGTGAGGAGATGCTTCGTTCCAAGCCTAACAGCAAGTATGACACAGGCTACGATCACAACTCCTACAAGTCCTCCGACGAGATCAACAACCTTAAGTGGAATACTCTGAAGCCCGGTAGCGATGAGTACAATATGTTCAAGTACTACGCAGGTCTCTCTGCTATCAGAACAGGTATTGACATCTTCACCAACAATACAGTATTCAAGACCTATCCTCACGATGATAACACAGGCTTCAGCATTAAGATTGAAGACGGTAAGGGCGGATACGCGCTTGTAATCGTTAACCCCGATGCAAGCAAGTCTATCAGCTACGGCCTTGACAGAAGCTATGAGCTTATCTGTAATGGCGTACAGTCCGGAGTTACAAGCATTGAGACTATGAGCGGTACTATCAACGTTCCTCCTCTCTCTGCATACATTCTTGTAACCAGCAACCTTCTTCCCAACAACTGATAAAGTATGGGCGACCTGACATCAGGTCGCCCTTTACTAAACAAAAAACACCGCCGAAGCGGTGTTTTTTTGTTTTATGTTATGCAAAGAAATTACAAACGTCCTCTGCAAGTCTGTCGGGACAGTCTACCATAGGAGAGTGTCCGCAGTTTTCATAAGGAAGAAGAGCAGCAAGAGAGCCAAGTGCATTATAGTTATCAAGCACCATGTAGTCGGGAACAATTATATCCTTCTCACCCATAGTGAGCATAACGGGGCACTTGATGTTCTTTATGCTGCCGTCGCCCTTGCCGTAAGGAGTATACTCGTCAGACATATTGAAGTTTGCAAGAGCCCAGTCAAGATCAACCAGGTTTCTCTGCTTCAGAGTCTCGGACATCCAAAGATCGTTTTGCTCTCTGGTAGGCTTATTTACCGTATAAATAGTAGCATCCCAGATAGATGTCATCATAGCGGCATCTCCCTTGGCAAAGCAGTTAAGAGCAGGAACGACCTGAATGGGATCGGTCGCCATCTCCTCCTTGCTTGCATAGGGCTCGCCGGTGGACTTGTAGTTTTCCTTTTTATAAACGGGATAACCCTTAAGTCCTGCACCCTCTATATCAAAGAACTTCTTAACCTTCTCGGGGTACTTGGCGCACAGACGAAGACCTACACCGCCACCGTTTGACCAGCCCACAAGATAGTAGCTGTCAATACCGAGAGCCTCAGTGAGAGCATTTACATCGTCAGCAAGCTCCTCCAGGGTGTCAAAGCGGTTGTTGTAGCTGGAATCACCGAAGCCACGAAGGTCTACGGCAATGCATCTGTACTTATCCTTGATTCTTGTAATAAGGGGCTCGTAGTGAATGGAGGAGGACATATTGCCGTGCACCATAACTACAACAGGGCCCTGACCCTCATCAAGATATGCGAGGGTCTCTGTACCAATAGAAACAAACTTCTTTTCCATAATAAATCTCCAAATCAGATAGTAATCTGCTCATCAAGCAGGTTGGTGAAGCCGAGAACGAGCGCGGTAAAGGATGCGGGATCCTCATACATGCTTGCGTGTCCGGAGCCGTTAATGGTTACATAGTGGCTGCCCTTAATTCTCTCGTGGAGCATAACCTGCTCTGTGGGGGGGACCAGGCAATCCTCCGAGCAGGAGATGATGAGAGTGGGGGCGGTAATTTCCCCTACCCTGTCGGTATAATCATAATCACGGGAGCTGTCGGTAAGACGGATAAGGCTCTCCTGCACATCGGGGCGGGAAAAATAGGGAATAAGAGTTCCCTCACGTCTATCCATCCAGGCAGACTCTCTCTCATAAAACTCGGTGGAATAAATTACGGGAATGGTAGTAAGGTAATAAGCCTCTCCGTCACCCGTTCTCGCAACGGCATTCCAGCCGTCGCCAATCTTGCGCAGCCAATCGGATGTGCGCATACAGGTATTTGCCAGAACAAGGCTGCGGATTCTGTCAGGACGCTTTACCGCATACTGAATTGCGATCTCGCCGCCGTAGGAAATACCCATAATATTGTATTTCTCGTAGGGGAGCATATCAAGCAGTGCCTCAAGAACGCCTACCTGGAGAGAGTGATCATAGCTCTCTGTCATTCTCTCGCTCTGTCCTTGATCAAGAAAATCAAGAAGAATAGCTACATTGTTGCGGGAAAAATTAGGAACAAAAGACTTCCAGCTACCTGTGGACATCATAATTCCGTTAAGAATCACGAGGGGCTGACCGTGGTCGCCGTGTACCTCGTAATAAACCTTTTTTCCTTGATAGATAAACTCAGCCATAGCAACCTCTTACTTAACAATGATACCAAGTGCAATAGCTTCCTGTCTGATCTGCTCTCTGAAGTTGGGATGAGCAACAGAAATAATACGCTCTGCGCGCTCTGCAAGGCTGGTGCCGCGAAGAGATACGCAACCGTACTCGGTAACAAGATAATCAACATCGTTTCTGGAAAGAGAAACAGCTGCGCCTGCCTTAAGCTGGCACACGATCTTGGAGGTCTCTACTCTCTCGCCGGTCTTGGGATCCTTAACCATTGCGGTGGAGTAAAGGGCGATGATGGAACGGCCGTTCTTGGACTTCTGAGCTCCTACTGCCGTATCGGACTGTCCGCCTGTACCCGAGAACTGAACGGAGCCAATGGACTCAGAGGCACACTGACCGGTAATATCAACCTCAAGAGTGGTGTTGATGGAAACCTGGTTGTCGTTCTGCATAATAGTATAGGGATCGTTTACATAACCGCCATCAAGAATCTCAACTGCAGGGTTGTCGTCAATGAAATCATAAAGCTCCTTGGTACCCATAGCAAAGGCAGCAACCATCTTACCGTTGTTGATCTGCTTGCACTTGCCGTTGATAACTCCCGCCTTAGCAAGCTTTACCATTCCGCTGGTAAGCATCTCAGTGTGTACGCCAAGATTCTTCTTGTCATAGAGGCTGGCAGCAACAGCATTGGGAATAACGCCGAAACCGACCTGGATGCAGTCACCGTCGTTGATCATATCGGCAATAAGCTTACCGATGGCAAGGTCCTTCTCGTTGGGCTCTGCATCTGCGATCTCGGGGATAGCATAGTCAACCTCAATGAGATAATCAACATCATTTACATGAAGCTGAACGTCACCAAAGGTTCTGGGAGCGTTGGGGTTGATCTCAAGGATAACGGTCTTCGCCTTTTTGATCATCTGCATCTCGTATGTATTGGAGATAGAGAGAGAAACATAACCGTGCTTATCAGGCATAGACGCGATACCAACATAGATGTCAGGCTCACGGTAGAATAGTCTCTTCTTTGCCGCAAGATGAAGGTGGTTGGGGATAAAGGAAATGTTGCCGTTCTTATGAGCCTTTCTGAGTACGGGGGTGTAGAACCAGCCCTCTGTGGTAAAGCTCTCCTTATACTCGGGATTTACGATAAACTCATATGCGCCCATGGGAAGGCAGTTAGAAACGAGAACACCCTTAACCCTATCTGCTATGGTGTGCAGATTAGTCATAAACTCTCTGCCCTCTGCCGAGCCGAGACCGGTTACGATGTAATCACCGCTCTTAACAAGATCAAGAGCTTCGTTAACAGATACATACTTTGCCATTTTTTATCTCCTTTTCGTTTGAAAAAATAATCAAAAAATATATTTCAATCGCAAAATGCGAAATTATCGTCTACTTTAAGTGATAAATGCATTTGATAGAAACCCCGCCCCGCCTGAAGCGGGGTTCATAAACAAAGCATTAAATGTGAGAATTAGAGTAAGTTTTTGGTATGCCCCGCCCGTGCGGGCGGGGACTTTTTTTATGATTTATAGCTTGTGGGTCAGAAAAAATTACTTTTCCGCAAGAAGCTTTCTGTACTCTTCCATAGAGGTAAGAGTGTGAACGGTTGCGCTTGTAGCGGAGTGCTTAACGCCACCACCAAGCTCGGGAGCAAGGTAGTATGCATCATACATTGCGGTAAGTGCGAAGGAGCCAACGCCCGAACGCATACCATTTGCGAAGGAAATCTTGTCAGCCATTGCGATCTGGAACTCCTGAGACTCCATAACGTCAACAAGGTTCTTTCTGGAGAGAGCCTTGCCGGACTTCTCAAGTGCTTCCATAGCCTGGCAGAAGAGGTCGCCTGCAATATATCCTGCAAGTGCATAGGAGTCATAGCTCATTGCAAATGCCTTGGGGCTATTGATGGAAACTGCATAGTTATAGATGTCGTTAGCAACATCCCAGTACTCGGGCTTGAAGCCTGCAACACCTGCGCCGCCGTTATTAAGGCCGAGCATAGCGTATACATTGTAAAGAGCGGAGTCGGGATCGTTGTAAACATACTCTGCGGAGGTGATGTCAAGCCAAGCCTGAGAGTAGATAGCCATAGTAGAGAAGATCTTCTCATATGCGGTCTTAAGTGTGGTTGTATCATCGTTGAATACCGCGGTAGAAGCGTTGTTGTAGGAGGTAAGAACCTTGCATCCGTAGTCAGCATCTGCCATAGTAGAGAGAGCGGTAACGAAATCATCACCGATTACGGTAAGGATAACAGTGTCACAGCCGGCTGCCTTAAGTGCGTTAACTGCACCGGTGTAGTCAGCGGAAGCAACTTCCTGAATAACAGTCTTGCTCTCAAGACCGGAATCCTTAGCCTCAAGCTTGATACCGGAGAGGAGTGCCTGAGAAGCCTCGTTAGAGTTAGCAATTACACCAACCTTAGAAGCTGCAAGACCACCCTTGTCTACGGGAGCGAAAGCACGGAGAATGAGCATTCTACCCTCGGTGCCGTTAAGGGGCTGAACGGGGAAGATACCTCTGTCACCGAGAGAGGTAGCATTCTCATTAAGAAGAGAGTTGTTACCTGCTGCAGCATAGATCATAGGGATCTCTTCATCCTTAAGGGTATCAAGAGTAACGTCTACTGCATAAGAACCGAAGTGACCAACGATTGCAAATACCTCATCCTCAAAGATGAGCTTCTCAAGATTAGTAACGGAGTTCTCGGCCTTGCCGCCATCGTCGTAATGCTTGAGAGCGATCTTCTTGCCATTGTAGCCGCCGGCATTGTTATAAGCAGCGAAAGCTGCCTCAATACCAAGATTGAAGGGCTCGCCTACGGTTGCAAGTGCACCGGTAGTACCGGCAGAATTACCAACCCAGATAGTATCCTCAGTTATACCAAGGAGCTCGTCGGGAAGATCCTCGGTCTCGCCGCCATTGCCGCCGTTGCCGCCGTTATCGGGGAAGCAGCTTACGATGCTAAATGAAAGAGCGCATACAAGCAGGAGTGCCAAAAGCTTAAGTATTGTGTTTTTCATGTGTTTTTCTCCTTATAGAAGTATTAACATTTATCATTTCTCACAAATGATGCAAATGTTTCAAAAGATTTGGTGGGCGCAAATGCTTTTTATTAGCATTTACGCCATAATATGCAAACCTTTGTTTGCATATTTGGTTTTTTCTCCATTATTTGCCGCCGAGGTATGCCTCAATGAGACGCTCGTCGTGGAGAAGATCCTCTGATTTGCCGTGCATGCTTATTTTACCAAGCTCAAGCACATATGCATAGTCGGCAATCTTCAGGGTTGCGAGGGCGTTCTGCTCTACTATTAGAATAGTGGTGCCCTCTTCTTTAATTTTTGTAAGTGTTTTGAAAATATCCTTAATAAGCAGGGGTGCAAGTCCAAGGGAGGGCTCGTCAAGGATAAGAAGCTTGGGGCTGCCCATAAGAGCTCTACCTATGGCAAGCATCTGCTGCTCACCGCCGGAGAGGGTGGAGGACTGCTGCTTTGCACGCTCCTTGAGTCTGGGGAACAGTGCGTAAACACGCTCAAAGTTCCTTGCAAGAGTAGCCTTGTCCTTAATGTTGTATGCTCCTACGCGAAGATTTTCCTCAACAGTAAGACCGATAAGAACGAATCTACCCTCGGGAGACTGCATTATGCCCTGTGCGGCAACCTTGTGCGCAGGCTTACCGCCTATGCTATTGCCGTCAAAGACGATCTGTCCCGAAGCCGGCTTCAAAAGTCCTGAAACGGTCTTAAGGAGAGATGTTTTACCGGCACCGTTGGCACCGAGGATAGCAACTATCTGTCCCTCCGGAACAACGATATCAACACCCTTAAGGGCTGCTATCGGTCCATAGTTGAGCTTAAGATCGGTTATTTTAAGAAGTTCCTTCATAATCAATCCTCCTCTACGCCAAGATATGCCTCTTGCACCGTCTTGTTTTTCTGTATCTCCTCTGTGGTGCCGATGGCAAGCATCTGACCGAAGGAGATAGCGCATACGGTGTCACATACATTCATTACAAGACCCATATCGTGCTCTACAAGAAGAATGGTTACACCGAATTCATCGCGGATTTTGCGAATGGTTTCGGTAAGCTCTGCGGTCTCGGAATCGTTAAGGCCCGCAGCGGGCTCATCCATGATAATAAGCTTTGCATCAGCCATAAGAGCACGGGCGATCTCAACCTTCTTCAGTATACCGTATGGAAGACCCATAGCGTACCACTGTGCATAGGACTCAAGTCCCATAAACTTAAGGATGCGCATAGCCTTCTGATGCAGCAGCTTTTCCTCCTTGCGAAGGATAGGAAGACCGAGCATATGAGCAAAGAAGCCAGAGCGATAGGATCTGGTGCTGGCAACGAGAAGGTTCTCAATAACCGAGATCTCCTTTACCAGCTCAATGTTCTGGAAGGTACGGCCGATACCCTGAAGAATTATGTCGTGAACCTTATACTTTCTCAGATCAACGACCTCGCCGTACTTGTTTTCAAAATACATTTCTCCGCCTGTGGCGTTATAGAAACGGGTGATACAGTTAAATACCGTGGTTTTACCTGCACCGTTGGGACCGATAAGACCGAAGATCTCGCCCTTCTTTACATCAAATGTAAGATCGTCAACAGCCTTAAGGCCGCCAAAATACATCTTAAGTCCCTTAACAGAGAGCAAAACGTCCTCGGGGAGAGTGTGCTTTGCGGTCTGCTTTGCGTGAAGCGCCTCAATTTTACCGTTAATAACAGACAGCTTTGTCTGAAGCTTTGCCTGCTCATCAGATGCAAGCTTTCCGTACTTCAGCGAAAGATCAGACTCAAGCTCATTGTACTCTCGGGTCAGTCTATCTCTCAGAGCATCGTACTCTGCGGAGCTGGAGCCGGTATTCTTTTCAAGGAACCTCGCCTTCTGAAGATCAAGCTTTTGCTCAAACGCAGCTCTCTTTACATCAAGCTTTTCATTGTCCGAAGCAAGCTTTGTAAGAATGCCCTCATAGCTCTCGCCTCGGCGGATAGCCTTGAATATGCCGCGGGCTGCACCGTGATTTGCCGCCCTGTGAGCAAGATAATTCTTCTTGTCAAAGGCCTGCAGCTCCTGCTCCTTTATAGCCTCGGCATATTCTGCCTTGTTGCAGGCTGAAAAGGCTGCAGACTCAAGCTTTTTATTAGCTTTATAGATAAATCTATCAAGCTCTTTTTGTTTTTTCTCCTCATATTTCTGAGGAATGGACTCATACTCTGCGCGAGTCCAATCGTAGTCCTGACGGAGCTTTACAGCGCGTGAGGCTGTCTGAGGAAGAATATTATCCAAGATCCTTGCCATAGCGCGCCTCCCTTATTTTACTACGAAGTTTTTTTATCTTACCGCCCAGCTCAAGAACAAGCTGTGCAAGACCGCCGGGATAGAACATAACTACAATTATTACGAGAATACCCGAAACAAAGGTTATGATAACCGGGTTTTCTGCAAGGAAGGGAATGTTGTTAAATACAACGGTTTCCATTCCGTACATTACAAATGTGCCAAACAGAGCGCCCCAGATAGACTTATATCCGCCTATAATTACCGCTGCGAGAATGTTCAGCGAGGTAATAAGAGCGTAGAAGCCTGTGCCGTTGCTGGCAGTAGCAGAGCGCATGGTAATCATAAGCATAACGCCCGAAACCGCCGCATACATAGTACAGATGACAAATGCCATAAGTCTGTACTTCATAAGACTGATACCCATTGCCTGCGATGCCGCAGTAGAGTTTTTCATAGCCAGCATTGCGCGACCGGTGGGACTGTTTATGATATTGTGTGTAATTATCATAATCACAGCGAGGAAGGCTGCAACTATGAAGATGGAGTGCTGTCTCTTGATTTCAAGACCCTCAAACAGCTCAAAGTTACCAACTCTGATTCTGTCCTCAATAACCATATACAGATTACGAAGGATCTCAGAGAGACCGAGAGTCAGGATAACGAGATAAATACCCTCAATACGAAGCGAAATAAAGCCTACTATCACACCGATAACTGCAGCCACAACCAATGCAATCAGAATTGCCAGCCAGAAGCTCAGTCCACTTTCGTTCATTATATAATAAACCGCGTATGTGCCTATACCTATAAATCCGCCCGTACCAAGCGAAGCAAGTCCGGAATATCCCATCAGCAGACAGAAGCCTACCGAGGAAATGGCATATGCAAATGTAATTGCAAAGGCAGATGCAAAGGAATAAGGAAGGATCTTGTTGATGGAAAGATGTCCTACAACCCATGCAACAATAAGGAACAGTACAAAGTGACCTATCGGATTTTTAAGGAAATTACGAAGCTTAACGGTGAGCTCGTCGCTTTTTTCCGCCGTCTTGCCAAGAAGGGCGTAACGCTTTTCTAAAAACTTATTCATACACTACACCTTCCTTGCTATTTTTTTGCCAAAGATACCCTGAGGCTTGAAGAAAATGATAATCAGCGCGATAGCGTAAACAATTACCATTGACCAGCCTGTGAGCTCCGGCATACCGAGAACATTAACAACATACTGCGCAAGGTTATTTGCAAGAGGGATAATAAGCGCGGCGATTACAGGACCGTGGAAGGTGCCAAAGCCGCCGAGGATTCCTGCAAGGAATGCAAACACCTGATAGTTGGTCATATAATACGGATTCATCGCTGCGCCGGTAGATGCATTTATTGTTGCAGCAAGCGCACCGATAGCACCGGCAAGACCCCAGGAAATTGCCGTTACGATATGTGTATTAATACCCATCATACCCGCAACATACTCGTTGGATGCAGTTGCTCTTACCGCAAGTCCCCACTTACTGAATCTCAGAAGAATGAAGATGACCGCAATAACAATAACGCTCATAACCATACAAAGCAGTGCGTTCTTAGTAACAGTTACCGACTGACCGCCGACATCAAAGGAAATATTGCCTTCTATAAACTTGGGAATAGCAGGCTTGCTGATGGTAAACACGAGAGGAATAGCACCTACTACGATAGAAATAAGTCCCATCGTAATTATCTGTTTACCGAGGGCGTTAACATAACGGCCCCGTCTGAAAATACCTACATCCACCAGAACGGCAATAACCATTGCAGTAACCATACCGATGGGAAGGGCAAGCCATATTGACAGGCCCTGCTCCATCATCATGGTAGCAACCATATATGCACCGAAGCCGGAAATAACGCCCTGGGCAAAGTTGGTTGTAAAGGATGTCTTAAAGATCAGTGTAATTGCAAGAGTAACAAGGGCAGTAACACACATAGCGGGTATAGAACCTAATAATGTGTTAAGAAAATATGCCATATATTATCCCCACTTAATAATATTTGCAGCCCAGGTGTATCCGATTCCGGCAGCGATCATACAAACGGTGCTGCCCTCCTTAACCTTACCCTGCTGGAGAGCAAGCTCAAGAGAGAGAATCTGGTCAATCTGGCCGATGTGACCGTAGTCCTCAAGGTAAATTGACTGATCCTCGGTAAGACCGAGATCAGCAAGCATAGCCTTGTGACCCGAGCGCTTAATGTGAAGAATATCAAGATAATCAATATCAGAGCGGGTCATACCGGACTTGCGGAGAGCCTCATCAATGCAATGATACCAGTTGGGCATAGAAACTGTGTTGAGCAGGCCCTTCATCTTGGGAGAATCCATAAGACGAAGCATACCAAACTCCTTATAATTTTCAGGAGTAACAGGCTCAAGAATACCGCCCACCTTAGATCCGCAGGTATGAACGACAGAGCCGTCGGACATAAGGTGTGTGCCAAGGAGAAGGTTCTTGCCGTAATTCTTCTTAAGAAGGATCGCGCCGCCGCCTGCGCCAAGATTGAACATAAAGGATACGCCGCTGTCAGTATAATCAATGAAGTCACAGTTGCGGTAACCGCCGCAAACGAGAACGGTGTTAACCTCATCGTCTGCAATAAGGATATCCTTAGCAAGCTTCATCGCAGATACACAGGTGCAGCAACGGTTCTGAACGTCAATGCCCCACGCATTCTTTGCGCCAATTCTATCCTGCACATAGCAAGCAGAGGTGGTGAGAGGATACTCCTTCCACTCCTCGGTAATGCAGAGGATTACATCTATTTCAAGGGGATCAACGCCACAGTTCTCAAGACACTTGAGAGCTGCGAGAGCACCCATCTCCTGAGTGCCGTCACAGGGGTCAGAGGAGGGGATAAACTTCTGGTTAATACCGAGCTTAGCTCTTACGGCATCCTCGCTCCATACGCCGCCTGTTGCATCAGAGATCTCCTTAGCGGTCATTATTTTCTTAGGAAGGTATGTTCCAATACCTACTATTCCTACGTTTACCATAGTGATTTTCCTTTCTTTTTGCAAACATTTGTTTGCATAT
This sequence comes from Eubacteriales bacterium, assembly GCA_045533775.1. Classification (GTDB taxonomy): domain Bacteria; phylum Bacillota; class Clostridia; order Oscillospirales; family CAG-272; genus UBA1740. Next base: position 21,657 of record JAZSIK010000046.1, read on the forward strand.
TAGCCGTTTTTAGTTGTAATATTAGAGTCTCATACCGCCGTTCACAGAGAGAACGTGACCGGTTACATAGGATGCATCATCGGATGCAAGGAAGAGAGCCGCCTTTGCAATCTCCTCGGGCTGACCAAGTCTGCCGAGCATAGTAAGACCTGCGAACTTCTTAAGAAGATCCTCGGGAACGGTCTTCATCATATCCGTCATAATGTAGCCGGGAGCGATAGCGTTTACTCTTACGGGAACGCCCTTTCTTGCAAACTCCTTAGCCCAGGTCTTCGTAAGGCCGATAACGCCAGCCTTAGATGCTGCGTAGTTAGCCTGACCTATGTTGCCATACTCACCGACGACGGAGGAAATGTTGATAATGCTTCCACCGCCAATCTCTTCCATAAAAGGACCGATGTAGCGAGTGAGGTTGAAGACACCCTTAAGGTTGATATCAATAACGAGATCCCACATATCGTCGGTCATTTTTCTCGTCATAGCATCACGGGTAATTCCGGCATTGTTAACGAGAATGTCGATTTTGCCGTACTTTTCCTTTGCGTACTCGAAGAGAGCCTTGCAAGCCT
>JAZSIK010000045.1:0-32965 GCA_045533775.1 Eubacteriales bacterium
TCCTCCATAGCGGGGTAGAGGATCTCCTCGGCTACTCTTGATAGACGGTGTATCTCGTCAATAAATAGAACATCGCCGGGAGCAAGGTTCGTAAGAATCGCCGCCAGATCTCCCGCCTTTTCAATAGCGGGGCCTGAGGTAGTTCTGATATTAACTCCCATTTCGTTCGCTATAATAGCGGAAAGGGTAGTTTTGCCAAGACCGGGAGGGCCGTAAAGCAGAACGTGATCAAGCGCCTCGCCTCTCAGCTTGGCAGACTCAATATATACCTTCAGATTGGACTTTGCCTTCTCCTGACCAACATATTCGGTTAGTGTTTTGGGGCGCAGACAATTTTCAACCTCGCCGTCTGCCATAGCGTCATACTCGTTTGACAATATACGGTTTTCGTAGTCAAACTCGTTTACTTCTTCCATCATAAGAGGCAATATCCTTTCTTATGCAAGCTTTTTGAGTGCGAGTCTGATGATCTCGCCAACATCTGTGACCTGAGGGTCAATTCCTTTGAGCACGGAAAGCACGGTGTTTTTGTCATATCCCAAAACCATAAGTGCCTCTGCAGCTTCGGAAATTGCAGAACTCGGCACAAAACTCTGGGCAGAAGATAAAACCGCCTTTGTCCCTTCAACAGAACCAAACATCTCCTTGGACATCTTGTCCTTCAATTCAAGGATGATCCTTGCGGCAGATTTTGCACCTATTCCGGGAGACTTTGCAATAGCCTTGGCATCCTCTGTGCATATGGCTACCGCCAGCTTTTCGGGTGTCATAGTGGACAGAATACTCATAGCAGCCTTGGGGCCAATGCCGCTGACGCTTGTCAGTTGGTTAAAGCATTCCTTTTCCTCATATGAGCCAAAGCCGAACATCTCAATGCCGTCCTCTCTGACTGCAAGATGTGTATATAGTTTGACCTGCTTGCCAAGCTTTGAGAGCAGGGATTCGGAGGTAATATAGCTGACAGTCAGCCTGTATCCCACACCGCCGCAGTCTATAACGCAGGTGCTGATATCTCTGTAGGCGAGCTCACCGTTTAAGTAGTAGAACATTCTTGTCCTGCCTTTCTAATCTTTTTCTTCCGTAGAGATAATTCTTTTTATCATTTTTTCAAGAGCCTCGCGCGGTAATGTCAAATCTCTACCGCAGCCCTCACATACCACGCGTACATCGCTGCCGATGCGCAAAATACGGAAGGTGTCAGAGGAGCAGGGGTGCTTTTTCTTCATTATCAATCGGTCACCGACAGACAGCTTTAATATTTGCATCTGGTCTCCTTTACAGCTCACAGGCAATCAATTCTTGAATTGCGACAAAATAAGAGGATTATCTCACACACATATAAATCCATTATTATCATACCATATTCTTTTTGCTTTTGCAAGACGAAAAACAAAAATACCCTCTGAAAAATCAAAGTTTTCGTATGAATAAAAATGCAAAATATGCAAAAATGCATTTCAAATCGGTTGACATTCATTAAAATATATAGTATAATATATTATTATATTTTATGTTGCGAGGTTTTGACATGCAAAGAAAAGTGGCAAGAGAAAATGCTTTTATTCTTGTTTTTGAGAGCGTATGTAAAAAGGATGAGACCGCTGAGGAGATCTTTGAGAAGGCAACTTCCGTTCGCGGTCTTGAGGTTGACGATTATGTAAAAGCCGTCTTCTTTGGCTCATACGAAAACAAGGATAAGATAGATGAGACACTTGAGAAGCATCTTATGGGATGGAAGAAGGAGAGAGTTTCTCCTGTTTCTATGGCTATACTGAGACTTGGCTGCTATGAGATTATGTTCCTCTCCGACATTCCCTCCAGAGTCAGCATTAATGAGGCTATTGAGCTGTCTAAGAAATATGACGATGAAAAGTCCTATTCCTTTATAAACGGCGTGCTTAATGCCGTGGCAGTTGAGTTTGCTGAATAATTATGAAGAACTCGGTGGTTATCGGAATTGATACCAGCAATTATACCACATCCGTAGCCATTCTGTCAGCCGACGGAGAGCTGATTGCCAACCTTAAGAGACCTCTGCCCGTTAAGGCGGGGGAGCGCGGTCTTCGTCAGTCGGATGCGGTGTTTGCTCATACGGTTAATATTCCCGAGCTGATGAGAGAGGCAGGGCCTCTCCTTGAAAATAAAAAAATAATCGCCGTTGGCGTCAGCGCCACTCCGAGAAATGAGGCGGGCTCGTATATGCCTTGCTTCCTCACGGGTGTTGCTGCTGCCGAGAGCATTGTGGCGTCTCTTGGCGTACCGCTATACCGTTTTTCGCATCAGTGCGGACATATTATGGCGGCGGTATATTCATCGGGCAGATACGATCTGCTTGATGGGGAATTCGGTGCGTTTCACATTTCAGGCGGAACAACAGAGCTGGTGCGCGTATCACCGACCGACAGAGGCTTTGATACCACTCTTCTTGGGGGCACTGCCGATCTGAACGCAGGACAGATAGTAGACCGCATCGGCGTTTATCTGGGTATGAGATTCCCGGCGGGACCCGCTCTTGAGGCAGAGGCGCTGAGAAATACCACGAAGATTCCACGAAAAAGGATATCTTCCCGCGGCATGACGGTTAATCTTTCAGGCCTTGAAAATATGGCGATAAAGCTTTATTCGGATACAGCCGACACATCTCTTACGGCAGCCTTCGTTTTTGACTATATCGGTCGTGCTATTTCCGTTATGCTTGACGCATACACCGAGCAGTTTGGTGACTCCACCGTTGTTTGTGCAGGTGGTGTTATGTGTAACAGCATTATCAAAAAAATGCTTATTGAAAAATACAATGTATGCTTTGCAGAGCCGCAGATGTCAGCTGATAATGCCGTCGGCGTGGCTGCTTTGACTCTCAGGGCATATCAGTCGGAGAAAAAATGATTGATATCAATTCACTCAGAGAACGGGAAAACGCCGATGTTTTTTCTGTCTCTGGCCTGAACGAATATATTAAAAATATTTTTGAAAATAATCGTACCTTGACCTCGGTTACCGTTCGCGGTGAGATCTCCAATTTTGTAAATCACAGAAGCGGTCATCTTTATTTTTCACTGAAGGATCCGGACGGTCAGATCAGAGCTGTGATGTTCAGATCCAAGGCTGCAACACTCAGATTTATTCCTGAATCGGGTATGAAGGTGATCCTTCACGGATCGGTGAACGTTTTTACCCGCGAGGGATCATATCAGATATACGTTTCTTCAATGCAGCCCGACGGCATAGGCGCCCTTTACCTTGCCTATGAGCAGATGAAAGCGAGGCTTGCCGAGGAGGGTCTGTTTGATGACTCACATAAAAGACTTATTCCACAGTTCCCGCGCAGAATCGGAGTGATCACATCTCCCACGGGCGCGGCAATCCGAGATATAATCAATGTTACAGGTCGCAGATATCCGAATGCCGAGTTGTTTATTTATCCTGCCCTTGTGCAGGGAGAGGGGGCAGAGGAGAGTCTTGTCCGTGCTCTTGATTATCTTGATCGCAGCAGACTTTGTGACGTGATTATTATCGGTCGCGGCGGCGGATCAATAGAGGACCTCTGGGCTTTTAACAGTGAGAAGCTGGCAAGGCGCATATACGAAGCAGAGATACCGATCATCTCTGCGGTTGGTCACGAGACCGATTTTACTATATGTGATTTTGTTGCAGATATGAGAGCGCCGACACCATCGGCTGCTGCCGAGCTTGCCGTTCCCGACAGGCGTGAGCTTATGCTCAGACTTGACTCATATGATGACAGGCTGACATCTGCGCTTGTACGCCGTCTTGATAAAGCCAAAGAGCGATTGGAGATGCTTGAGCGAAGCCTTTCCTCCTTCTCATTACAAGACCTTGTTAATGCAAGGCGTGAGCAGATCTTAAGGTACGGGGAAAAGGCTCGGTTGATTATAGATACCCGTCTGCGTATAGCGAGAGAGCAGCTCGCGGCAAATACAGGTAGGGCAAATGCTCTCAGCCCCTTGTCAATTTTGTCAAGAGGATACTCAATCACAGAGTATAAGGGCGGAGTTGTTAAAACCACATCGGATATTAATGTTGAAGATAAAATTAGCATCATTCTGTCAGACGGCAGAGCAGATGCAACCGTTACAAATATCAATAAGGAGAAATAAAACCTTGAAAGATATTAATTTTGAAGAAGCTATGGCAAAGCTTGAGGGCGAGGTAAAGAAGCTTGAGAGCGGAAATATGACCCTTGATGAATCTATCTCCGTCTTTGAGGAGGCGGTAAAGCTGATTCGTGCTTGCAATGAAAAGCTGGAGAACGCTGAGCGCAGGATCCGTATTCTTACCGAATCCCGTGATGGCAGTATAACCGATCTCCCCTTTGATGTTGACGATGAGACTTGATGCTTTTCTGAACGAGCGAGGACTTGTCAGCAGCAGAACGGATGCAAAGAACTTTATACTCTCGGGTGCCGTTTCGGTAAACGGAAAAGTAATAACAAAGCCCTCTTATGAGGTTGTCGGCGATGAGGATATATCTGTGGATACAAGCGGTAAAAGGTTTGTCAGTCGCGGTGGCTTAAAGCTGGAGGCGGCTCTTGATGCTTTTTCCGTTGATCCCTCAGGTGTTGTTGCGATTGATGTGGGGGCATCCAGCGGCGGCTTTACCGATTGCCTGCTGAAGAGAGGTGCCGCGCATGTTATTGCGGTTGATTCCGGCTACGGTCAGCTCGTTGACTCCATAAGAAATGATGAGCGGGTCTCTGTATACGAAAGCTTTAATGCAAGATATATGAGTCCCTCGGATTTTGATTATTCTCCCGAGCTTTGCGTGATGGATGTTTCTTTTATTTCCGCAAAGCTGATTATACCCGCAGTGGCGTCTGTATTGCAGACAGGAGGTAGCTTTATCTGCCTTATAAAGCCTCAGTTTGAGGTTGGCAGAGGAGGTCTGAATAAGAAGGGAATAGTAAAAAACGATTCGCTTCGTAGATCTGCGGTTAATGATGTGGTAGAATCTGCGGCTCTGCTTGGCTTTGAGCTTTCGGGATTGATTGAATCGCCCATCACCGGCGGTGACGGCAATATTGAATATCTCGCGCACTTTATTAAAAAAATGAAAACCCTTGAGAAAGAGTTTTCAATCAAATATAAATGATCCTCATAATGAAAGGAAAATGCTATGAAAAACGCAAGACAGCAAAAGATCTTAGAGATTATAGCAAAATACGAGATTGATACACAGGATACGCTTATTAAGAAGTTGGCCGAGGAGGGCTATAATGTCACTCAGACCACAGCCTCCAGAGATATAAAGCAGCTTAATCTCATTAAGGGTGTGACATCAAAAGGAACATATAAATATATTGCTCCCAGCGTGATCGCGAGCACAGAGGCGAAGGCGCCTGTATTCAATTCCTCCATCACCGATGCAGTCGTCAGAGTAGAGGCTGCGGGACATATAGTTGTTATCAGAACATTTTCCGGTATGGCAAATGCTATTGCGGTTTGCTTTGACTCTCTTCGCAGAGATGATATAGTAGGCTCGGTTGCGGGTGATGATACCATTCTTCTTGTTGTAAAGACCAGCGAGGGAGCACTCCGCCTGGAGTCAGAGCTAAGAGAGACCTTTGGAATTAAGTAATTCGTAAATTGGAGAAAGCTAATGCTACTTTCGTTGCATATAGAAAATATTGCAGTAATAAAGTCGGTGGACCTTGAGTTTTCACCCGGTTTTATGGTTCTTACGGGCGAGACCGGCGCAGGAAAATCTATAGTTATTGACAGCATAAACCTTCTCCTCGGTGGGAAGGGGGATAGAGAGCTGATAAGACACGGCGAGCCATATGCTATGGTCAGCGGTCTGTTTGGCGATCTTTCCGAGTATACGGTAGATATGCTGACCGAGCTTGGTGTTCACGCAGGCGAGGACGGAACTATACTTGTACAGCGTACCCTTGGTGCTGACGGAAAAAATAAAATAATGCTTAACGGTCGCAGCATCAGTCTCGCGGTGCTTAAGAGCATTATGCCTTATCTTGTCAGTATTCACGGACAGAGTGATACAGCCAGTCTGTTTGATTCAAAAAAGCATATTGAGCTTATAGATCTTTACTCGGGCTGCGAGGATATACTTAAGGAATACCGCGAGGCTTATGCTCGTCTTGAGACTATCAGAAAAGAGAAAAACGATCTGATAAGAAAGGCTCAGGAGGGCGAGAGGATCAAGGAGATCCTCGCTTATCAGATTAAGGATATTGATTCCGCCGCATTGCATAGCGGCGAGGAAGAGGAGCTTGTTGAGAAAAAAGTAAAGCTCAAGAATAGCGAAAAAATTACAAAGAACTCTGAGTTCGTATTCAAGGCTCTCCGCGGCAGCGAGAGGGGAAGCGTCGCATATCTTCTGGACAGGAGTATCACAGCTCTCTCTCAGGTTGCTGATGTTGTGCCTGGCTATTCGGAGTATTCCGACAGACTCTCCGAGATTCTTTATCAGGTGGAGGATATTGCCGAGGAGGTTTATTCGGTGCTTGGCGATTTTGATGATGATCCCACGGCGACACTTAACGATATAGAATCCAGGCTTGATAAAATATCAAAGCTTAAGCGTAAGTACGGTCTTACGGTTGATGATGTTCTCACCTTCAGAGAAAAGGCATATGCTGAGTATGAGGCGCTTGAGAACTCGGAGGATATGATAAAGACTCTCGGCAAGAGGGAAAAGGAAGCCTATAATGAGGCGCTTTCCCTTGCAGATCGTCTGCACGAGATACGTCTTTCCGCTGCAAAAAGCCTTGAAAATAAGGTTAAGGAGACTCTTGAGTTCCTTGATATGCCCAAGGTGGTATTCTTTGCCTCCATAAAGGAGAGCTTTGATGCAGGAGAAAAAATACTGAATAAGGACGGATCGGATTCTGTTGAGTTTTATATCAGCGCTAACAGAGGCGCTGAGCCACAGCCCCTGTCTAAGATCGCGTCGGGCGGCGAGATGTCCCGTATTATGCTTGCACTTAAGAGTGTCATCGCCGATAAGGACGGTATTCCCACCGTAATTTATGATGAGATTGATGCAGGTGTATCGGGCAAGACCGCAAGGAAGATAGGTATTAAGATGCTCTCGCTTTCAAAAAATACCCAGCTTTTCTGCGTCACCCACAGTGCCCAGATCGCTTCCCTCGGAGATACCCATTTCCTTATCAGTAAGTCTGATGTAAACGGTGCTACCGAGACAGGCGTAACCGAGCTTGACGATGAGGGAAGAGTGAGAGAGCTTTCAAGGATACTCGGCGGCATTGATGTAACCGAGTCTCAGCGCGCAGCGGCGAGAGATATGCTCGCTGAAAGAAAAAATTATTTATAAAAATTGTTCGGAGCATTCATGGTAGGAGATGTTATTAGATTTCTGAAAATGAATGAAGTTGAATATAAAGAAAACAGTCTGCTAGCCTTGATTTCTCCTGTAAAAATAGGAGGATACGCTACATTAATTGCATTCCCTGACAACATGGAAAAGCTAATAAAGCTTAGTTGTTTTCTTGATGAAATAAAATATCGGTATAAAATATTGGGCAGAATGTCAAATGTCCTTATGCCTGATAAAAAATATGACGGTTTGGTCATAAGGACTGACCGTATGAGGTGCTACGAGCTAAATGGTGATGAGATTACCGTTTCAGCCGGTGCATCCCTTCCATATATCGCCTTGCTGCTGCAGAGAAACGGCCTTAGCGGATTTGAGCGTTTATCGGGGATACCCGGCAGTATTGGCGGAGGGATAGTTGGTAATGCCGGAGCATTTGGCAGCGAGATTTCTCACGCTTTGCTCAGCGTAGCTGCGTATATCCCGAGAGAACGGCGCGTAGTGCATCTTAAAGCTGACGAGTGCGGATTCTCATATCGCAACTCACTATTTAAGAGCGGAGAGTATATTTTGCTCTCGGCAGAGTTTCGGCTTGTTTCGTCAGATCCTGTGACAGTAATGAATGAAATGACGAGGTGCAGGGAATTGCGGCTTGCATCCCAGCCCACCGATATGCCTTCGCTTGGCAGCAGCTTTAAGCGACCAAGTGCTGATTACTCGGCAGCTTACTTGATTGATAGCTGCGGTCTAAAGGGAAAAAGGATTGGCGGCGCTCAGATTTCTGAGAAGCACGCGGGATTTATTATTAATGTTGGAGGCGCAACGGCAAAAGACTATATTGCACTTTTGGATCTTGCGGCAGATAGTGTCTTAAAAAAGTACTCTGTTCACCTTGAGCGCGAGGTGGAGATTGTTTAAGGAGGAGAGGTTATGTCGGTTTCATCCGAACAGAAAAATGAAATAATCCGGCATGGCTATAAATCTGTTTGCTGCAGAAGGGCATTACTTACAGGAGTTTTGTTTTCAAAGGGTAGCTTTGATGATAAAACGGTTACTCTTTCGCTTGAAAAGAGGGAATACGCCGACTTTGTTGCGGGGCTTATTAGAGAGTTTTACAACAAGGACGCAGAGATATTTCGTCCTACGGGCGGTGGCAGAACTATCATGATCTCTTTCGTTTCGCCATCCGCAGCAGGATTCATTGACTCAATTGACACAGGTAAATTATCTACACTTGACCGCATTGTTGCAAGAAAGTGCGGCAGCTGTATTTCTGCTTTTTTATGTGGTGTATTTCTCGCATCAGGCAGGCTTTCCGACCCTGAAAAGCAGTTTTCGTTGGAGTTCTCCCTGGGAGATCGTGCTGAGATCTTTGCAGATCTCTTGCGTGAGCTGTCACTAAATCCCCTTATTTCACACAAAGCGCGAGGAGATGTTCTTTATTTCCGACGGGGCGACGAGATTGAGAGCTTTTACGGACACGCGGGATTAAACGGTCTTGTGTTTACGCTTATAGAGACGAAAATCAAGTCGCTTGCCCGTAGAGAATCTCAGAGATATCTTAATTGTGTAACGAGTAATTACGGTAGAATGGCTGCCGTTTCCGAGCGACAGGTCAGCATTATCAGCAGACTTGATGAGCTGAAGCTGCTGTCCTCCTTACCCGAGGAGCTGGAGGAGACCGCAAGATTAAAGCTAAGGTTTCCCGATCTTCCACTTGCCGCATTGGCGGCGCAGATGACACCGGCAATTTCAAAATCCGGATTGTCTCACAGACTTAAAAAAATAGAAGAGGTTGGCGCAAGACTGTTAAAGCTGACTGATGAAAAATAATAAAGAAAGGTGATTAGCATATGGGAGATTTTGTTCATTTACATCTTCATACCGAATATAGCCTGCTTGACGGCGCTACCAGAATATCTTCCATAGCGGATAAGGCTCTGGAGCTTGGTCAGGACGCTGTCGCAATAACCGATCACGGTGTTATGTACGGTGCCGTTGAGTTCTATACCGCCTTAAAGGAGAAGGGAATCAAGCCGATTATCGGCTGCGAGGTTTATGTTGCCCCCCGTTCCCGTCATCTTAAAGAGGGAAAGCAGGATTCCTCCGGAAATCATCTTATTCTTCTTTGTAAGAACGAAACAGGCTATAAAAATCTGTCTTATATGGTTTCAATGAGCTTTATTGACGGTTTTTATTCCAAGCCGAGAATTGATATGGAGCTTCTGTCAGCTCATAGCGAGGGACTCGTTTGTCTTTCCGGTTGTATAGCCGGCAAAATACCTCAGCTTATTCTGGCAGGTAGTATGGCAGAGGCAGAGGCGGCAGCTATTGAGCTGCGCGATATCTTTGGTGATGATTTTTATCTTGAGATCCAGAGTCACGGACTTGACGATGAGAAAAGGGCAAATTACGGACTCAGGCTTATCGCAGATAAGTACGGTATTCCTCTCGTCGCAACAAATGACGTTCATTATCTTGACCGATCTGATGCACAGACACAGGCGGCACTTATGTGTATTCAGATGAACACGTTGATTGATGACGGCAGACCTCTCGGATTTGATACTGATGAGTTTTATTTTAAGAGCACAGAGGAGATGAAGGTGCTCTTTGCCAATAATCCTGACGCGCTTGCTAATACTGTAAAAATTGCTGAAAAGTGTAATTTTGACTTTGAGTTTGATAATCTTCATCTGCCCGACTTCAGACCTCAGGGTAGTATTTCTCATGCGGAGAAGCTTCGTGCAGATGCAATAAGCGGATTTAATCTGGAGATAAAACGCGGCAGAATAACATTTGACAAGCATACAAGGGCGGAATATGAGGATAGAATTGAGTACGAGCTTTCTGTTATTGACAGTATGGGATTCAATGCTTATTTCCTTATTGTCAGCGACTTTGTTATGTATGCGAAGAATAAGGGTATTCCCGTTGGTCCCGGTAGAGGCTCGGGTGCGGGCAGCCTTGTCGCCTTCCTTATAGGTATCACCGATGTTGACCCTATGGCATTTGATCTTCTCTTTGAGCGTTTCCTTAATCCCGAGAGAGTATCTATGCCCGATTTTGATATTGATTTCTGCTACAACAGACGTGAAGAAGTTATTGATTATGTAAAATCAAAGTACGGAGATGATAAGGTGGCGCAGATCGTTACCTTTGGAACTCTTGCTCCCAGGGCGGCTGTCCGCGATGTGGGACGAGCTATGGGTCTGCCGTACGGTAAGGTGGATGTGGTAGCCAAGCTTATTCCCAGAGATGCGGCAAGCATTAAGGATGCTATCACTATCTCCGAGCTTAACGCTTTATATAATGGAGACGAGAGCATCAAGAAGCTTCTTGATATGAGTATGAAGCTTGAGGGAATGCCAAGACACGCATCAACCCACGCGGCTGGTGTGGTTATGACCGAAAAGCCCACCTACGAATATGTGCCTCTTTCATATAGCGGCATCGGTGTTGTCACTCAGTTTGATATGAACACCGATGCAAAACTCGGACTTGTCAAGTTTGATTTCCTCGGCCTCAGATACCTTACGGTCATAGATGACGCCGTAAAGGAGATCAGAAAGCATACCCCCGATTTTGATATTACAAGCATTCCATTTGATGACAAGAACACCTTTGATCTGCTATGTGAGGCTAAGACCGACGGTGTGTTCCAGCTGGAGTCGGGAGGAATGAAGCAGGTGCTCTCAAAGCTTGCCCCCTCCTGCCTTGAGGATATTATAGCTTGCGTGGCGCTCTACCGCCCCGGTCCTATGGACTCAATAGATAGCTTTATAGCGAGAAAACACGGTGTAGAGAGCGTTGTATATAAGATTCCTGAGCTTCGTAGTATACTTGATGTTACCTACGGTTGTATAGTTTATCAGGAGCAGGTGATGCAGATATGCAGAACTCTTGCGGGATATTCTTATGCCAGAGCCGATATTGTCAGACGTGCGATGTCAAAGAAGAAAACATCTGCTATGCAGGCGGAGCGCGAGGCGTTTGTAACAGGATGCCTTGACCACTGTGTCTCACGGGAGAATGCTGAGGAGATATTTGAGGAAATGCTGGGCTTTGCCAAGTACGCCTTCAATAAGAGTCACGCCACCGCTTACGGAATTATTTCCTACCGTACCGCATATCTTAAGGCGCACTATCCCGCGGAGTATTTTACCGCATTGCTTACCAGCGTGCTTGACAATGCGGGCAAGGTAAGGGAATATATTGCCGATGCGTCTCGTTTCGGTGTAAAGGTACTGCCGCCCGATATTAATCAAAGCAGTGAGTATTTTTCCTCCGACGGTAAAAATATCAGATTTGGACTTCTGGCTATCAAAAATGTCGGTCGCAATTTTGCCGCCGCAGTTATTAATAACCGACGGGATGGAGAGTATCGCAGCTTTGACGGATTTATCTCCAGGATGATTGATTACGACCTGAATAAGCGCACAGTTGAGTATCTTATTAAATGCGGCGCATTTGACGGGCTCGGCACTCCGAGAAGTGCGCTGATAAAGTGCTATGAGAGTATTATTGACTCTGAGCACGATAGATCCAAGAATAATATATCCGGTCAGATGGATCTGTTTTCGCCCGTTGGCGGAGCGAGTGGGGCATCTGTTAAGTACAGCTACCCCGATATTCCTGAGTATCCTATCCGCGAGCTGCTTTTGTTGGAGAAGGAAAGCTCCGGTATGTATTTCTCAGGTCATCTTATAGACGGATATTCCCGTCATCTTGAGTCTGTCCGTCCCGAGAAAATATCCGAGATCCTTGATTCTGCGGGCGAGGAGGCTGACGGCAACTGCAAGTATAAGGACAGAGATCAGGTAAAGATTGCCGGTATAATCACATCCAAGCGTACCAAGGTGACGAAAAACGGCGATGTTATGGCATTCCTTACTCTTGAGGATCGCTACGGAGAGATTGAGGTTATAGTATTCGCCAAGAGCTACGGCAAGTATGCCGACATTCTCGCAGACGATGCTGCGGTTGTTATCAACGGCAATGTTTCTACAGAGGAGGGAGAGGCGCCGAGGATACTTCTTTCTGCTGCCTCGCGTCTGATTCCCGATGCCGAGTATAATCAGTCGGCTCAGAAAAACAAAGAACCGAAGCTGTATATTAAGGTCAACAGCCTTTCGGATGACAGAATCAATGCAATAAAGCGTATTTCCGTCCTTAACAGGGGAAATGCTAATGTTGTGCTTTATGACAATAGCAGAAAGAAATATTGCGTGCTGAAGGACGCCTTGATTGATCCTTCGGATAGAGTTATTGCAAGACTTTCCACATTGTTTGGAGCAGAGAGCGTAATTTTGAAGTAAGCTCGGCTTATCAAGCTGCGCTACAAACGGTTGTGGAGGCGTGCGTGCTGGCAAAGGTTTTTCTTGAATTAATTATTGTTATTATTTTAGTTTTCGGATCTTACTATGGGTACACCAGGGGACTGTTCAGGCTGCTCATCACACCCGCAAGGTTTGTGATATGCCTTTTACTCTCTCTTCGGCTTGCACCCATAGTCGGACGGACACTTTTTCTGCCGATCATCTCCGATCCCGTAAGAAATTATATTGGTGGGATAATCGGCGAGAGATTTTCGGAGATACAGACCATGACCGAGGAGGGAAGTATTCCTACGGTTATGAAAATAGCTGCTGCAATCTTTAATGTAGAGATCCAATTAAGCGATGAGATGCTTCTTGACGGTATTATGTCGCTTGCAGATCCGCTTGTCGGACTTATTGCATATGCCCTGTCATTCTTAGCATTGCTGCTGTTATTTACAGTGCTCCTGAGGCTGATAATCAATCTGTGTGATGCGATACTCAGCGTAGGTATTATCGGCAGAATAAATAAGATATTTGGTGTTCTGGTATCCTTTTTTGCAGCAATAATCGTTGCGTGGCTATTCGTTTCTGCCGTAGATGTCTTTATCATCAGTAAGGAGACCGACGGAGCGCTGCCTGCTTTTGTTGGCGGCCCGCTTTACAGATTGTTTAAGGATAACAGTCCGCTGAAGCTGCTATTAAGCTTTTAATTTGAAATTGATTAATTTGTCGCTATGCGACGGAATGGAAAATAAATGAAAATACAAGTTTGTGTTAAATGTAAAAAAAGACCTGCATCGGTCTTTGTAACTCGTCTTGACCGAGGCGAATCGGTGAGCGAGGGTCTCTGCTTCCAGTGTGCGGCAGAGCTTGGAATCAAGCCTCCCCCCGTTGTTGATATGCTCAAGAAAATGGGCATTGACGAGGATGCGATCCAGGGTATGAACGAAGAGATAAACGGCCTTATGGAGAATGCCCTTGTTGAATCTGACGACGATGAAAACGGAAAGGTGCCCACTCTGAACTTAGGCGAGATATTTGGTCTTCCCACAAAGCCTCAGCCCGACGGCGGTAAGGATCAGAAAAAGCGCGCCGACGGGAAAAAGGATGACGCGGGTAAGAAGCTTCTCAATACCTATTGCGCAAACCTTAATAAGAAGGCAACAGAGGGCAAGATTGACAGAATCGTAGGCCGTGACAGAGAAATTGAGCGCATGATTCAGATACTGTCCAGAAGACAGAAGAATAATCCCTGCCTGATCGGTGAGCCCGGTGTAGGTAAAACGGCTATCGTAGAGGCGCTTGCTCTCCGTATAGTAGAGGGCAAGGTTCCCGAGCCTCTTTCGGGCTTTGAGGTTTGGCAGCTTGATCTTACGGCTCTCGTAGCGGGTACACAGTTCCGCGGTCAGTTTGAGTCGCGTATACTCGGCTTGCTTAAGGAGATAAAGGCGGCGGGTAATATCATTCTTATGATTGACGAGGTTCATAACATAGCCGGCGCGGGCGAGACCTCCGACGGAAGCATGAGCGCGGCAAATCTGCTAAAGCCCGCCTTGTCAAGAGGTGAGATCCGTGTTATCGGCGCAACTACCCTTAAGGAATACAGAAAGTGTATTGAGAAGGACAGCGCTCTTGAGCGCCGCTTCCAGCCTGTAAAAATTGAAGAGCCCTCTGTTGAGGAGACTGTTGACATTATCAAGGGCATTAAGAGATATTATGAGGATTTCCACGGTGTCAGCGTGTCCGACGAGATATCTCGCCTTGCGGCAACTCTCTCCGAGAGATATATAACCGATAGGTTCCTTCCGGATAAGGCGATAGACCTTATTGATGAGGCTTGTGCAAAGGCAGCTCTCAACTGTCCTGAGCTGAATGAGAGCCGTCGCAACAATAAGAGACTCGCCGAAATTGATGCAAGAACCGACGAGCTTGAGAGCAAGGTTGAGAACACCGAGGGGCAGACCGAGGAAAACTACAAGGAGCTTGCCGATCTTAAGTCGGAGAGAATCAGACTTGAGACAAGACAGAAGATAATTACCCCCGTTATAGCAGACCTCAGACTTACTCCCGACGATCTTCTGCGCGTTATTGAGATCTGGACAGGTATTCCTGCTGCGGAGCTTTCTGTTGGCGAGCTTTCTGAGCTGGGTGGCCTCTATGAGCGTATCTCCAAGAAGATCATAGGACAGGAAGAAGCTGTAAATGCCGTTGTACGCGCTATAAAGCGTAAGAGAGCCGGAGTTTCATATAGGCAGAATCCCGTTTCTATGATATTTGCAGGACCTACGGGCGTAGGTAAGACCGAGCTTGTCAAGGTGCTCTCTCAGGATCTTTTTAAGCAGCCCGAGTCGCTTATCCGTCTTGATATGTCGGAGTTTATGGAGAAGCACTCTGTTTCCAGGATCGTAGGAGCGCCTCCCGGATATGTGGGATATGATGAGGCAGGTCAGCTGACCGAGAAGATCCGTCGCAGACCATATTCGGTAGTTTTGTTTGATGAGATAGAAAAGGCGCATCCCGACGTGCTGAATATTCTTCTGCAGGTGCTTGATGACGGTAAGATCACCGATGCACAGGGCAGACAGGTCAATTTTGAGAATACCATCATCATTATGACCACAAACGCAGGCAGTGAAAGCGCTTCGTCCATACCCGGCTTTGCGGAAAAGCGTGAGCTGCTCGCCAAGGACAGAACAGAGAAGGCTCTTTCGGGCTTCCTTCGTCCTGAGTTTATTAACAGAATTGATGAGATAATTACCTTCCGCCATCTTGACAAGAGTGATTTCGTTAAGATCGCCGATCTTATGCTTGGCAAACTGCGCGATCACTTTGCGGAGAAGGGAATTAAGCTTCTTTACGGTGAGGATGTTCTCTCGCTTATAGCTGAGGAGTCCTATTCCGACAAATACGGTGCGCGTAATATGCGCAGATATATTGAACGTCACATAGAGGATAAGCTGGCGACCGTTATTCTTGATAATTACGGTGTCGGTATCAGCGGTATTTCCCTTAGTGTATCCAACGGTGACATCAAGGTTGATTTCATTTAATTGTATCAGATAAGGAGATAAAAACGTGGCAGAATGTTCTCACGATTGTTCTACCTGCTCTCAGAAGTGCTCAAAGGAGTCTCTGCTTGCACCGCAGAACAAGGCAAGTAATGTTAAAAGAGTTATCGGAGTAGTCAGCGGTAAGGGTGGCGTAGGAAAGTCGCTTGTCACCTCTATGCTTGCTGTAACAATGCAGAGAAGAGGCTATAAAACAGCCATTCTTGATGCAGATATAACAGGTCCCTCAATCCCTAAGTCCTTTGGACTTAAGTGTGGATCTGTTGAAGGCAGTGATCTTGGTATGTTCCCCCCTAAGACCAAGACTGGTATTGAGGTTATGAGTGTCAATATTATTATGGATGAAGAGACAAAGCCTGTTGTTTGGCGTGGTCCCGTTATTGCAGGCGTTGTAAAGCAGTTCTGGACCGATGTTGTCTGGAACGAGGTGGACTTTATGTTCGTAGACATGCCTCCCGGAACAGGAGACGTGCCTCTCACCGTATTCCAGAGCCTTCCTCTTGACGGTATTATCATTGTAGGCAGCCCTCAGGAGCTTGTTTCTATGATCGTTGAGAAGGCTGTTAATATGGCCTCTCTTATGGATATAAAGCTGCTTGGACTTGTGGAAAATTACAGTTATATTATCTGTCCCGATTGCGGTAAGGTCATTAAGCCTTATGGCGACAGTCATATTGATGAAATAGCTGCTGCACATTCCACAACTGTGCTTGCAAAATTACCCATTGACCCCAGTCTTGCCTCCCTTTGCGATAAGGGTGTAATTGAGCTCTTTGAGGGAGATTATATGGAAAGAGCGGCTGATCTTATAGAAAAGCTTGCTAAATAACCGAATGAGGACTCTATATTTCACAGGAAGAAGGATTATGCATTCTTCCTGTGATTTTTTTATCTAAAAAATATTTTTTTATAACCAATATGTGACAATATATTTGTACCCTCTGTGCTACAATTATTTCATCGGAGGGAGACAGATGAGGACACTCTATATAGATGTATATTTTCTGATAAACTTCACAGTAGATCTACTGTCGCTTTATTTTGCGTCCTGCTTTTCAAAGGTTCCCACAACAACGAGGAGATTGATCTGTTCCTCCTTCGTTGGAGCCGCTATTTCGGTAGTAGTTGTACTTCTGCCGGAGATATTTTTGCTAAAGCTTATCCTTGCGGGGCTTGGCTTGATAGTCATGGGGCTTATCGCACCGAAGGGAGTGGGCGTCAGGAGAAAAATAAAGTTTATTTTTGCCTTTGTTATTTTTGAAGCGTTGACGGGCGGAGTAGTATCATTTTTATGGGACATACTTGACAGATATATATCCCATTTGTTTGAGGGTGCAGAGGGCGGTGCGGTAAATCGCAATATGCTGTTCCTATCCCTGATAGTTCTTTTATCCATAGGAGTATTTAAGATGCTTGTATCATTCTTTTCAAATGCAGAGAGCGAGGAAAGCGTAGAGCTTGAAATATCCTTCCTTGACAATTCTGCGATCGTATCCGCCTTTGTTGACAGCGGCAACCTGGCAGTAGATCCAATGGACATGAGTCCGGTGCTGTTGATCAAAAAAGATCTGGCAAAAACAATTCTGCCCGAAAATATCATTGATCTTTCTAATATTGATGCGCTTGATAAGAGCGTGAAAAAACGCATCAGACTTATCCCTATAACACGTGGCGGAGAGACTCATGTGTTGACGGGAGTAAAGGCGGATGCGGTCAGACTTACCGGCGACGGGGGCGAGGAGCTTCGCGTTACATTGGCGATTGATAAGGAAGGAGGGGACTTCGGCGGATTTATGGCATTGATGCCATCTGCCGCGCTTGATAATGCAATTCGTTAGGTTAAAGCAATCGTTTTTCCGTATTAAGAAATATCTGCTTCGCCTGTTCAGGAAAAACAATGTATATTATATAAATGGTAGCGAAACCCTTCCTGCGCCTCTCTCGGCTGAGGAAGAGGAATGGATGATAAAAAACATAGAAACAGAGTACGCAAGAGATATGCTGATAGAACATAATCTGCGTCTGGTGGCATATATAGCAAAGCGGTTTGAAAACACGGGTGCAAATATAGAGGAGCTTATTTCCATAGGTACGGTTGGACTTATCAAGGCGATATCAACCTTCAACTCTGATAAAAACATCAAGCTTGCTACCTATGCCTCAAGGTGTATTGAAAACGAAATACTGATGTTTATAAGGAAAACATCCTCGCACAGAAAGGAAATATCTATTGATGAGCCACTAAGCGTAGATTGGGACGGCAACGAGCTGTTGCTTTCGGATATTCTCGGCAGCGATGCAGATACGGTGACAAGGGATATGGAGGATGACGAGGAGCGACGGATAGTCAGAGCAGCGGTCTGCGACCTGTCTGATAGAGAGAGGATCATTATAGAGCTTAGATTTGGTCTTGGCGGTAGTACGCCTCTCACTCAAAAGGAGGTTGCCGATGCGCTTGGCATAAGCCAAAGCTATATTTCCAGGTTAGAAAAGAAAATTATGGGCGCTTTACGCAAAAAAATAGAAGAAAAGATATAATTTTTTTGAAAAAAGTATTGCAAAACTAAAAATTATATGATATAATAAGCCGTATTAAAATGACTATAATGTAAAAGATGTGTTAAAATGAAGGCAGAATTACATCCCGAATACAAAGAGGCTACCATCAAGTGTGCATGCGGTGCAACCGTTCAGACCCATTCTGTTAAGGGCGATATGAACGTGGAAATCTGCTCCAAGTGCCATCCTTTCTATACAGGTAAGCAGAAGTTTGTTGACGCCGGCGGACGTCTTGATAAGTTCAAGAAGCGTCTTGCAGCTGCGCAGAACAACAAGTAATCTATGTATCATAAAAGAGCGCTCGGATATTTCCGTCGCTCTTTTTGTTTCTTAAAAGGATTTTGTTATGAATGATTCTGAAATTGTAAAAAGCGATGCCATTATCGTTGGAATTGCTGAGCGTGGCAGCGATGTGCCCGAGTGTGAGAGATCTCTTGATGAGCTTGAGAGATTGCTTGATACTGCAGGGGGCAGTGTTGCTTACAGAGTAATTCAGGTTAAGGATAGCTTTGATCCCCGTACCTGTATAGGTAGCGGTAAGGTTAAAGAGATATCCGTTCTTTGCGCTGATAATGACATTGAGCTTGTTATTTTTGATTTTGAGCTTACTCCCGCGCAGATAAGAAATCTTGAGGGAGATATAGGCGGCGATGTGCGTGTTATTGACCGTAGCATGCTTATACTTGATATTTTCGCGCTCCACGCTACCAGCGGTGAGGGTAAGCTGCAGGTTGAATTAGCTCAGCTCCGCTACAGCGCGCCCCGTCTTATCGGTCACGGTACAGAGCTTTCTCGTCTCGGTGGCGGTATCGGTACTCGCGGTCCCGGTGAAACAAAGCTGGAGAGCGATCGCCGTCATATGAAGGAAAAGGTTATTGCTCTTGAAAAGCGACTTGCTGAGATGGAGCATAACAGGGCAGTAATGCGTGCCCAGCGTGACAGAAGCGGTTTGCCCAAGATTGCGCTCGTTGGTTATACAAACGCGGGTAAGTCCACTCTGCTTAACGCCTTGACAGGTGCCGGTGTGCTGTCCGAGGACAAGCTTTTTGCTACCCTTGATCCCACGACGAGAAAGCTGGAGCTACCTTGCGGTGAGAGCGTTTTGCTGACCGATACCGTCGGCTTTATCAGAAAGCTGCCTCACCATCTTGTAAAGGCCTTTAAGTCTACTCTTGACGAGGTCGTCTATGCGGATATCCTTGTTATAGTTTCGGATGTGACCGATCCTGAGGTTATGGATCATCTGGAGGTCACCCGCGGAGTAATTGAGGATCTCGGTGCATCCGACAAGCCTGTTATTCTTGTCTATAACAAGTGCGATCTGCTTGATGAGGAGACTGTTATGCCCGAGGGAGATAATATCGTAGCACTATCAGGTGTAACAGGCGAGGGAATTGACCGATTCTTAAGCGTTGTAGAAAGCGAGATTCACAGATTCAAGAAGAAGTACACCCTCCTTATTCCTTACTCAAATCAATCGGCTCTGAGCGCTCTGTATAATAGCTATACGGTTGCCTCGGTTGATTATGCTGACGAGGGAATTGTGGCAGAGGTAATTCTTGATGAGAAAGGCAGGGGAGTATACGCTAAGTATATAACCTCCCTTTGATATAAATATGGAAAGCTACATTACAGTAAAACAACCCTCGTATTTTGAATATGAGGATAGAAAATCCGTTTTTATCGGACAGGCTATGCCCGTAAGCACAGAGGCGGATGCCATTGCATTTGTTTCTTCGGTAAAAAAGCATTATCCCGATGCCCGTCACCACGTTTACGCATATGTTCTGAGAGAAAACTCGGCTATGCGCTTTACCGATGACGGCGAGCCTCAGGGAACGGCGGGAATGCCTGTGCTTGATATTATACGTAAGAACGGATGTACCGATGTATGTATTGTTGTCACCAGATATTTCGGCGGTACGCTGCTTGGAACGGGCGGTCTTGTTCGCGCCTATACCGCGGCGGCTCTCGGTGCCCTTGAGGAGGCTGAGATAATAAGATACGACATATATTCTACTGTTGAAATATCCGTCACCTACTCTGATTACGGAAAAATATCGCCCGTTTTGTCAGAGCGCGGTTTTCGCACCGAGGACACTGCATATGACGCGGCTGTTACCGTTATCGGCAGAATAATAAAGTCCGAGCTTGACGGTCTTATTTCGGAGATAACCGAGGTTACCGCAGGCAGAGCGACGGTAAAAATACTCGGAGAAGAGTTTGGATATTAATTTTTTTGTAAAATAAAAGTGTTTTCTGAAAATCATCCGTATATTTGAATGAATAAACGAAAAGGAGGTGCTTTGCTTGATTACCAAAGAAACGATTGAGCAGGTTTTGATGCGAAATGATATTGAGACTCTTATCGGTAGCTATGTATCGCTGAAGAGAGCCGGATCAAATCTGCGCGGTCTTTGTCCTTTTCACAGTGAAAAAACACCCTCGTTTACCGTATATCCTGCAGATAATAGCTTTTACTGCTTCGGTTGCGGTGCGGGCGGAGATGCTATCACATTCATTCGCAAGAGAGAAAATCTTGATTATCCCGACGCGGTTGAGTTCCTTGCTCAGAGAGCGGGAATTACTATCGTAAGGGATGAGCGTACCCCTGTTCCAAGTACGCCAAAGGTTGACAGGAACCGTATGTTTGCTATGAACGCAGATGCTGCGCGGTATTTTAACAGGTGCCTGTTTGCCGATACTCCCGATGCCAAGGCTGCTCTTGCATATTTTACCGAGTCACGCGGACTTTCGGTAGGTACGATCAAGCATTTCGGACTTGGCTATGCTCCAAACAGCTTTGATCAGTTCTCAAAGTATATGCTGGCAAAGGGATATACATTTGAGGAGCTTGTAGCCGGATTTCTCTGCGGCAAGAGTGATAAGGGCAGATATTATGATGCCTTTCGCAACCGCGTTATGTTCCCGATCATTGATGTGTCGGGCAATGTGATTGCCTTCGGCGGCAGAATAATGGACGGCTCAACGCCCAAGTACAAGAACTCATCGGACACTCCGGTATTCAAAAAGTCCAGAAACTTGTTTGCTCTTAATTTTGCAAGACATCATTGTGCAGACAGCCTTATTCTTTGTGAAGGATATATGGATGTAATTGCGATGCACGCGGCAGGCTTTGAAAATGCCGTTGCCACACTCGGTACAGCAATAACCTCCGAGCAGGCAAGGCTTATCAGCAGATATACCAAGAAGGTCATAATCTCCTACGATGCCGATGAGGCGGGGCAGAAGGCTGCTATGAGAGCTATTAAGATGCTTACAGAGGTCGGTCTTGACGTTACGATTCTCAGGATCCCCGGTGCAAAGGACCCCGATGAGTATATCAAGAAATTTGGCGCCGACAAGTTCCGTCAGGTCCTCTCGCAGTCAAAATCAAGATTTGAATACAATCTTGAAAACATACTTTCGCAGTATGATATTAATCTTCCGCAGGATAAGGTCAAGGCATTACAGGAGAGCGAAAAGCTTATTTCCGAGACATATTCCTCGGCAGAAAGAGATTTATACATTCAAAACATATCAAAATTGTTTGGCGTAGATGTAAAGAGCGTTAAGTCCGATGTGGACAGAATGGTCAACCGCGCCAGCAAAAACCGTCGCAAGGAGGAGTCAAATAAGGTTAAGCAGGATGCTGTCGGATATTCTGACAGAGTGAATCCCGACTTTATTAAGGCGCCCGCAGCGGCCAAGAATGAGGAGGCTCTCCTCGGACTTCTTCTCCTGTATCCCGAGCACCGAAAACGAGTGTTTGAAAACGCGCTTGTCAGCGGCGATGACTTTATCACCGAGTTTAACAGGCGTATATTTGAGTATCTGCATCAGGCTTTCACAAGCGGTGATGACTCTCATCTTGATATAGATGCTCACTTCACTCCCGACGAGTGCGGCAGGATAACAAAGATGAAGCTTAACCGTATGGAGCTCAGCGAAAACGGTGATACGGTACTTACCGATAGCATTGAAAAGCTTCGGCGATCGGTATCTAAAAAGATTAATGAAAAAAACAGCTCTCTTGACAGTCTGACAAGGCTGCTTGAGGAGAAAAGAAAAAATAAAGTGTAGTTGAAAGGTTAATGTTATGAGCAGAGATAAGATTGATGTAAACGAATATATTGATTCCAAGGGCGATGGTGGTATTGGTAATTCCGATATTATGAAGGCTCTTGAGGACATTGATTACGATATTTCTCAGAGCGATATTGATTCTGCAAGCCCCGATGAGCTTGAAAATGACGAGCTTAAGGAAATAGAGCAGGACGCCAGAAACTTTGATTCTACCGAGAATATGGACAAGTACTTCTCCCAGGAGGGTCTTGCCAATGACGATCCCGTTCGTATGTACCTTAAGGAGATCGGCAAGATCCCGCTTCTTACTCCCGAGCGCGAGACCTATCTTGCCGAGCAGATCTCTCTTGGCAACAAGCAGGCAAAGGACGAGCTTATTGAGGCTAATCTCCGTCTCGTTGTTTCTATTGCAAAGCGCCATGTAGGTAAGGGTATGTACTTCCTTGATCTTATCCAGGAGGGTAATCTTGGTCTTATCAAGGCGGTTGAAAAGTTTGATCATAGCAAGGGATATAAGTTCTCCACATATGCTACCTGGTGGATCCGGAAGGCTATTACCAGAGCCATCGCCGACCAGGCAAGAACTATCAGAATCCCCGTTCATATGGTTGAAACCATACATAAGGTTTCCAGAACAACCCGTCAGCTTCTCCAGGAGCTTGGCAGAGAGCCTACCACCGACGAGGTTGCAGAGGCACTCGGTATGACCGCGGATAAGGTTCGTGAGATTATGAAGATCGCCCAGGACCCTGTTTCTCTTGAAACTCCCATCGGCGAGGAGGAGGATAGCCACGTCGGTGGCTTCGTTGAGGACAAGGACTCTCCCGCTCCCTCCGACAGTGCATCCTACTCGCTTCTTCGTGAGCAGCTTTGCAACATCCTTCACACTCTTACTCCCAGAGAGGAGCAGGTAATTAAGCTTCGCTTTGGTCTTGAGGATGGCAGACCCAGAACTCTTGAGGAGGTTGGTAAGCAGTTTGAGATCACCAGAGAGCGTATCAGACAGATTGAGGCTAAGGCTCTCCGTAAGCTGAGACACCCCTCCCGCTCCAAGACTCTTAAGGATTATCTTTCCAATTAATTAGAAAAAGGCTGTCGCTTGACAGCCTTTTTCTTTGTTTCAGCTCTCCATCTGCTTTCCGAGGAACATTCCTGCCGTCTGTACCAGCTTTGACTCAATCTCGTCAGAAATCTTGCCGCTGGTAGACATATCATATTGCCAGGCAGACACAACGCAGCCGATAATATCCCCCTCGCTGAGTATGGGCATTGCACAGTTTACATAGTGAGATCCGCCGTCGTTAATAATGGAAATAGGCTCTCGTCCCTGACCCCTTACATACAAGGATCGGGATTCTACAATTTCCTCTAGACCCCTGGATATTTTTCTCTCAAGATAGTCACGCTTTGATGCGCCCGATACGGCAATTACTGCATCTCTGTCGCAGATAAAAATAGGCGACGACGAGGTCTTTTGCAGGGTCTCTGCGTAATCTGTCGCAAAGTCCTGCATCTCTCCGATAGGTGAGTATTTTTTGAAAATAACCTCACCCTCCCGATCTGTATAAATCTCAAGAGGATCTCCCTCCTTGATTCTCATAGTGCGTCTTATTTCCTTAGGGATTACTACGCGTCCGAGGTCATCAATCCTACGAACAATTCCGGTTGCTTTCATATATATACAAAAATCTCCTTTTATTTTAGGTGTGATGTTAGTATTTGTAAATAAAGGGGATTTATACTTTTAGGTTGACTTTTTTATGGTGCTGTGGTAGAATGAAATAAAAAGGAGAAAACATAATGAACAATATGAGTATTGATATGATTCAAGGACAAGAAATACAAGTAATTGAAATTAATTTGAGTGTTAACGGCATAGAGTCTGTTCTTACAATGGAGTTTTTACTAAAAGATGAAGTTGTACATATGATTTTCCATAATGTTTCCTGCCTTAATATAAAAGATTTTTCCATGCCGTATCAAATATGTGGATTTGAAATTTTAGATAACAAGGATAGGGGCTGGGACAAGTCTTTGAGATATACCATTAACGACTTTGAAGATGGTATGATAAAATTTCATTGCGAAAGTTTTGAGTTTATAAAAGCGGAGTGAATTGACTCCGCTTTTATTCTTTCTATCAAACTATGTATCGCCAAACAAAATCTATCAAACGGTGTCAATGTTGTAAATGAAGGATCTCCCTCCTTTATTCTCATAGTGCGTCTTATTATGTTTATTATATTTTCTACCATGCTATTTACCGGAATAAAAAAGGCACCGAGATCGGTGCCTTTTTGCAATTAATCAATTATTCAAATACCGTTTTGTCACGCTGAGAGGATCTTACAAAGGATATATAGCAGCTGCCGCGGTTGATGGTAAGCTTCTCGCCCGACGGGGAGTAAAAGGTCATAATTCCGCCCGAGGTAGCAGTCCATTTTATTTCGGTATATGTACCACAAGTTATGTAATATCCCACTCCTTCACCAACTGTATCCATAACCATTTGGGTGCAACTAACTCTATCATAAATTGCAGAATCGGCATATAAAACAAAGCAGTTTTCAAAAATGCATATATTATCGTTAAGTGAATCTGTAAGCGCCTCTCCATTTTTTATGATTGAATAACCATTGCTTTCACTTATATATGTAAGCTCGGTCAGATCATCAGCTCCGCCGGAAATTGTCACCTTTGAAGCTTCAGATTCGGCAAATGAAATGCTCTCAGAGCCGAAATCGCGATGAATATAGGGCAAGGGAGAGTAGGCAGGAGCTTTATCCGCAAGTCCTGTGCTAGCCATAGCGCCGCCAAGGAGATCGGGATTTGTATAGATGTTTTCGGTATGCTCGGTAAAGTGATAACCGTCATTTTCCGACAGATCAAGATTACTATCACTGATGTCGCACATGGGATATTCAATCGCATCCTCACATCCTGCGGATACTAAGATCCCGCCGAAGTATTTCGCAATATTTGATATATA
The DNA here is from genome assembly GCA_045533775.1 of Eubacteriales bacterium. Classification (GTDB taxonomy): domain Bacteria; phylum Bacillota; class Clostridia; order Oscillospirales; family CAG-272; genus UBA1740. The sequence continues at coordinate 25,336 of JAZSIK010000045.1, forward strand.
CCCGCGGGTATTTGTTATTGATCCGATCTTCCAGAGTTCCTCTATATCTGTAATCAAGGCAACATATCTGCTGCCAAGCTCGGTTGGTATCTCGCAGAGCAAATCTGCCTTTGATACTCCGAAAAGAGGCAGAGCAGCGCTCATCACAAAGGCAAATACTTGTTTATTTACTCCCTCCGCGCTGACCTCAAGGCCGGTAATCCTGTTGGTATATTCGGGTATATATATTTCGGGATCCTCCTCGGTCGGTGGTTCGGTGGGTGGATCATCGGGAAGAGTACCCTCGTCCGGCGGAGTATCTGTTGGAGAATCTGCTCCGGTGTTATCCTGTCCGTTATCTCCCTGCCAGCCGTCAACGGTAAAGCCAAATGTACAGGTAAGTATAATTGCGGTCAGAAAAAAAGCAATCAGCCTTACGGGATTGCTTGATGGCGTTTTTTTCATTTTTTACCTCCTTGCGCGCACCGGGCAGTGCGCGCACGCTATCTTCTAATTAGTCCTTGTCGTTATAACGGAGCCATGCCTCAGCAAACTCAAATGCCTCAGCAAGTCCGTTAGTAATCTTCTGCTTTTCAGGCTTTTTTGTCTTACTGTCAAGCAGCTGCACCATAATGGTGCCGGGGACATTGTGATCTCCCTTTGGAGACTTCTTGTCCGACATAATCATCATATAGACATAATACTTCTCGGACAGGTCTCCGTAGAAAATATCGTCACCCTGGCGTACTATGGGCTTGCCCTTGTATTCAACAAACTCGTTAGCCTCAACGCCTTCAAACTTTAACATAGTTATGTACTCCTTTCATAATATTTGAAAATGACGGAATGATGTCCACTTCAACATAATAATATCAAAGCAAGCGGGAGCTGTAAATAGCTTTGAGAAAGATTATGCTGCGGACATTTCGCATAAAGGGTCAATCCTTTACATAAGGCGTGAAGGTTAGGGAAAAACGCCCTGTATTCGCACATTTCAGCGTTAATCCGAAGATCGCATCAGCCTTGTTGGAAAGCTCCTTCTGTCTGCAAACATCCTCGCCAAGCTCTCTGTATGACGAGGGCTTTGTAATGACGGGAAAGTCCGACACCTTCTTGATTCTTTTCAGTACCGACCGACCCACAGAATCCATCGCGAGAACCTGAGTATAAGCAGGCAACGACCTTACATCGGAGGAGGTAACGCCGAAGTAGGTATTCCATATTGCTCGCTTAATTCTGGTTTTCGTGTATTTCTTCGTTTCGGCCATAGACGTCAAAGAGGAAATGCTATTTGCTTCTGCACTCATATCGCAGAGGCGATTATATAAACCGCCCGAGGCATCCTGTATATCAACATCAGCCACAGGGGAGTTTAATCTGAATGAGGATATTACACTAAGGTCAAGGCGTGTAACATCCGAAGGCATTTTACCGTTTTCAATTGCCTTCATAAAAATACGTCTTGCGTTTTCCGGGATATAATCCAGGGCAGAGATGTTCTGCGCCAATAATTCCTCGCGTATTGCGGTCGCGCTCTGAAACTCGGACATAGGATTGATAATATCGTGATATCCAGAGCCACAGCGTCTTACTGTGATTGGAGTTATGCTGCCTCCCTCGGCTGAAATTGCCTTGATATACTCAATGCCAAGGATGTTGTTGGGAGTGAAAAACTCTCTTGTAATCTCCTTGCCGTACACCCTTGACAATGCCATCTGACAAAGCTCAGGATAGCCTATATCCTTGCAGCGGTCGGAGGACATAAGGGCGGAGAGTGTGAGATTATATTCGTCGGAGGACATGGCAGCTGCAATGTTGGAAAGCTCGCTGATATCTCCGGACTCGCTGCCAAAGGCGAGGTAATCAACCACACCGATCCTATCTGCGATCCTTACACCGCTTTTAGCAAAGAACTCTGCGCTGCTCATAGAATAGGGAAAGGGAAGCTCAAGCACAAGGTTTACACCGCAATTAACCGCTGCCTCTGCGCGTATGGTTTTGTCACATACTGCAGGCTCTGCGCGCTGGGTGAAATTGCCACTCATAATTGCAATAACGGCGGTATCATCTCCAAGCAGGCGTCTGATCTCTCTGATCTGGTACTCGTGTCCCAGGTGAAAGGGATTGTATTCTGAGATTATCGCAGCAACCTTCATTGTTAGCTCCTTTCCTGTTTTTTTGAAAAAGCGACTTGATTAATTTGAAATCTTAATGTATAATATTCCTGTAACTAAATTGACAGGAGATTTTTCTATGAAAGTTTTGGTAATAAACGCAGGCTCCAGCTCTCTTAAGTATCAGCTCCTTGATACTGATACCGAGGCGGTGCTTGCCAAGGGAAATTGCGAGAGAATCGGTATTGACGGCTCCCGCATTATCCATAAGACAACAGGTAAGGATGAGTACATCAAGGAGATGGCTCTCGCAGACCATTCTGCTGCGATGAAGCTGCTTGTTGATACTCTTGTTGACTCTCAGGTAGGATGCATCGGATCTGTTGCGGAAATTGATGCCGTTGGTCACAGGGTAGTTCACGGCGGTCAGTATTTTGCCCAGTCGGTTCTTCTCAGCGAGGAGGTTCTCTCTGCCGTTGAGAAATGTATTGTATACGCCCCTCTGCATAATCCTGCACACATTATGGGTATCAAGGGCTGTCTTGCTGCTATGCCTGACACACCTCAGGTTCTCGTATTTGATACAGCCTTCCATCAGACTATGTCTAAGGAGGTATATACCTACGGTATTTCATACGATATGTACGAGGAATACGGCATCAGACGCTACGGTATGCACGGTACATCTCACAGATACGTAAGCGGTGAGATGATAAAGATAATGGGCGGAGAAGCGCAGGGAACAAAGATAATTACCTGCCATATAGGAAACGGCTCGTCCATCAGCGCGGTAAAGGATGGCAAGTGCGTTGACACATCTATGGGCTTTACGCCCCTTGACGGTATACTGATGGGTACAAGATGCGGCTCCATAGATCCCGCTATCGTTCCTTTCATTATGGAGAAGAAGGGCTTTTCTGCAAAGGAAATGGATAACTATATGAACAAGCAGTGTGGCTTTGCCGGTATCTCGGGCGTCGGCTCGGATTCCCGCGATGTTGAGCGGGCTATGAATGAGGGCAACGAGAGAGCAAAGCTGACGTTTGATATGCTTTGTTATCAGATCAAGAAGTATGTTGGCGGATATTCGGCGGCCATGGGTGGTCTTGATGCCATCGTATTTACCGCAGGTATCGGAGAGCATACTCCTTATATCAGAGAAAACGCTTTGTCGGGACTTGAGTATCTGGGTGTTAAGCTTGATAAGGAGAGAAACACCTTTGGTCACAGCTCTGTACCCGTAAAGCTTTCGGCAGACGATTCCCGCGTTCTTGTATATATGATCCCCACAAACGAGGAGCTTGTAATAGCAAGAGATACTGCAAGAATAGTATCGGAGGGCAAATAATTATTAAGGCACGCACTCAGCGTGCCTTTTTATATAATAACATAAATAAGAAAATAAGTCAATAAAAGTATTAAAATTATAGCGATATTTCAAGAATATTGGCGATTTCTCCTATATTTTCTGTGATAATTTGATTTACATAATCAAAATCCATAGCATAGGAGTAGATCTCCTCAAGCTCAAAGTGAAGGTTTGATGCAATGGCAAAGTGCCGCCTTGCCTCATCCAATGCTTCGTCATGGAGAAATATCGCTTTTTTAATGCGCTCACGGTCAACATCACCTATCCTGAAAAAGTCGGATGCCGAAATACTACCGTCATCTTTATATGTTATTAAGATACTTTGATGGGGTAGATAAATCGCATCGGTAAGCTCGGGAGAAAGAACGTTCGGAAAGTGGGTAAATCTTATGCTTTGTTGTTTTAGTAGGTCGGTGACAAGACGGAGAAGAACACCGACAGAGAATCGGTCTCCCTTAATGCCGATTACTTTTGCACCTATCTCATATTCGTTTGGCAGTCTGTATTCGCCAAATCGTCCGAAGGATGACAACAGAACAGATTTCTCAGAAACGGTATTATTTCTGTAAGATTCCTTAAAAAAGCTTTCTGCCCAATATTTTACCTTTGTTTTATCAAATTGTGTAATTAGTGGCGAGGTTATCATTTCACTTGCTTTGCCTGCAATTCCAAGATATGAATAGGCGGTTTTATATGATTTTTTCTTTTCATCATTTAGCCCGATAATCCTATCTCTCTGAGCAATAAGCCACTTATTGTCCCATCCTTTTCCGAGATTTATCAGCTCGTCAATTGCCCCGGGAATTACCGCATCTCTTTCGTGGGGAGCAGTACCGTCAAGGATGGCGATTTTTTTATTCTCATTTTCAACGATTACTCCGTCAAGCGACTTTGGATCGGAGGAGCAATATATTTCACATACATCGCATCCTTTAGTCTGAAACAGAGCCGATACCCGCTTCATAAAACTGCTTTTTCCCGTGCCCGGTCCGCCCTTTAATACATATATTTTTTGATATTCTTTTGAGGTAAAATACTCGTCAAAATAGCTTTTGAAGCCCTGGTAGGTATTTGCAGCTGCAAAGCATTTTCTTAATTTCGGCAACCTGTTCTGTTCCATTATTATGCACCTTTCTAAAATAATAAAATTAAAAACTATGTATTTAACTTGACATTTGACTTATTTTTGATGTATAATTATATGTTGAAGGAGAATATGCTCATGAAGATTATTGGACTTTGCGGTGGCAGCGGCAGTGGAAAAGGTGCCGTGTGCGACATTTTTCGTGAAAATGGCATACCCTGTGTTGATACCGACGCAGTCTATCACGAGCTGACGGGCAAGCCGGGTAAATTGCTTGATGCCTTGGCGCTGGAGTTCGGTAAGGATATTATTACCTCGGATAACAGACTTAATCGCAGGGCGCTCGCAGCTATTGTTTTTTCTGGGGATAATTCTCAGGACAGGCTTAATAGACTGAATGCTATTACACATAAGCATATTCTTGATGAGACGAGAATGATTCTTAAGAGAGAGTCTGACAGAGGCGCTACGCTTGGTGTGGTTGATGCTCCCGCGCTCTTTGAATCGGGCTTTGATAGCGAGTGCTGCTGTCTGGTTTCGGTTGTGGCTGATAGGGAAGCCCGTATTGAGAGGATAATCGCCCGCGATGGAATAAGCCGACTTGACGCAGAGAAGAGAATAGGCTCTCAGATCTCAGACGGAGAGCTGATTTCCAGAACCGATTATGTAATCTATAACAACTCAGACCTTGCATCTCTCAGAGAGCAGGTTGAAGAGCTTATAATAAAACTGAAAAATAATTTTGAAAGGTGAAATATAAAATGAGCGAAAAGACCATTGGACAGGAAATGCTTGATAAGCTTTCCTACAAGAGAAAGAATATTTATGAGGAGGCTACTCCCGATAAGATCAAGGCTATCTATGACTATGCCGAGGGATATAAGGCATATCTTGATAAGTCAAAGACAGAGCGCGAGGCAACCGAGGCGGCAATTGAGCTTGCCAAGGCAAAGGGATACACCGAGTACAAGTTCGGTGACAAGCTTGCTGTGGGCGATAAGAAATATCTAAATCAGCACGGCAAGAGCCTTATTCTCTTCAAGGTTGGTGAGAAGGATCTTGAGAGTGACGGTATCAGAATCGTTGCTGCTCACGTTGACTCCCCCAGACTTGACCTTAAACAGATCCCCATGTATGAGGACAGCGGTATGGCATTCCTCAAGACCCATTACTATGGCGGCGTAAAGAAGTATCAGTGGACATCTATTCCTCTTGCTATCCACGGCGTTATGGTAAAGGCAGACGGCGAGGTAGTTAATGTTTGCATCGGAGAGGACGACAGCGATCCTATCTTCTACATCAACGACCTTCTTCCTCACCTTGGAGCAAAGCAGTCTCAGGAGCCTCTTGGCTCTGCCATCAGTGGCGAGACTCTTAATATACTTATTGGCGGTCTTCCTTATGATGACAAGGAGGTTGCCGACAAGATCAAGCTTACCGCACTCTCCATTCTTAATGATAAGTACGGTGTGACAGAGGAGGACTTTATTTCCGCCGAGCTTTCTCTTGTGCCTGCCTTCAAGGCTCGTGATATCGGCTTTGACAGAGCTCTAATTGCTTCCTACGGTCATGATGACAGAGTTTGCGCATATCCCGCGGTAACCGCTCTTCTTGATAACTCCGATACCAAGCAGACCGTTATGGTTATTCTTGCTGATAAGGAGGAGATAGGCTCTGTCGGTATTACCGGTATGCAGTCCGCCTTCCTCGTTGACCTTATTTCCGAGATCTCTCACGCTCTTGGCAAGAATCCCGTTGTGGTAAGAGGCAAGAGCAAGTGCCTCAGCGCAGATGTAACCGCTTGCTTTGATCCCAACTTTGCAGAGGTGTATGAGAAGCGTAATAGCGCTATAATCTCCTGCGGTACAACTATGTCCAAGTACACAGGATCCAGAGGAAAGTCCGGCACAAATGATGCGACCGCTGAGTTCGTTGGCTTTATCCGCCGTCTATTTGCTGAGAACGGTGTTATCTGGCAGACCGGTGAGCTTGGCAGAGTTGATATGGGCGGCGGCGGAACCGTTGCTATGTATATTGCAAACCATAACATTGAGACAGTTGACCTTGGCGTGCCCGTAATCTCTATGCACGCACCCTACGAGGTTGTTTCCAAGGCTGATGTTTACTCTACCTATGAGGCATTCTGCGCATTCGTAAAATAGTTTTTCCTCAAAATTAGATAAAAATAATTTTTGAGGTAGAGAAATGATATTCCAGAAATTGCAGCGAGCTGATGACCGTTACAGGGAGATAGAGCAGATGATGACTCTCCCTGAGGTCGTTGGCAACAATAAAAAATACGCCGAATTAATAAAAGAATATAAATCCCTTGAGCCCATCATTGAGAAGTTCAGGGAGTATAAGGAAGCCGAGAAGATCCTTCACGAATCGGATGAGATGATGCGTGACTCCGAGCTTGACGGTGAGCTTCGCCAGCTTGCCGAGGAGGAGCACAAGGAGTATAAGCTGATCTGTGAGAGACTTACCGAGGAGCTTAAGATCCTGCTTATGCCTCGCGATCCTAACGATTCAAGAAATGTTATCGTAGAGATCAGACAGGGTGCAGGCGGGGAAGAAGCTGCTCTTTTCGGTGCGGATCTTTACAGGATGTATACCATGTATGCTACCGCGAGAAGATTCAAAACAGAGGTTATCAGTAAGAACGAGACCGAGCTTGGCGGTATTAAGGAAATAAGCTTCAGCGTTATCGGTGACGGCGCTTATTCAAGATTTAAGTTTGAGAGCGGTGTTCATCGCGTTCAGCGTATTCCCGTCACCGAATCAAATGGCAGGATACAGACATCCACCGTTACCGTTGCCGTTCTTCCCGAAGCCGATGATGTTGAAGTAGAGGTAAATCCCGCTGACCTTAAGTTTGAATCCTGTAAGTCCAGCGGTGCGGGCGGTCAGCATATCAATAAGACAGAGTCTGCAGTAAGACTTACACACAAGCCCTCGGGCATCGTAATTGAGTGTGACCAGGAAAGAAGCCAGCTTCAGAACAAGGAAAAGGCGCTTAAAATACTCTATTCCAAGTTCTATGATATGAATCTTCGCGCACAGGAGGAGGAGATTGCCTCCACC
>JAZSIK010000052.1:0-29858 GCA_045533775.1 Eubacteriales bacterium
ATAGCGGTAGCCACCCAACAGCTCCTTGGCGGAGGCGCCGATGGCAACATCGCCGCCGTTCTCGCCGCCGTTCTCGCCGCCGTTATCGCCGCCATTTTCGCCGCCATTCTCGCCGCCATTTTCGCCGCCGTTTTCGCCGCCGTTCTCGCCACCATTCTCGCCACCGTTATCGGGGGTGGTGGGTGTGCAGCTGGCAAAGATGCTCAGGCAGAGCAGCAATGCAATCAAAAGACAGATAATTCTTTTCATTTTTCTTCTCCTTATGTAAAATATTTATAAAAAACCAATATTTCCATAAATACATTATAACACAATATATTGCCATATTCAAGTGTTTTCTACAAATGTTTACATATAATACAACGTACAGATAAAAGTCCGAAAAGCAAAAAAGAACCGCACCCGAAGGTGCGGTTCTCTTTATTACTATATTATTTAGCAATCAAAGAATTAAACATTCTCCCAAGCAAGGTTGAAGAGAGTGTATCTATCTGCGTTGCCGTCCTTGTTGGTAGGACAGTTGTTAACGATCTCAATAACAAACTCGCCCTCAACAGGAGTCTCAAGAGTCCATACAAACTGAGCACTCTCAAGCTTAGCAAGATCAGCATTTACAACATCGGTAGAAGCAACTACTGTGCCCTCAGCGTTCTTGATAACAATCTTGAAGGAAACGCCGTTAGACTCAGAGAATGCATAACCATAGTCTACATAAAGCTTCTTGATACCGCCGGTGAGCTTGCAAGAGGTAAGCTTACCAACATTGCTGGTCTTACCGTTAAGGATGATCTGATCTGCGCCGCCCCAAACAGACTGCTCGTCACATCTACCATTGTTGATAGTCCAGCCGTCCTTATTAGTGCGGTTTGTGTAAGAGTTGTCATTAGTACCCTCAACAACGAAGGAATCAAAATCAGCTACATTAACGCCTTCAGCAAACTGACGAAGACCACATGCGCAGAGGCCGGTCTCATCAAAGCTGTGATCGCCAAGAGCGGAGCCTTCCTTCTCAGCGCCACAGTACTTGCAAAGCTCCTTAACAAGGCAGGTAGCGGGATTGTACTCGCAGGTATGCTTAGTATCAATAACAGCAGTAGCGCCCTGAGCGATCTGTCTGTTGTCATTGTGAGTACCCATCTTACCGGTGATAGTTACAACATCACCAACAGAGATAGCGGTAGCAACCTTGTAAGCATAGAGTGTGTTGCCGTCAGCATCCTTAATGGTTACGCTGTTGTTGTTATCATCAGCGGTAACAGTACCGGTTACGATAACATCAGCGCCGTCAGCTCTCTCAAGAGCCTCGGGAATAGTGCACTCGGGATTAACGGGAGTCTCGGGCTCGGAGGGCTGCTCTTCATCACTTTTTGCAACGATGATGTTAATCTCGTCCCAGTAGAAGGTATAGGAGAGAAGAAGCTCCATCTTGAAGAAGGTGTAGGTGTCCTTATCGGGAGTGATGGTGTAAACCTTCTGACCTGCAACGGTAGAAAGCTTTACGGTGCATCCGGAAACCTCAGAGTCATTGCCGAAATAGAATGCGAAAGCATCAGTGTTGTCATAAGTGGACTTCTCAGAGTTGTAAACAAGCTCAATTCTGATAATGCCACCGGAGAATGCGCTGGTGTTCCAGAGAGTTGCAACATTGCCATTCTTGATTCTCATCTGAATGCCGTTGCCGTAGGAACCAAGCTCGGTGAAAGCGAAGTTAGCACCGTCAACAGTAGCGTTGCCTGCTGCGTATGCGCCAAGGCCAAGCGCGGTATCGGTAAGAGCAATCTTAACCTCTTCCTTCTCGGGCTCACCAGTCTCAATTACAGCGGTAGAACCAGAACCAATCTGCTTCTCATCGTTATATACATCAACCTTACCGCTAACGGTAATTGTGTCGCCAAGGTTAACCTGAGTCTTAGTTCTGAAAACATAGATCTTGTTGCCAGCCTCGTCCTCAATATATACGGACATGTTGTTGTAGCTGCTCCAAGCTTCCTTGATCTCTACAACCTTACCGGTGATGGAAACAAGCTTACCCTTGTTCGCTGCGAGAGCCTCAGGAATGGTCATAGGCCAGTAGTACTCGGGATCATCTGCGCCACAAGCGGAGCAAAGGTGAGTCTCAGCGTTGATCTTGTGACCAAGAGCCTCGCCTTCGGTCTCGCCACACTTGCCGCACTTCTTAGCCTCGGTACAGGTAGCATCAGCCCACTCGTGCTCGCAAGCCTCTTCCTCAAAGTTGGTAAGAACGATGTTGATCTCATCCCAGTAGAAGCTATAGGAGAGAAGGAGCTCCATCTTGAAGAAGGTGTAGGTGTCCTTATCGGGAGTGATGGTGTAAACCTTCTGACCTGCAACGGTAGAAAGCTTTACGGTGCATGCGGAAACCTCAGAGTCATTGCCGAAGTAGAATGCAAAAGCATCCTTGTTGTCATAAGGGGACTTCTCAGAGTTGTAAACAAGCTCAATCTTTGCGATGCCATAGGTAAATCCAACGGTGTTCCAAAGGGAAGCAACTCTGTCCTCCTTGATTCTCATCTGAATACCGTTGCCGTAAGAACCAAGCTCGGTAAATCCGAAGCCGAAGTCCTCAACCTCTGCGGTGCCCTCAGCATATGCGCCAAGACCGAGAAGGGTATCAGTAAGGTTAACCTGTCCGTCAGAATCAGGCTTTACAAGAACAAGATGTGCAACAAAGCTGGTAGCAGCCTTATCAATAGTGCTTGCACTAATAGTGTTGTAGTTGCTGTATGTACCAAGATAGTAGGTACCCTTGCCTTCAATATCTGTTGTGAAGGTCTTGTACTCGGTGTTCCAAACGAACTTACCAGCGGGAGCCTCATCAAGGATCTTAACGTTGATGTAGCCCTCTTCTGTGTGGATAATGCCGAGGTACTTCTCACCAACCATAAGGTCGTACTTGCCATCAGCAAGAGCAACAACCTTGATCTTAACAGCTTCCTCAGCACTCTCTGCGGTAGCGAAGTAGTAGCCATCCATTTTACCGTTGAAGAAGAGATCCTTATTAAGATTCTCCTGAGTGAGCATGAAGTAGTATTCCTCACCGTCTACGGGAGTATCAACAACAACATTGATGAACTTAGACTTAGCAGAAACGGAAATCTCGTAGGTCTTAGTCTCGGTAAGCTCGCCAATAGTAGCGGTAAGAGTAAGAGTTACGGTAGTTGCCTCTTCGGGAAGAGTTACGGTAAGGGTGCCGTCCTTAACTACTGCGCAATCCTTATCGGACTTCCAATCAAACTTAACTGCATCGTAAGATGCACCGGTAGTGGGAAGAGTAATAACAGTGTTCTTAACAACAGCATCAGGAAGCTTAATTGTTTCAAGCTCAAGCTCAAGCTTCTCAGCATCGGTTCTCTCGGGCTGCTTGAAGTTGTTGAAAGCATCAGCAGATACAGGAACGAGATAGAACTTGCCGCTGTAGACAGAGATAACGCCTGTTACATCAGCGATGTTAGCGTAGTTCGCAGCGTGAGCAGACTTGATAGCCTCAAGTGCTTCCTTAGTGGTAGCGTTGTTAGAGGAGGATATTCTGAGGTAAACCTGCTTGTCACCAAGGTGGAAGTAATAGTAACCGTTGTCACCGGGCTCACCAATGGTAACGCCCTTAATGGTAACGAGAAGACCCTGTGCATAAACAAGATCTGCTGAGTCAAGAGCTTCTGCCTTGCTAAGCTTGTCGGTATAATCTACAGGAGTTACTTCCTTGATGGTCTCATCAACAACTGTTACAGCAGCATCAACAACCTCAAGAGTGCCGTTGTAAACATCCTTAGTACCGGAAACACGAACGGTCATACCGGGAAGGATCTTGCCGTTAACATCTTCTTCAAGTGCATATACATAATAACCACCGTCGCCGTTCATATCCTGAACATAAAGGCCGTTTATGGTAGAACCGGTAGACTTGGAGAATACGCCGGATACAAGACCCTGAATTGTTACGAACGCAGCATCCTCAGCCTCTACGAACTCGTCAAAGGTCATAGGCTGAAGCATGGGAAGTGCACGCTCAAATGTTCTGGTAGCTACATAACCCTTTGCACTGGTGATAGTAGCGGTAAGAGTATAGGGATATTCGTGATCGGGATCAAGCTCGGGAACGGTAACAAGAGCGCTTCCGTCAGGAGTTGTAACGATTGTGATATTTTCATAATCAACAGTCCAAACAACAGTGAAGTTTACATCACCAACAGGAACTACGCCTACAAGGTTGTAATTCTTGGGGGTGTACTTAGCTTCGTCCTTATAGAGCTGACGAACGTATGCGGATGCATCAAGAAGCGCCTCGTACTCGGGATCAAGGGCGCCGCAAGAGCAGCTGCCGTTCTCGCCGTAGGTGTGAGCAATGGGATCGCCCTCGGTTGCGCCACACTCAGAGCACTTCTTGGGAGAAGTACAGGTAGCGTCAACCCAAGTGTGCTCGTGGGGTCTCTCAAGCTCTGCTTCACAGTTATCGCAAACATAGTCGCCGTCTGCATCAACGTGCTCGGTGCAGGGAGGATTGATAAGATCGCCAAGACCGGGGATCTTGCTGAGCACGTCGCAGCTTGCGAGAGCAGCAACGCTGAGAGCGAGAACGAGAAGTAAGGTAAGTATTCTTTTCATTTTTTAGCTCCTTTTATATTTTTATTTTAGGTCTAATTTATAAACTGCATATGCAGTATAGCCAATAGGGGATGATAAAAGATGCTTTTTTCCTTTTATTCAAAGGTGATATCCTCTCTTGCGAATACCTTGATCTGGTACTCACCGTTGAAGGAATCAATAATACCGACAACAGAAATAACAGTGCCCTTGGGGAACTCGGACTCAAGCATCTTGTCCTCAGTAAAGTCTGTACGGATCTTGATGGTGTGACCCTGAGCGTCCTTACAGGTAATTGTAATCTGTCCGTTGGAGTCGGTGTCAGAAATAGTTGTGTATACACGCTGAACGGTAAGGTTCTTAACGGTTGCGGTGGAGTAGTGAGCAAGCTGACCGTAATCAAACTCTCTCTTAACAACAGTCTCAATCATCTCGCCGTCGGGACCCTCGGTGTACTCATATACATCAAGAGTGATGGTGCCGTTCATAATAGTGTTAACGTCAACCTCGTTAAAGGATGCGCTGTGTCCTGTGCTGAGAACGCGGCAACCGCCCTCCCAGTTGGGATCAATAGTCTTGTACTTAAGGTCGGATACCTGATAGGTTCCGCCGTTTGCATAGTACTGAAGCTTACCAACGATAACAACGCGGTTACCGATAGCAAACTCATCCATCTTAGGATAGGTATATCCGCAGAAGATCTGCATACCGAAGTACATATCGTTCTCTGCGTCATACTCCTCAACATAAACGGTTGAACCAACCTGCTTAGCAACGACGCCCTCAAACTTAACAAGCATATCCTCATACTTGTTCTTCCATCTACCCTTGCCGCCGTCACCCTTACCGTTATCTGCCTCAGCATCCCAGTAGGTGTTGGACTTGAGCTCCTTGAGAGAAAGCTCAATTGCGCCGCCGTAGTAGAAGTTGGGATCCTTCTCCTTGGAGAATACATGGAGCTTCTGTGCTTTAGCCTGGTTAAGAGCTGCAAGACAGGTGGATCCGTATGTGTTAGAGGAAACATTAGAGCCGTATGCAAGACCCTGCTGAAGGATCTCAAGGTTCAGGTTTCTGTACTCGGTATCCTCGGCGGTCTTGTACCATACCCATACAAGGTATCTGCCGCCGGTAGAGTCAAGATTCCAGGTAGCTGTATCAGACTCTACAATAATAGAGGTAGCCTTTACAAGCTGATCCTTGGTATAGTTAGACGCCTTCTTACCCCAGGGCTCTACAACGCCTGTGGACTCGGGTGTGTTAATACCAAGATATCTCGCCTTGAGGAAGCCTTCCTCAACATATTCTTTGTCAATATAGAAATGAGTGGTATCGCCGTCTATGAAAGACTTAACGGTAACCTCAGCCCACACCTTACCGGAGGAGGGGTTAAACTTGAGTTGGCTTGCGTAATCAACAAAGGGAGCAACATAGTCGGGATCCTCTGCGCCACACTCGCACTTGCCGTCAACATAGCTGTGCTGGTGTGCAACATAATTGGGATCCTCTGCACCGCACTCGCACTTGCCGTCAACGTAATCGTGAGTGTGATCATCCTTGATCTCAGCGCCACAGTTATCACAGAGACGGTCCTCGTTTGCGTCGGTATGAGAGGTGCAGTTTACCTCGTGATCGCAGGCTGCAAGGCAGCCCACGATCATTATGATTACAACAAGCAGAAATAAAAACTTAGAAAACTTGTTCATAATCGTTTTTAATGTTTTTAATTTAATTAAATGTTAGATAATCTAAAGAAAATTAGATATCAGCAAGACATTCCTTAACAGCCTTCTCAAAAGCGTCACGAATGAAATCGTCAACGTTAGAGAACTCGGTATCAGAAAGCTTGGTAGAGAAGCAGTACTTCATAAGCTCACCAACCTGGTCACGAGCCTTGGAGGAGCCGTTGAAAGCAGGAGATACGAAGTAGCAATCGGAGTTAGCAAGAGCGGTCTTGGTAACCTTTGCAATTACGTTTTTCTCGTTGTTAAGCCAAGTGTTGTATGCAGGAATGTCAGTAACAGACTTGATTACGGGCATGTAACCGGAAGCCATAGAGAAGGAAGCCTGGAACTCAGCATCGGTAGTGATGAACTTAACGAAGAGCCAAGAAGCAACAACCTCCTGCTTGTTCTCCTGATCAAAGATTACAAGAGAGGGACCCTGAGAGATAGCCTTGGGGTTAGCGGGATCAACCTGAGGAAGGGGAGCGATACCAACCTCAAAAGCGGGCTTGCCGTCTACAGAAGCGGGAACCTGGTGAGAAGCGCCACCGGTAGAACCGATACACATGTAGCAAGAAGCCTTTTCGGGATCAAGGTTAGTGAAGAGACCGGAGGTGTATGCACCGTAGAGCTCCTGAGTAGTGAAGAGACCCTGCTCATACCAGCCTCTGAACATGGTAACGAAATCTCTGTTCTTCTTGTTGTTGAAGAGGAAGTGATTGTTTCTGTCAGTGGAGGTGTAGTTAGAGCCGTACTGCTCGCACATGGTGATGAACCAGTTAGCCTCAGAGTCGTAGCCGAGAGGCTTGTCGTTGTCGTTCTTGGGGTTGTTATCATTCTTGAGAATGGTCTGGATCTGCTTAGCTACAGTCTCAACCTCAGCCCAAGTGGTGGGAACGGAGAGGTTGTGCTCAGCGAAGAAGGTCGCATTGTAGTAGAGAACCTCGGTAGACTTGGACATAGGCATGGTGTACATGGTGCCTGCTGCATCAAATACGGTACCTTCATTGTAGTAACCGGGGATGAAGTCTGCGATCTGCTCAGCGGTGAGACCGAGAATCTCGGTAGTGCCGTCATTTCTGGTGATCTCAATGGTGCTCTCAATGAAGTTGTCAAGGGGAACAGTCTTCTTGGTTACGTTGTAGAGAGCTACGTGGTCGGGATAGCAGTATGCGATGTTAGGCTGGTTGCCTGCGGTAAGCTCCTGCTTGATCTGGTCACGAACATCGTCGTAGCCACCGATCTGAGAGTGCTCAACGGTGATGTTGGGGTAGAGCTCGTTGAAACGCTCAATAGCCATATCAAGCTCCTTGCGGAGAGACTCGCCCATGGTGTGAGAGAAGGTGATAGTTACTTCGCTTCCGTCATAACCGTTAGCGGGAACCTCATAGCGAACCTTGTTGTCAACAACCTCGCCGCCATTGCCGCCGTCGCCGTTGCCGCCGTCGCCGTTACCGCCGTCGGTGTTGCCGCCGTTGCCGCCATTGCCGGCGGGAGGAGTGGTGGGGTTACATGCTACGATAGAGAAGCACATAACGATGAGGAGAAGCAGTGCAATAATCTTCTTCATTTTTTGTTTTCCATCCTTTTTTAATTTTTATTTTTAAAAAGACTTTCGTCATTTTTAACTTAAGGAAATGATTATTATCCCTTGATACCCGATCTGGATACACCCTTCATAATATACTTACGAAGGAAGATGAATACAAGGAACAGAGGAATAGATACCATAGTTACCGCCGCCATCTGCTGAGGGATGTTGGACTGGTTGGTGTTGGCATCCTTGAATGCGGTACGCAGACCGTTGGTGATCAGGTGATATTCCTGGGTTGTAACGAGTCTGGGCCATACATAAGAGTTCCACGCACCCATCATTTTAAGAATGGTGATAGATACGAGGGTGGGAAGCGCGAGAGGGATCATAACCTTCCACAGATACTTAAGGTCGTTCGTACCGTCAACCTTAGCGGCGAGGTAGAGCTCGTTGGGAATCTGCAGGAAGTTCTGCCTTAACAGGTAGATGTAGAATATGCTGACAAGGAAGGGAACGATAAGCACCGCATATCCCTCCAGAGGTGTCAGGTCGGATCCTACCCAACCCCACTCGGTAACCGTTACGTAGTTGGTGATGGTGAAGAGCTCACCGGGGATCATCATTGTAGCGAGAAGCAGTGCAAAGAGTGCGTCTCTGCCCTTGAACTCAAGTCTTGCGAATACGAATGCTGTGATTACGGTAATTACAAGAGAGAGAATGGTGGATACTACACCAACGATAACGGTATTCTTGAACAGGTTGTAAAGGTTTGCAACCTGAATAGCATCTGAATAGTTGCGCCAGATGATCTCCTGGGGGAAGAGGGTGGGAATAGGAAGCTCATACTCGGGCACACTCTTAAGAGAGGAGATGATCATCCAATAGAAGGGGAATACAACTATCAGAGCCATAACAATAAGGAATGCATAAATAAGCACCTTACCGATTACGGTAAAGACCTTCTGCGCGGAGGCAACCTTTTTCATATCGCGCTCTTTCATTGTTACAATCTTAGATTCGGACATTTCAAGATACCTCCTTATTAATAATGAGTATTCTTCTTACTTATCTTGAGGTTAACGAGAGTAACTGCAAAGATAAGAATGAAGAGAAGGATCGCTGCCGCAGAAGCAGTACCCTCGGAATCACCAAGCTTGTCGTAGATGTAACCTACCATGGTCTGAAGTCTGGGTGTACCAACTCCTGCTCCGGGAGGCTGCATTGTCTCGCCGAAGATACCTACGATGCTCGTGTACTCCTTAAATCCGCCGATGAAGCCTGTGATAACTACATAAACGATCATGGGGGAAAGAAGCGGAACGGTGATTCTGGTGAATACGCGCCAGGGGGGAGTAGAGTCAATCTTGGCCGCCTCGTAGTACTGCTTGTTTACGCTCTGCAGACCGCCGAGGAGGATAAGGATCTTGAAGGGAAGCGCGTTCCATACGATGTAAATGATCATAACGGCGATGTTTGCCCAGTAACCGGATCCCTGGTTGATCCAGTTGGTAGGCTCTACACCAAGCGCACCTAAGATATTGTTAATAATACCGAGCGACTTACTAAGATCAAGGTTGTGCTCGTTTACGCCTACGATATTGAACATCGCGGCGAATACCATGCCTATCGCAATAGAGTTTGTTACGTAAGGCAGGAAGAAGATTGTCTGTAAGAACCTGCTGAGCGGCTTGATCGCATTAAGACAAACGGCAATCAGCAGCGCCAAGAAGGTTGAAATCGGAACCGTAGCAACACAAAGTATTACCGTGTTCTGAAGAATCTGGAAGAATCCACTGTAATTGAGGATCTCCTTGAAGTTGTTGAGACCAAACTCAAACTGGGTTTCACCCGCTATATCAAGAGCAATGTTATAGCCCTTATACATACCGTAACCATCAATAGCGATCATACCGGTATCATCATCGTAAATGAGGTTTCCATTCTCATCATACTGATAGATAGGTGCATCGGGATCATAATAAACGGTAAACGCCATCTTAACGGTATTGAATATAGGCCAGATAGTGAATATAGCAAGCAAAACAAGTGTGGGCGCAAGATAGAGCCACGCCTTCCATTTGTCAAACTTTTTGTAAACAAGATTTACGAAGAAGCCCTTCCAAATCCATTCCTTACAGAAAACCTCAACAAACCACACGAATATGTTTTGTTTCTTTTCTGCCATATTACTTCACCTCAAACCTGATTCTTTCCTCGGTCTCTGCATCAAAGAGGAATACCTTGTGTGCCTTGAGAGAGAAGCTGATGGTCTCAACATCGCGGCTGATCTTGTTATCAGCGTCAACGATAGAGCGGATTACGGGGTTTACAGAAGCGGAGTGGGTAGATACAACGGAAACGTCACGGCCCATTACCTCAACGTTGTTCATATGGCAAACAAGCGCGCCGTTCTCGTCGGGAACAAATCCCTCGGGACGCACACCAACGAATACCTTGCGGTCATCTACGCCGGGAACATCAAGAACCGCTGCGTCGTCAAAGTAGAGCTTGCCACCCTTAACCTCACCGTTAAATACGTTGATGGGGGGAGTGCCAAGGAACTTAGCAACAAAGAGGTTGATGGG
This sequence comes from Eubacteriales bacterium, assembly GCA_045533775.1. Taxonomy (GTDB): domain Bacteria; phylum Bacillota; class Clostridia; order Oscillospirales; family CAG-272; genus UBA1740. Next base: position 10,443 of record JAZSIK010000052.1, read on the forward strand.
ATCGTCGTAAACATCCTGAGGCTTACCGATCTGCTGAACAACACCGAGCTTCATAACAACGATAACGTCGGAAATGGACATAGCCTCTTCCTGGTCGTGGGTTACGAATACGGTGGTGATGCCTGTCTCTCTCTGAATTCTTCTGATCTCCTCACGGGTCTGAAGACGGAGACGGGCGTCAAGGTTGGAGAGGGGCTCGTCAAGGAGAAGCACTCTGGGCATCTTAACAAGCGCTCTTGCGATAGCAACTCTCTGCTGCTGACCGCCGGAAAGCTCGCTGGGCTTTCTGTCCATAAGCTCGTCAATCTGAACGAGCTTCGCTGCCTCGTACGCTCTCTCAAGCATAGCATCCTTGCCCATCTTGTCTGCACCCTTCAGGTTCTGGAGGGGGAACAGGATGTTCTGCTTTACTGTCATGTGAGGGTAAAGCGCATAGTTCTGGAACACAAGTCCAATGCCTCTGTTCTCGGGAGAGAGTTCTGTAACGTCCTCATCTCCAAAGAAGATTTTTCCGCCAGTAGGCTGCTGAAGACCACTTATCATATAAAGAGTGGTGGACTTACCGCAACCGGAAGGACCGAGAAGACCGACGAGCTGACCGTCGGGAATGGTAAAGGTAAAGTTATTTACCGCAATTACCTCTTCACCGGACTTCTTGTTTCTACTGGGGAAGATTTTGGTTAGATTTTGCAACTCAACTTTCATAGAATCTTCCTTTCGTTGTAAAAAATATATGTTGCTTTTTTTGTGCTAAAAAACTTGATTAATATTCCGCTCTCTCTGCTATTTCTGCCTGTATCTTCTTTTTGTATTCAAGCAGCTCCTCTGCAGATTCAAAGATCTTCTGGCTTGCCAGGTCAACGGCTACTGTCTGTGCCATAAGGTCGTGAATGAGAGTTTTGTCTCTTGAAACAAAGTAAATGATTATCTGCGCGATGGGAAGACCGATAAGAAGTATCAGATCAAACAGGCTTCCCTGGTTGAATATGATGGTAAAGATCAGCATAGCGGGGATCAGTGTCTCAATGGTGCACTTACCAAGGATAGTGCGGATAAACATCTGGAAGAAGCTCGCCTTAACTCCGTCGGAGCGAATGATCGCAATACCAAATACCTTTTTACCGATAGTCTGACCGTTTTTGAGCAGCATCGGAACAACAAGCTCAAGGATGATGTGAGAGAGAAGAACTCCCGAGATAATAATGATGAGAGATAAATTAAGGCTCATGGTGTAGTAATAAGCCGCCTCTCCGTCCTTCTGAAGCTCAGCGTTGGCCTCATTGAGTGCCTTTTCAAGAGTCTGCTTCTCGGCCTCGCTCAGCTTTTCGTAGTCCTCCTGGGAAATATCAAAGTCAACCCCGTAAAGCTGCTCGTATTTTGTCTCGTATTTCTCGTAGCAGGCATCCATACCTTCCTTGTAGGTGTCATACTGCACCGCCCAGGACATACCCCACATAATGCCGACACAAAGAATACCGATTAATATGAAATCAAATAATCCGGCGGAAAGACGCTTCCACAAGTCCGCCTTCTGAAGATCAAAGCTCATTTTATTTCTCCTGACAGAACGGTCTGTCCGATAGGTAGTCACGCATATTTTCAGTCACTCTGAAAACAAAAAAAGAAAATAAATACTCGTGCAATTATATTTTAACATATAAAGGGGACAAAATCAACTCCAAAATATGAAAAAAATCTATATAATTTTCGCATATCCTTTTGGATAAAATGCACAAAATATGACAAAGAATAAAACAACTGTCAAAAAACAGACGTTTTGCGCTGAGATATGCGAAAAAAATCTTCTAAATAACGACATAAAAAGCGGTTAAAGAGCTATTGTGGATAACCCTGTTTATCGTTTGGAATAAAGCGCCTCAAATCACGATAAAATGCTAAACAGCTTTCAAAATGTAAACTAAAGATGTCAAAATGCGGTATTTTTAACAAGAAACGGGGCAAAACATAACACAAGAGAGCGCAAAAAATGAACAGATGTTTTTTGCAATTACTTCGCTTTTTACCGATGAAATCACCTTCTTTTTCTGCAAAAACACAGAGCACATTTTGGTTTACAAAACGGAATTACTTCGGGTGAAGATGTTGTGTTTATGCACAAAAAAGTTTATTACTTTTGCGAATTGATTTTACACATTGCATATGTTATTATATTTGTGGATTTTTATATAATTTATTTAAGGAGAAATCTTATGAGTAACGAAGAGCATATTGTTACAAATGAATTGCAAACCGAAGAAGATAATGCCCCAAAGGAGAAAAAGACTTGCTTTTGGTCAAAGATGAAGCTCGGCGCTAAAATCGCTATTATAGCAGGTGCCGCGGCTCTTCTTATTGGTAGCGTTGTCCTTGTGATCCTGTTAGTCGGCCCGTCGGGTCTCTCCTCCGACACTCTCTATGTGAAGAAGGTAGAGAATATGCCCGAGGACTTTATTATGGGTATGGATGCTTCTGCCGTTCCCTCGCTTGAAGCCAGCGGCGTTAAATATTATGACCACGACGGAAATGAGAAGGATGTATATCAGATCCTCTCCGAAAACGGTGTTAATTACATAAGAGTCCGCATCTGGAACGATCCCTTTGACAAGGACGGCAACGGATACGGTGGCGGAAACTGCGATATTGAAAACGCAGTTATAATAGGCAAGCGCGCTACCAAGTACGGTATGAAGCTGCTTGTTAATTTCCATTACAGCGATTTCTGGGCAGATCCTGCAAAGCAGCAGGCACCTAAGAAGTGGGCGGGCCTTTCTGTAAAGACGAAGTCTACACGTATATATGAATACACAAAAGAGTGCCTTGAGAGACTTGTTTCCGAGGGTGTTGACATCGGTATGGTCCAGATAGGAAACGAGACCACAGGTCAGATGTGCGGTGAGAGCAGATGGCCGGACATCACTACTCTTATGAAGAGCGGCTCTCAGGCGGTTCGTGAGGTATGTCCTGACGCTCTTGTAGCTGTTCATTTTACCAATCCTGAGAAAATTACAAATTATGAGAGCTTTGGTGCAAATCTTGATTACTATGGCGTAGATTACGATGTATTTGCATCCTCCTACTATCCCGCTTGGCACGGCACGCTTGAGAATCTTGCTATGGTCCTCAACAATATAGCCGATAAATACGGCAAGAAGACTATGGTTATTGAGACCGCATATGCCAACACCACCGAGGACACTGATTTCTATACCAACGGCGGCCTTGACGGTACAAAGCTTTATCCCTTCTCCGAGCAGGGACAGGCAAATCATATCAGAGAGCTGACAGATACTGCAGTCAATAAAATGAGAAACTGCATCGGTATCTGCTATTGGGAGGGCACATGGATCTCCGTTGGCGGCGAAACCTGGGAGGAAAACTCTGCGATCTGGGAGAAATACGGCTCCGGCTGGGCATCCTCCTATGCAGGTGAGTACGATCCTGACGATGCCGGCAAGTGGTACGGCGGTTGCTCGGTAGACAACCAGGCATTCTTTGACGCCACGGGTAAGGCTCGCGAGTCGCTTAAGGTGTTCGGTCTTGTAAGAACGGGCAATAAGGTTGAGGTAAAGGCAGAGGAGATTGAGGAGATCACCCTGATCCTTGACCTTAACGGAGAGATAACTCTGCCCGACAAGGTTAACGCTATTATGACAGACAACGCAAGAGAAAGCGTTGATGTTGAATGGCATAATGTTGACTACGAGGCTATGAAAAACAACGGCCCTGCAAAGTATACAATTGAGGGTACTGCAGCAGGTATGACTGCATATTGTCATGTATCTATGGTAGAGTATAACTATGTTCAGAACTGGTCCTTTGAGGATGATCTTAAGGGCACAGGATGGACTACCAGCTTCCCCAAGAAGCTCAGCGAGCTTAAGGTAATAGACAAGCTTGACGATTCTCAGACAGGATCCAGGCATTATCATTTCTGGAACAACGAGGCGGTTGAGTTTAGTCTTGAGCAGGAAATCAAGGATCTTAAGAGCGGAAAGTATAAGTATTGTCTCTCTACGATGGGCGGCGATATGGGTGATTATACCGCTTATGCTTACATAAAGATCAACGGCGAGATAGTCGCTAAGGCGGATGCTACATTCACCGCTTGGAGTGAATGGCACACAACAGAGTTTATTGAAATCAACTACACCGAGGGCGACACCATCGTTGTCGGCATCTATGTAAAGGCAGATTCGGGTGCTTGGGGTAGTATTGATGATGTAATGCTTAATTCGGTTAAGGAGTAATATATGAATCACGAGCACGAAATTGAGAAAGAGGAGCTCTCTGCTAACACAGTGGAGGAGAGTACTCCCGAAGAAAACCACATTCACAATGAGGGAGAGAACTGCAGAAGAGGCCTGCATAAGAGGGCAAAAATCGCCATTGTTTCGGGTGTCTCACTTGTTCTCGTTGTCGCAATCGTATTCGGCGTTCTTGCCGCGTGCGGAGTATTTAATGTTTATCAGCCTATGTTAGATCCGGTTAACGATAATTATCGTACATTTTATCAGATATTCGTCGGCTCCTTCTCTGATTCCAACGGAGACGGCATCGGCGACCTGCGTGGCATTATCAACCGCTTTGATTATCTAAATGATGGTGACATCAACAGCGGCAACGATCTCGGTATACAGGGCATCTGGCTTTCCCCCATCTTTGAATCTCCTACATATCATAAATATGATGCCAAGGATTATTACAAGGTGGATGAAAAGTTCGGTACAGAGGAGGATCTGAAGGAGCTTATCGCACTCTGCAAAGAGAGAAATGTAAAGATTATCCTTGACCTTGTTATTAACCACACCTCCAATTATCATCCTTGGTTCACCGAGTTTGCAAAGGCGAGAAGAAACGGGGATACCTCTAACAAGTATTATTACTACTACACCTGCTACACCAAGGAGGACAGAGACGGTCACACCTGGGAGGTAGTTCCCGGCACATCTCAGACAGGCACTACATATTATTACGAGTGTAATTTCTCGGGTGGAATGCCTGAGCTGAACTATGATAATCCCAAGGTAAGAGAGGAAATGCTAAATGTGGCAAAGTACTATCTTGATCTCGGTATAGATGGCTTCCGCTTTGACGCCATCAAGTATATTTATTACGGTGACACTAAGGCATCTGCTGATTTCTGGGATTGGTATATGGGTGAGCTTACTGCATACTGTCCCGACATTTACTGCGTAGGTGAGTGCTGGTCTGCAGAAAGCGAGATTATGCAGTATTACGGCGCGCTCAACTGCTTTAACTTTGCTATGTCCGGTCCTGAGAGCTCTGCTGCAACTGCGGCAAAGGGCGATTCTCTCGGCACCTTCCTTAAATACATTGTTCGTTATCAGGACAGAGTACAGGAGGCAAATCCTAACGGTATGCCTATTCAGTTCCTTTCAAATCACGATCAGGACAGAATAGCCGGTGCGTTTATGTATGACGAGTATAAGAAGATGGCGGCAAACCTCTATCTTCTCTCTCCCGGATCCCCCTTCATCTATTATGGTGAGGAAATAGGTATACGAGGCTCAAGAGGTGGCGCAAGCACAGACGCTAACCGCCGTCTTGCAATGCTTTGGGGTGACGGAGACACCATTGAGGATCCCGAGGGTACAACATATCCCGAAAACGCTCAGACCAAGGAAACCGTTAAGATTCAGCTGGAAAATGAGAACAGCATTCTCAATCATTACTCCAAGCTTATTGGAATCCGCAATAAATATCCCGCAATAGCAAGGGGTGAATACACCGCGGTTACAGGCTCCGGATCAAACTTCGGCGGCTTCCTCGTTGAGTATAACGGTGAGTTTATAGGTATTTTCCATAACAACTCTATGGAGCCAATTACGGTTGACCTCTCCACCTGTAAGGGTATGGATGGACACATCCTTCAGACCCTCTGCGAATATGTTGGTTGTGGTGTGGCAAGTATGGACGGCACAGTCCTCACGATTGATGGATTTACCAGTGTAATCGTTAAATAAGTAAACTATACTTTGCAAAAAGCGGTAAAAATAATGGAAAACAGGTTTATAGTTAATATTATTCATCGCCCGGAATTATCTCCCGAGTATGCTGAAAAAGCCCTCGGGAGCGCCGAGGGCGTACGCGATGAGTCGCTGGAAATCTTCAGATTCCAGCAGGATACGGCTCATAAATACGGCTTAAAAACCACCATTCAGATCACCTATGCATCTCTTTTCTCCGACACGATCGTTCAGCTGGCAAAGGAGGAGCACGAGAGGTACGGTGATGAGATCGGTCTGTCGCTGCTTGGGCTGCCTTGTCCTGAGTTCAAGGCGAAATATAAGACCGAGGACTTCTGCATATGGATGTTTGATGAGGCAACCAAGAGAGAGATCGTTGACGATGTTTTTGGCAAGTTTTATAACAGATTCGGCTTCTATCCCGAGTCAACGGGCAGTTATTTCCTTGATGCATATACCATTAATTATATCAAGGAAAAGTATCCTTCGGTAAAATGTGCCGTAGCTACCTGCTGGGAGGAAGGGCCAAAGGCTTATCACACCTGCAATAATTCCTGGTACACCTATATGGACGGCGGACCCTGGAACCCCTGGATCCCCTCCAAGGTAAACTCCCACTGCCCCGCATCCGACGAGTTTGACGACTCCGGTATCGTGGCTATTCCTCACCTCTCCCGAGATCTTATGGCTTGCTTTGACGGCAACGGCTCTAATTTCGGCACACATCCTCAGAATGTTCTGAGAGGAATGATCTATTATAATGAAAACGGGGAGTATGAATACCCTTACCTTTACAATCTCGTTGATCAGTACCGTCACCTTGGAAAATACAATGACGGTTATAGCTATAATATGATGTTTGTAGGCCCCGGATGGCTTAACAGAATGGGTCGCTGGGAGGCACCCTACGAGCTGCTTGCCAAGTCTTATGACGACGGTATGAAATACTACGGCAAGCTGAAGCGAGAGGGCAAGCTCATTGATATGACGATGAGTGAGTTTGGCGACTTCTATCGCTCCTGTCACAAGGATTATAAAAGAGGCGAGTGCGCGCTTTGGAAGGATATTCTTTACGGCAGCCGCAAGGAATATTTCTGGTACGCAGATCCTGCTATGAGAACCTGCTTTGACTTCAATCAGGGAGGCGCTCTGATTGACCTGCGCCCGTACGTAGCACGTATTCCTCAGCACACGGGCATCGGCACCGAAAATGTTTATGACGCTTCCTATCCCTATCTTATCCAGATCAACTACCGTGCAGGCTTCTTTACCCACTATGCCGGTGCGGGTACGATCAAGTCCTGTAAGGTAAGTGCAAGAGGCCGCAGCTCAGATCTTTGCCTGACCAGAACTATGGCAAAATATGAGAGAATTGATGGCGGCGTAAGGCTTGTTGCCGACCCCGTTACCCTGAATCTCGGCGGACTTGAGGTCGTTGTTCAGTCGGTATTTACTATTCCTGACGGTGAGGGAAGAATTATTACCGAGCGTAATATTCTGAACGATCTTGGCGGCGAGGAGGTTACATTCACCGAGTATTTCACCGGTGGATTCGGCACTACCGAGTATCAGGCGGATATGACATCTCTGACCCTCGGCGTTGATTCCGAGGAGATGCAGTTCTCCTATCACGGCAGAAAGATCAGTAAGGAGAACGCCGAGTGCGCTTATGTAAATATACCTCAGGTGTGCACGAGAGTAGAGATGGGTGGCGATGGCTGCTCTGCAGAGGTAGAGGAGGGAATTGCCTTCTCACCCGTATATCACCTTGAGGTGAGCAAAACCGTCAGCAAAGGAGGAGTAAAAACATGGCTCAGTCTAGTAAAGGCAAATTAAACTTCCGTTGTCCCTCCTGCTTTATGAGAGATATTGATATTGATATGTTCTTTGACGGCGATGCCAAGGAATATTACTGTCTTCGCTGCGGATTTACGGGCAGTGAGGAGGATGTGCTTCGCCTGAATGAGATGGCGAGATTCCGTTATCGCTGTATGAAAAAGCGTGTTGTTGACTTTGGTGAGGACAATCAGTCTCCCGTGTTTGAGGATCACAGGAGTGGAGAGCAATGATTTTAGGTATTGATGTTTCCACCTATCTTGAGGAGCTTTCTCACGGTGCTAAGTATTACCGCGACAACAAGCAGATAGATCCCCTTGACGCCTTTATTGATAACGGTGTTGATCATATGCGTATCCGGGTCTGGAATGATCCGAAGAGCTCCGACGGTGAGCCCTATCTTGCAGGCAACTGCGATATGGATAATTATGTAAGGCTTGCTAAACTCGCTAAGGAAAAGGGCTTTAAGCTGCTTATGGATCTCCATTACTCTGATTTCTGGGCTGATCCGGGCAAACAGTTTATTCCCAAGGCGTGGGCGGATTACGGTCTTGACGAGATGGTTAATGCCGTATACCTATTTACCAAGGAGTGCCTTGAAATTGCCGCGCGAGAGGGAGTTGCCCCCGAGCTTATTCAGGTGGGAAATGAGATCACTAACGGCATTCTCTGGCCGATCGGAAAGCTTGAGATTGACGGCAAGCGGGGTAATTACAAAAGCTTTTGCCGTCTTGTTGATGCGGGATGTCGCGCTTGTCGCGAGGTGATCCCCGAGGCAAAAATCATCCTTCACCTTGAGCGCAGTAATGACGCCGCGGTCTATCAGGAGTTCTTCGGTGAGATGGCATCCTTTGGCATTGATTATGACATCATCGGTGCTTCCTACTATCCTTATTGGCACGGTACTCCCGATGAATTGATGAAAAACCTAAGTGCCTGCAAGCATTTTGGCAAGCAGATTATGATCGTTGAGCTTGGCTATGGCTTTACCAACCGAGGATACAGTCTTGACGGTAAGGAGATGCGACTCGTTGTAGACGAGGAGCGCGCAAATATTCCGGGCGTCAGCGATAAATACCCCTTGACACCCGAGGGACAGGCAGCTTACATTAAGTATATAGTAGAGCTTGTCCGTGAGGGAGGTATAGAAGGTCTCTTTTATTGGGAGCCACTGTGGTTACCGGGTGAGGGCATCTGCTGGGCGAGTGAGGCAGGGCAGAGCTATATTCACGAGGAGGGCAAATCCACCGCTAACGAATGGGCAAATCAGTGCCTCTTTGATTACGAGGGACATATACTCCCCGCCTTTGATGAGTTCAAAAATAAATAAATACAAACGGCTTGGCATTTTGATAAAAAAGTGTCAAGCCGTTTTGTGCAAAACGCCGATTTTGCTTTATTTGACTTTTCGCTTGTTGACAAAAATGTATAAAGGTGTTATAATCTTAATGCGCAAAAGTGCGTAAAAAATTATTATTATTTTTAAGGAGGATTTACTCTTATGAAAATGAGTAAGATCTTAACTCTTGTTCTTGTTCTCGTTATGATCGTATCCTGCTTTGCAGCTTGTCAGCCCCCCAAGCCTGACAACGGCGGCAACGGCGGCAATGGCGGCAACAAGGAAACAATTAAAGTTTGGGTTTCTGAGATAGCAGGCGCTACTGAGCTCGCTGAGGCTCAGATCGCAGAGTTCCTTGCAGCTAACCCTGACTATGATGCAAAGTACACCTTTGAGGTTTCCGGCGTTTCTGAGGCAGACGCAGCTTCTCAGGTTCTTGCAGACATAGCTCTCGCTCCTGACGTATTCTGCTTCGCACAGGACCAGCTCGCTCGTCTTGTACAGGCTAAGGCTCTTGCAGCTCCTGGTCTCCAGGCAACTGCTAACCTCAAGGAAGCTAACGACTCTATCTCTATCTCCGCAGCTTCTGTTGCAGGTACTCTCTATGCATATCCCCTTACCTCTGATAACGGTTACTATATGTACTACGACAAGAGCGTAATCACCAATCCCGATGATCTTGCACAGATCGTTGCTGATTGTGAGGCTGCAGGCAAGAACATTTGCTTTGAGCTTGAGAACGCTTGGTACACCGCTTCCTTCTTCATGGCTACCGGCTGTCACTCCAACTGGACCATGGATGACAAGGGTAAGTTCACTTCTGTTGATGACGATTTCAACTCTGATAAGGGCCTTGTTGCTATGAAGGGTATGCAGATCGTTACCAAGTCTCCCAACTACATCAACTCTTCTGCTGAGTTTGCTAACGCTGGTATCGTTGTTACCGGTATCTGGAACGCTAATACCGCTGTTGAGACCCTTGGTGATAACCTCGGCGTTACCGATCTTCCTTCCTTCACTGTTGACGGTGAGACCTACCACCTCGCTTCCTTCTCCGGAAACAAGCTTATGGGTGTTAAGCCTCAGTCCGATCCTGCTAAGGCTTCTATGCTTTCCAAGCTTGCTCAGTACCTCACTAACGCTGAGTGCCAGCTTGAGAGATACAATGAGTTCCAGTGGGGTCCCTCTAACCTCGCAGCTCAGCAGGATGCAAATGTAAAGGCTAACGAGTCTCTTGCAGCTCTCGCTCTTCAGAACGAGCACGCTACTCCTCAGGGCAATATCCACGGTTCTTGGTGGGATATCGCTAAGCTTCTTGGCGGTGAGTCCAAGAACGCAGCTACCGAGGATGACCTCAGACTTGCTCTTGATACTTATGAGCAGACCATCCTTGCTCTCCTTCAGAAGTCCGACGACGAGCTCAGAGCTTGGTCCGTAATCGGTTCTATCAATGGCACCGGTTGGAACGTTGACCTTGAGATGGAAGAGCTTGAGAACGGCGTATGGCAGACCATTGAGGCATACGACATCACCACCGACGATCAGTTCAAGCTTCGTCAGGGTGGCGGCTGGAACGTTCAGGTAGGTGTTGCTAACGAGAAGACCGGTGAGACCGATTCTGGTTACTATGCAAGACTTATGGACGGCGCAGATGAGCCCGGCAACATCACCGTTGCTACCGCTGGTAAGTACTACGTTAAGCTTACTTGGGAAGAGGGCACTCACAACGCTACCGTTGAGCTCGTTCCCGCTAACTAATTTTTAGTTCATTCTAAAATTAAATAGCTTATGTTCTTCGGGTGGGCCTTCGGGCTCACCCGATAGACAAAAAGGCATTGTTAGCCGGCATACAAGGACAACAGATGCCTTGTGTATCGGCTAACAATGCCTTTTATCATAAAAAGGAGTTATATAAACCCGGCGAAAGCCTGGTTTGTATTTTTACTTATGAAACAATTAAATGCATTAGAATATTTGAAGCTGAATAAGTTTCAGAGATTCCTTTACGACTTTAAGCAGTTCTTCTGCGCGATTCCCAGTTGGTTCAAGGGTCTTATCCTTGCTTTCCTTGGTCTTGTAAAGGATTTTGCCATCAAAATTAAAGATGGCTTTCTTGATATTATCCATACCTTTGTCAAGGGTAATTGGGCTGTAAAGCTTTCCTTCGTTATCTTTGGCCTCGGTAATATCTACTACGGTCAGATCGCCCGCGGTATTCTGTTCTTCCTCTTTGAGGTTGCGTTTGTAGTATATATGTTCTTCATTCCTACAAGCGTGGATGTATCCAGTGGTCTTCCCAACTACCGTACACAGAGCGGTCTTAACTGGCTCAAGAGTGTAAACTGGTTTGAAACCGGTAACACCGTAGGTACAATACAGCAGAAGCCCGGTTATGACTATGAGTATGATGTTCCGATCACCATTCCCGGTGAGGATTCTACCCGTGTTCTCTTCAATGCGCTCCTCGCTGTTATTTTCATTATTGCGTTCATTGTTACCTGGAGAATGCAGGTAAAGCAGTGCCGCATCTGCATGGACATCACAGCCAGCGGCAAGAAGATCAAGAGCGGTAAGGACGATCTTAAGTCTCTCCTTGATGATCAGTTCCACAAGACTCTTCTTGCTCCCTCCATTATCGGTATCGGTCTCTTTACCGTTCTTCCTATGATCTTTATGATCATTATAGCCTTCACTAACTACAGTGACGTTTTTGGATCCATAGGTCTTCTGAACGGACAGAGTGAGCTTTACCAGTGGGTAGGCTTCAAGAACCTTGCCGAGCTGCTTAACTTCGGTGAGGGCGGTATAGGCGTTGCCTTCGGTGAGCTTCTTGTATGGACTCTTATCTGGGCGGTATTCGCAACCTTTACCAACTACTTCCTTGGCATGATGGTTGCTATTATGATTAATAAGAAGGGCATTAAGATCAAGAAGTTCTGGCGTACCGTTCTCGTTATGACCATAGCGATACCTCAGTTCGTATCCCTTCTTTACATATCCAAGATGTTTGACTTCAACGGATTCATCGGTTCCTTCCTTTATAACAATGTTCCGTTTATCAGAGATTATCTCGTAGCTAATAATGCTAACACTCTTTGGCAAGTTCCCGAGGCTGCGAGAATAATGGTTATCGTCATCAACATCTGGGTTGGTATTCCTTACGTAATGCTGATGGCTACCGGTATTCTTATGAACATTCCCGCCGACCTATATGAGTCTGCTCAGATTGACGGTGCGAACGGTGTTCAGCAGTTCACTAAGATCACCCTGCCTTATATGCTCTTCGTAACCGGTCCTTACCTCCTTACCAGCTTTGTAGGTAATCTGAATAACTTCAACATTATCTTCCTGCTCTCCGGCGGTGGTCCTACCAACCTTGATATGAATATTCCCAGCCTTGAGGGTCTTGTACCCGGTCACACCGACCTGCTTATTACCTGGCTCTTCAAGCTGTCTACCGGCTCGGGCGCCGGCGCGAGATACTATCTTGCATCCGCTCTTGGTATCTTGATATTCCTTGTTGTTGCGATCCTTTCGCTTATCGTTTACAACGTAATTCCGTCTACTAAGAATGAGGAGGACTTTGCATAATGAAAAATAATACATCTTCTATTAAAAAGTCCGGCCTCGGCGCAAAGGCGAGCAGAAGAATATCCAACACCCTGATCTACATAGTGCTGATCGTCATGACTGTTGTTTGGCTCTTCCCCTACTTCGGTATCGTGCTTGAGTCGCTGAGAATGGAGAGCACCGGTCGTGTTGATTATATGATACCTAAGGAGTGGGGCTTTGGCAACTACGAGTATCTCTTTACCAAGACCAACTTCCCGACCTGGTTCATTAACACTACCATTATGGGTCTTGCTACCGCGGTGCTTCAGACATTCTTCATCCTTTCTATGTCTTACACCCTCTCCCGTCTGAGATTCAAGGGTAGAAAGTTCCTGATGAACTTTATGCTTATCCTGGGTATGTTCCCCGGCTTCCTTACAATGATCCTTATTTACAAGATCTTCGGCGACCTGGGACTTACACACTCTAACGCACCTTTCGGTCTGATCATCGTTTATTGTGCAAGCTCGGGTATGGGATACTACGTATCCAAGGGCTTCTTTGATACCATACCCAAGAGCCTTGACGAGGCAGCGAGAATTGACGGTGCAACTCGTTGGCAGGTATTCTACAAGGTTATTATGCCTCTTTCCAAGCCTATCATCATCTACACCATACTTATGGGCTTTATGGCTCCCTGGGGCGACTTTATGCTTGCAAGATTCCTTGCAGCGGGCGATGATCTCGGTAAGAACGTTGCCGTAGGTATGTGGGGCTGGCTGCAGGCTACTAACCCCAGTACGATGTACACACGATTCTGTGCGGCGGGCGTTACAGTTTCAATCCCCGTTACCGCGGTATTCCTCGCATTGCAGAAGTACTATGTTGAGGGCGTTACCGGCGGCGCAGTAAAAGGATAAGGAGAATTAATTATGGCAAGCGTAAAATTAACTAATGTAAAGAAAATATACGGCAAGAACACTCTTGCGGTTGATAACTTCAACCTTGATATCGCTGATAAGGAGTTTATCGTTTTCGTAGGTCCCTCCGGATGTGGTAAGTCTACCACCCTCCGTATGATCGCAGGCCTTGAGGACATCTCCGGCGGTACTGTTGAGATTGACGGCGTTGTAGTAAATGACCTCCAGCCTCGTGACAGAGACATTGCGATGGTATTCCAGAACTACGCGCTTTATCCCCACCTGACAGTTTTTGAGAACATGGCGTTCTCCCTTCGTCTTAAGAAGGTTCCTCAGGATGAGGTTTATAAGAGAGTAACCGAGGCTGCCGAGGTTCTTGGCATTACCGAGTACCTTACCAGAAAGCCCAGAGCGCTTTCCGGTGGTCAGCGTCAGAGAGTTGCTATCGGTCGTGCGATGGTTCGTGACTCCAAGGTATTCCTTATGGACGAACCTCTCTCCAACCTTGATGCTAAGCTCCGTAACCAGATGAGAGCAGAGATCATTCTTCTCCGTAAGAAGATCAACACCACCTTTATCTATGTAACACACGATCAGACAGAGGCTATGACTCTCGGTGACCGTATCGTTATTATGAAGGACGGTCTCATTCAGCAGGTTGGTACTCCTACCGAGGTATTTGATATGCCTTGTAACCTCTTCGTAGCAGAGTTCATCGGCGCTCCCAAGATGAACACCTTTAAGACCCAGCTCGTTCGTGAGGGTGATGCATACTATGTAACTCCCTTCGGTGCGAGAATTGAGGTTACCGGTGAGAAGGGCGCAGAGCTCGCAGCCAGAGGCGTTAAGTCCGGCGAGATCATTCTCGGCGTTCGTCCCGAGCACTTTGTTCTCGCTGAGGCAGGCGCTCCCGATGCTATCTCCGCTACCATCCTCGTAAACGAGATGATGGGTAGTGAGCTTCACCTCCACGTTGTTACCGATACAAACGATAAGCTTATCGTTCGTATTCCTACCGTTTCTCTCTCTGATGAGCAGCGTAGAAGCCTCGTTAGCGGCGCGACTATCTACGTCACCTTTGAGGGTAAGGTAATGCACTTCTTCAACGAGGAAACTCAGACCAACCTTCTTGTATAATAGGCTTCCCCTTGGGGTAGAAAAGCGGCCTGTAAGCCCTCCCTGTTGGGGAAGGGGGACCGCTTGCGGTGGATGAGGTTCCGTAGGGGCGAGCAATGCTCGTCCGTGCAACGTAACAAACAAAACCAAAAAGCTCGGATGAAAATCCGAGCTTTTTTTGTATACCTTCCTAAACAAAAAACCAAACCTCCCAAGCAAAAAAAAGCAAAAACACCCATAAATGTCAACCAAACATAACAAAAACACAGCGTTTGCTCCAAAACCACCAAACAAAAAGGGCTGATTTCTCAGCCCTTTAAAAAATTAATATACCGTGATAGTATACTCAGTCTGAACAAATACACCATTCTCGCCGTATTCAATTTCAATAACGTGTTCACCGGGGAGTAAAATGTGTTCGCCACTAGGATCAAAAATATCGCCTACGCCATACATATACTCAGGCTTAAGTTCAATATCCACCGTGCTTCCGTCACTATAGGTACAAGTCAGTACGCCGCTGCGGTAGCTGAACTTATCATCCACGCTAAATACCTGTTTGGGATATGTGGAGAAGTGGATGCTTACAAGTTTAGGAGCAGAGGAGGTTGTCTCCTTGATTTCAACAGTAAACATATCGGTTTTACCCTTATATTCAACTGTTATTACCTGTTCATCTGCAGGGGCAGAGCTATCAAATCCTGTGAACACAAAATCATCCGGATTTTCATCGTAGTAAATAAGATCGGGATTAATTCCGCCATAATGAACCGTAATAACTAAACCTGCATATGAGGGATTGTCGCCCACGTAATAGGTTCTTTTTCCGGGAGCAGTTGAAATAGATATTGATGTGACGTTAGATTTATCTTCTTCAAACGTGCCGTCGTTGTTATTTCCGGTACCTGCGTTATTTCCGGTGTTAGCTCCGATTATTACGAATGTAACAATTATTGCAATAACAACCAAAACGCCTATAACTGCCGCAAGAATGATACCCTTCTGCTGCTTTGTAAGGTTCTTGAAGAATCCTACAAGATCAAATTTGCTTTTGCCTTCGGATTCTGTTTCAAAATCAAAATTATCGTTATCTTTTTTTGCCATTTTATTTTCCCTTTCAGGAGTTCTTAAATTCTGCGGCGACTTTCGCCGCCGCAGAGGATTATAAAATTATTTGTTAAGGTCGTTTGCGCTTGCGTTGTACCAAGCTGCATAAACACCATCGCCATCATAGTAACCGCTATAGATGATATCGCTCTGTGTCAGGGTGATATCAGTATCATGAGGTGTTACTTTTGTTCCCATAGATTCCCAAGTTCTTCCGTCAACACGGCTGAATATTACAACCTTACCGTCTTTACCAAGAATCATATTTGCGTTTATATTGGTATCTCCAAGGTTAAGGTTATAGCTTTCAGTACCAAGATAGGAGAATCTTTCCAAATCTGTTCTGGTGTACTTGAGTTTTGCATCCTCAATCTTTACTCCATTGATGTCTGTACGGTTATCAATGATGTTTGATGCGGGGATAAATGTACTGTCAAGACCTCTAGGATAATCAGATACATCTGATGTTTTTCCAATTTGCGCGAAAATGATACCAGCATTAACATACTGCTCGTTTGAACCCGAAATCAGATGTGTATGCTGCAAAAGTCTGTTAAGCTTAAGCTTAATTACAACTTTAATACCATCAAATATCATATTAAATATTTCAGACATATCAGCGCCATCAATGACAGGCATAGTCGCGTCGTTGCCCTTTGCAATCCAATTATACTGATAGAAATAATCATTGATGTATATTTTGGAATTTATAGCACCCGTGCCAAGCATAATGCCGGCGCCGGCAACGCTAATATTAGTTGAGGTAAGCGCATTTCCTGCAGCATCAACAGTAGCCTTTTGACCATTCTGGTCCTGTACAGTAATAACATTACTCATGGTAAGGTTACCATCCATAAGATCAATGTTACAATAATTACCGCCACGAATAGTAGAATTTTCAATAGAGAGGTGTGCGCTATCTCCACCGCGGGCGGAAACAGGAGAACGGAATCCGCTTACGTAGGAATTATTGATATTAGATTCGCCTGTTGTTTTGATACCGGATACGAAGAAGGGAGAATCTGCATAGCTTGCAATTACGCGCTTGTCATTACCATCTCTTCCGGTTGTGTAGTACATATCATACTGCATTCCTGCATAAACAGGTCCGTCAATATAGATGTTATCAACTGTTGCGCCATCCAAGCTAATTAAGTGTTTATCCGTGAGATAATTATTAACCGAAGAGGATGATGTCTGCCATTCAAATGTGCATCCAATATACGAACCATGTACTAATCTATGCAAACCAGAATTACTACATGTACGATTATATGAATAAGCAACCTTTGTACCAGTCCCATTATTAGATGTAGAAGCAATGTAGGTCTTAGCGCTGAGAACAAAACCGTTTCCGTAGAGGATTTCATCTGTTTCAAAATCAAGATAGTAGTTCTCTGCGGTGACACCCTGCGCAATAGTAATATTGCTCATCATTACAACATTACCGCCGTCCTCAGCAGCATCAAACAGACTATCTGCATCAAGAACATTTGTACCGTCTACGTAAATAAGATTAATTGCAATGGTATGATCATCCTTGCCTGCTCCGGTAGGAGTAATCTTAATACGGATAGGTGTATTGTCAACGCCGCTCGTGAAGTTGATCTTTGCAGCCTTCCAAGCGTCCTGATTCTCATTGGTGATATCAAAGCTACCGTCATAGCTTATGCTCCAACCGTCTTCTTCAGACAGAGAATCCACCTTAACATAAGCATTTCCGAAAATAACCTCTACAGAAACCTTAGAGTCGTAAGGAAGATCACCAGCAGTCTTAAGCTTGAGGATATTTCCAAGGGTGATTTGTCCATTACCAATGTAGTAAGGACGGGTAGTATCTGCTACGTGGTTGTAATTTGAAACAAGCTTAGCGTTAGTGTAGTCGTGAACAGTCACATTAACAGTAGAAGTAATTACACCGTCAACACTAAAGGTAATGGTAGTTAAGCCTGCTTTTGCAAGGTTTACGCTATCTTCTTTTGTCTTAAGAGTAAGCTTGCCGGTTTCTTCGTCGTAAGTAAATACATCAGAATCAACAGTTACCTCAAGGTCAGAAGCGCCGTGTGCGAAATCATAAGCATAATTGTCAACAACAAAGGACACGTCCTTGGTTCCGTTTGTTCCGTCATATCCCCACTCAAAGTTCTGAGTGTGCTGAGGACCGGGAACGTAAACCTCATTGTCGCCAATGGATACGGTTGCACTGGTAGGCTTTACAACTACAACGTCAAATTCAACGCTATCTGCGGTACCATCGCGGAGAGTAACCTCACCCGTTACGTGACCGTCAGCAGTAGCACTAAGAACATTGTAAATAGTGCTTTCATCTTCTTCTACAAGCTTACCAACACTAACGCCACCGGTGTAGGTCCACTTTACAAGGCCCTTTTCATCAGCAACGACAGATTTACCATCGTTGGTAAGTGCAAGCTCAAGCTTGTTGCCAAGATTCTTAAAAGCATTGTAGGAAACATAGAGAGTGCCGCTGTTCCAAGCGTAAGTATTATCTGCAGCATTTGTCTGAATAATACCGAAATCATAGCCGGGGAATCTACCCTCGGTGGAAACAAGCTCTTCAACAACAACCTCTGCGGTGCCTTTTATTACGATCTGCTGAACCTTTACTTCGTTGCCATCGTCATCAACAACAGGATTTCCCTCCGCATCAAGCAGAGTCTCTTCGCCCTTAACAATCTCAAGCTCTGCGTGAACCTCTGTGCTAATGGTTGCGTTAGTAGAATCGGGGCAGAAAATACCGAGACTATCGTTGTTAACGTTGACGGTAACAGTAGAATCGGCAACAAAGTTAAAGGAATTGTCCTCAACACAGGTTACGGAATCGGGAATAACTACGTTACCGCTTGCAAGAGGAAGTGAATCCGTGGGAACAGGATCGCTGCTTACAGAGGTCGTAGTAGAATCTGTAGTAACGGAATACTGAGTGTTAGTTATAGACGTAACACCGTTTGCGAAAGAAACGCCTGTTGCGTTCTCGGGATAGAACGTACCGTTGTTAGTAACGATAATGGTGCTATTTACGGTAGCCTCAATCTTGTCGCAAAGTTCGTCCTCAAGCTCAAATGCATTGAGCTTTCCAATAGCTTCCTTAAACTCGGTGATACCGGTGTTCTTATTTGTAAGGGTTTCAATGACCTCTACAAGTGTGCCACCGCCGTCAATGAGATACCAACCGATGCCGTAGATGTCACGGAAGCTGATGTTTGCGGAATCGTTGTTAGCCGCGTCGTTGATAAGCACCGCGGACATAAGCGCGGGACCTTCCTGAACAGAGGAGCTTTCGCCGCCGTTGTTATCAACGGGGACCTTGCTTGCAACGATGTCAGATCTTTCAGCCACGATCATCTGGTTCTCCATATCAAACCAGAAGTGATAGCCGTATACAAGGGACTTGGGCACGAGCTTTTCGCCTATGCCGGACTTTTCAAGTTCGGTCATAAGCTCTTCCTCAGAGTCAATAGTGTTACCCTTAAGGTGAACATGGAACTCGGAGGTAAGAGTTGCCGCTGCCGCCTGGTCAGCCGCAATGTTGGCGTCCTTG
>JAZSIK010000047.1:0-52993 GCA_045533775.1 Eubacteriales bacterium
TCCGCTCCAGTAAAAATAGCACCCGAAATCGGGTGCTTTTTTTATTTTTACTGGGCGGATTTCGGGGCAGTGTTCAGGCAAGCCTTCACACTTCGCTCTAAAAACGCTTATCAAGCGTTTTCTTAACGAGCGACATAATCCGCTCTGCCCAATTTACGGGACTGTGCCGCACCAAAGCGAAACAACGCAGCGTAATCCCGCTTCAGTCTTTCTTGATATTAATCTCGCAGACCCTCGTGGTCTGCTTTTTGTTTTGGATGGACAACTTTTCTTTGCGCAAAAGCAATGGTTAGTCTATAGTAAATGTTGAAAAGAAAAAAAGTATTGCTTTTTTATATTAATAGTGATAAAATATATTAAAAAGGTTTGTTATAAAACAGATTAAACGGATTATAAGATATGATTGATAAAAATATTATTTACATTGGTGATAATTATCAAACTATGCAATCAAAGGATTTTGCACGGTTTATTAACTTAATAAGATTTATATATATTGACCCTCCATATAACACTGGGGCAAACCTATCATATAAAGATTGTAATAACGATTGGATAAAAGATATTTCTCAAAGATTGCATGTTGCAAAGAACTGTCTTTCGGAGGATGGAGTAATATTTATCAGCATTGATGATAATGAACTTTCAAATTTGCTTTCCCTGTGTTATGATATTTTTGGAAAAAACAATTATCTCGGATTGTTTATTACAAAGCAGGCCCAGAGGAGCAATGCCAAACATATAAATACAATACATGAGTATATTGTTTGTTTTGCTAAAAACAAAAAACGGGTTGATAGATTTTACATAAATAGATATGACAGTCCTGTTGAGGGACCAAAATTAAAAGCTATAACTAAAAGAATAAAAGAAGTATTTTTAGACACAAATTCAAAGGTAATTGCAGAAAAAGAACTCAAAAAAATGATAGCAAAATATTGTCAAGATACTGGCCTTACGTGGATAAAGAATTACACAAATGTATCTGATGATGGAAGAATCTATTTTGCTAAGGATTTATCTACTCCCGGTAAGCCTGGTAGATTAGATATAGATGAGATCGAAATGCATTTGCCGCCCCTTAAAACGCGTGGTTGGTCAAGCCGTGACAAGATACTGAAACTTCACAGTGAAAAACGCCTTGCATATAAAGGAGATAGGCCATATGCGATAGAGTATTTAGAGGAAGCCACTGACAATGTTTCTTCTATTTTGGATTTTTATTCAAGGCAGGGGACAAAGGTGTTAAAACAGCTTGGATTAGGCGGCTTGTTTGATACTCCAAAGCCTGTTGAATTAATAAAGTTTTTGATCCGAGCATCAATGCACACAGATTCTCTGATATTGGATTTTTATGCGGGAAGCGGAACAACCGCTCAAGCTGTATATGAAATAAATATAGAGGATAACAAGAATCACAAATACATATTGATTCAGATAGACGAGGAAGTTAATAAAAAAAGCGAATCTTATGAATTGATGACCAATCTTGGCTATATTGAACCCAAGGTAAGTGATGCGATGCTTTTGAGAATAGACACGTATTTGAAATCAATTGGAAAGGAAAAAGATTATATAATCAAGGATCATATATATGATTGATCTGTTCGCTAAAGGAAAATATCAGCCTATTAATGTGTCGTTTCTGTATGAGGGTCACGAGGTTCTTCAAGAGGTGGCAAAAATACAAGAAAAATGGGACAAGAGCGATACCGATACATTTATTAATGAGCTCAGAGATTCTATGGCTGGATACTATCTAGGTTATGATTTGGTTAATGTGGAAAAACACGGATTTGATTGTAAGAGAAGCCAAAATGAAGATGTGTTTTTAGAGGTTAAGTCTGCAAGCTTTTCGGCCGGATCTTGGAGCGCCACGTTTAATGATACGAACTTAGAAAAAGCAGAATGCTTCAAAAAAGATAATGTGAATCTTTGCTTGGCCGTTTGGAAAAACGCTAGTAATCTTTTATTTTTAGTATATGGTAATAATTCAAAAATCGGTGAGTTTTTGGAGAAAAAGGTTAAGGACTTCTTGTCTGGAAATGGCGTTCGCAGCACACAAACCATCAGTATATTACAGTTAGTTTTTGAATATGGGTTAGATATTGTGTGCATAAACAAGACTAAAGAGGAGGTTAAAAGTATACTAACTCTTAAGTCTTGCAAATTTGCAAATATTCCTGAAAAACAACTGCTAACTTTGGAAGAATACTATAAAAAATATAAAATAAAAGAAAAAGCATTTGTATAAGAACTTTTTGTAAAGACGCGTTTTCTAACGCGTCTTTTTTATTTAATAAAAACCTTGCAATTTTTGTCACTATGTGATACCATATAAAAAACAACTTTTTTCAGGTGAAGCATGAAGTATTTTGAAAAATTACAGTTTGACGCCGAGCGTGCGCTATACGGCGAGAGAGATATTTGTATAAGAGATTGCTCCTTTGACGGTCCTGCCGACGGAGAGAGTGCGATGAAGGAGGCAGGAGGAATAACCGCCGAGAGATGCTTCTTCAACCTTCGCTACCCCCTCTGGCACTGTGACGGGGTGAGGATCCGCTCCTCTGAGATGACCGAGCTGTGCCGCGCGGCACTCTGGTATTCAAGCGACATTGAGATAGAATCCTCAAAGCTCCACGGTATAAAGGCTCTGCGCGAGTGCAAGAGCGTCAGCATATCCGACTGCGATGTTGTCTCACCCGAGTTCGGCTGGTTTTCCTCCGATATTGTAGCGCGGGACAGTCGCTTTGTCAGCGAGTATTTTATGCTCAGGGCAAAAAATCTCAGCTTCAGTAATATTGATTTTAAGGGCAAATACTCCTTCCAGTACATAGAAAACGCAGTCTTTGACGGCTGCAGCTTTGACACCAAGGACGCCTTCTGGCATTCAAAGGGTGTTACGGTGCGCAACTCTACGGTAAAGGGAGAGTATCTCGCCTGGTATGCCGAGGATCTGACTCTTGAAAATTGCAGGCTTATCGGCACTCAGCCCCTCTGCTACTGTAAAAATCTGAAGCTTATCAACTGTACAATGGTTGATTGCGACCTTTCCTTTGAAAAATCCTCGGTAGAGGCGGAGATCGTCGGTCATATTAACAGCGTAAAGAACCCTACATCGGGATATATTACTGCCGACAGTATTGGCGAGATTATTGAGGCAACCGACAGCCTATGTAACGTAACAATAAGAGAGGTAGCGTTATGACAAGCACAAAAAACAACGAGTTTCTCGGCACCGAGCCGGTAGGCAGACTTTTGTTCAAGCTTGCTCTTCCGACCATTACCGCGCAAATAATCAATCTGCTTTACAATATAGTTGACCGTATTTACATAGGTCATATGGAGGGCATAGGCGAGCTTGCCCTTACCGGTGTTGGCGTATGTATGCCGCTGATTATGATTATTTCCGCCTTTGCTGCGCTCATCAGCGCAAGCGGAGCTCCGAGAGCGTCTATATTTATGGGACAGGGAGATAAGGATTCTGCTGAGCGTACTATGGGCTCCTGCTTCCTTATGCAGGCTATCGTATCGGTAGTTCTCACCGTGATTATGCTCATATTCCACAGACCTCTCCTCCTTGCCTTCGGAGCGAGTGAAAACACCATAAAATACGCAGCCGATTATATGCAGATATACTCGGTAGGCACGATCTTCGTTCAGCTCACTCTCGGTATGAATGCGTTTATTACGGCGCAGGGCTTTGCTAAGATCAGTATGCTTACCGTTATGATCGGCGCGATAGCTAATATAATACTTGATCCTATCTTTATTTTTGCCTTTGATATGGGTGTTAGCGGTGCGGCTCTTGCTACTGTTATCTCTCAGTGCGTCTCCTGTATATGGGTCGTGTTCTTCCTCGCAGGTAAGAACAGTATTCTTCGTCTGAAGAGAAGCACTGTTCGCCTTGATATGAAGCTCCTGTTGCCCTGTATCGCCCTTGGCATCGCACCGTTTATTATGCAGTCCTCAGAGAGCATTATCTCAATATGCTTCAATACCTCCCTGCGTACCTATGGCGGAGATATAGCAGTCGGAGCAATGACCGTGCTTACCAGCGTGATGCAGTTTGCTATGCTTCCGCTACAGGGACTTGCCCAGGGCTCTCAGCCTATCGTAAGCTACAACTACGGTGCGGGAAATAAGGACAGAGTAAAATCAGCGTTCAAGATTCTCCTCGTATCCAGCCTTGTTTATTCAATGACTCTCTGGGCGCTTATAATGATATTCCCCCAGGTCTTTGCTACGATCTTTACTCAGAATGAGGCGTATATTGAGTTCACCGCCAAGGCTCTGCCGGTATACTGCGGCGTGCTTGGTATCTTCGGCATACAGATCGCCTGTCAGATGACCTTCGTCGCGCTTGGCAAGGCGCTCTCCTCTATGATAGTGGCGATAATGCGAAAGTTCGTGCTGCTGCTTCCTCTTATTTATATCGTTCCCCTGTTCTTTGAGGGTGCTGATAAGACGATGGGAGTTTATCTCGCTGAGCCGATCGCGGATATTTTTGCCGTCAGCTTTACTGCGGTGCTGTTTGCCGTTCAGTTCAAGCGCGCTCTTCGTGAAATGGATGAAAAAGAAAAAACTTTATAACCTATTGACAATATTTTAGCCTTGTGATATAATAACAATGTTATACTTTAACTCTTACGGAGGATTATAAAATGAAGAGAATCAACACTATTGAGACCAAGGATATTGCAAAGACCGCTCAGAACGGTGGCTGCGGCGAGTGCCAGACCTCCTGCCAGTCTGCTTGCAAGACCTCTTGCGGCGTTGCAAATCAGCAGTGCGAGAATCAGAACAAGTAATTTGATTTTCAATGGGCGTCGCAAATCAGCGGCGCCCATAATTTTGTTAAACGGAGATTTTGATATGGTACATCAGTACAAGCTTAACGGATATAACATAGTTCTTGATACCGCCTCGGGATCGGTGCATACGGTTGATGAGGTGGCGTATGATATTATAGAAATGTACAAGACTCACTCGGAGGGCGAAATCGTCTCAGAGATAATGAAGCGCTACGGCTACTTGGATGATGTGAACGAGGCTGAGATACTTGAGTGTATTGAGGACATCAGATCACTTGAGGAGGCGGGCAAGATCTTCTCAACCGATGCCTACGAGGGTCTTGCTACCAGCTTTAAGAATAACAGCAAGGTGGTAAAGGCGCTCTGCCTCCACGTCGCTCACACCTGTAACCTCAACTGCTCATACTGCTTTGCCAGCCAGGGAAAATATCAGGGCGACAGAGCCCTTATGTCCTTTGAGGTGGGAAAGAGAGCCCTTGATTTTCTTATGGAAAACTCGGGCACGAGACGAAACCTGGAGGTTGACTTCTTTGGAGGAGAGCCCTCGCTGAACTTTGATGTGGTAAAGCGTCTTGTTGAGTATGCCAGATCTGTTGAGGGCGAGAAGGGTAAGAACTTCCGCTTTACCTATACCACCAACGGTATGATACTCACCGACGAGATGATAGAGTTCCTCAACAGAGAGTGTCACAACGTGGTGCTTTCGCTTGACGGCAGAAAAGAGGTAAACGATCACTTCCGCGTTGACTATGCGGGTCGCGGCAGCTATGACACCATAGTTCCCAACTTCAAGCGACTTGAAGAGAGTCGCGGCGGCAAGGGATATTATGTCCGCGGTACATATACCCACAACAACGTTGATTTTACCAACGACATTATTCATATGGCAGACCTGGGCTTTACCGAGCTTTCTATGGAGCCCGTCGTTTGCCCCCCCGGTGACCCTTATGCGCTGACAGAGGAGGATCTTCCAAAGCTCTTTGAGCAGTATGAGATTCTCGCTAAGGAAATGATAAAGAGAAAGAAGGAGGGACGTCCCTTTACCTTCTACCACTATATGCTTGATCTGAAGCACGGCCCCTGTATTTATAAGCGTATTACGGGCTGCGGCTCGGGCACCGAGTATATGGCGGTCACCCCCTGGGGTGATCTCTATCCCTGCCACCAGTTTGTAGGTGATGAGAAGTATCTGCTTGGCAATATTTTTGAGGGTGTGAAGAACACCGCGGTGCAGGACGAGTTCCGCTCCTGTAACGCCTACTCCAGAGAGGAGTGCCGCGATTGCTGGGCGCGTCTTTATTGCTCGGGCGGCTGTGCGGCAAACTCCTATCACGCCACCGGCTCTATCGGCGGTGTATATAAGTACGGCTGCGAGCTGTTCAAGAAGAGAATAGAGTGCGCCGTTATGCTCAATGTTGCTGATACAGAAGAATGACAACACCAATCTTTGATTTTGTAAAAAAATACTCTCAGAGCGGTTCAACCCGACTCCATATGCCCGGTCATAAGGGCAGGGGAGAGCTCGGCTGCGAGATGTATGACATAACCGAGATATGGGGGGCAGATGTGCTTTATTCTGCCGAGGGGATAATCGCTGAGAGCGAGAACAACCTCACCTCCCTTTACGGTACGGCGCATAGCTACTATTCCACCGAGGGCTCAACCCTGGCGATAAAGGCTATGCTGGCGTTGGTCAGCGAGAGGGAGGGCGATGAGCGACCTCTGATCCTGGCGGCGAGAAATGTGCACACCGCATTTATCAAGGCGGTGGCTCTGCTTGACCTTGATGTAGAGTTTATCTACCCTACCCGTGAGTGTCATCTCTGCGAGTGTAATATTACCCCCGAGGATGTGGAGCTGCGACTGTCCTCTGCGGCAGGTCTGCCCCGCGCCGTTTATATAACCAGCCCCGATTATCTCGGAAATATGTCGGATGTGGAGGGTATTGCGGCGGTATGTCGCAGATGGGGCCTGCCCCTTTTGGTTGACAATGCTCACGGAGCCTACCTTAAGTTCCTGCCCGAGGATATGCACCCCATAAGTCTGGGTGCGGCTATGTGCGCCGACTCGGCTCATAAGACTCTGCCCGTTCTGACGGGTGGCGCATATCTGCACATATCGGCAGATTATGCCAAATATACCGAGAGGGCGAGAGAGGCGCTTTCGCTGTTCGCCTCCACAAGTCCCTCCTATCTGACATTGTCCTCGCTTGATCTCTGTAATAGCTATCTTGCTCTCGGATATGTAGAAAAATTGGCTGACCTGTCGGCTCGTCTGACAGAGATAAAGGGCAAAATTGCCCATCTCGGTCTTGAGGTGGTTGATAGCGAGCCGCTGAAGATCGTGATAAAAGAGGGTATCTCCCTTGCAGATCACCTGCATCAGCGGGGAATTGAGGTAGAGTTTTCCGACCTTGATTACACCGTGCTGATGGTTACGTCCGAGAATAGCCCCGGCGACCTTGAGAGGCTTACAGACGCACTCTCATCTTACAAAAAGAGCGGCAAGAGCAGGGAACATAATTCTGTAAAGCCCCACGAGAGAGCGGTTTCTATACGATCTGCTATGCTTTCGCCCGCCGAGCTTCTTCCCGTAGAAAGGGCGGTTGGCAGAATCTGCGCCACACCCACCGTATCCTGTCCCCCCGCCGTACCGATCGTCATAAGCGGCGAGCGCATCACCGACGAGGACGCCGAGCTCTTCAGCTATTACGGTGTTGACAAGGTAGCGGTAGTAAAGTGAAAACTGTTTCTTAAAATAAAAAAGCTCCCGAAAAGGGAGCTTTATTTTTCTTCTTTCTTTTTTATGAGCTCGTATTCGGAATTACGAATGAGAACGCCGTTACTTGTCAGCACAAGCTCAACCCTTTTTTCAAGCATAAGCCGTTCTCTGTATTCCTTTGGAATAACAATTCTACCCAAAGAATCTATTTCCTTAATTATTCCAATTTTTTCTTTCATAACTAAATCCTTACTTTTGTTAAACTAAATCAAAAATGACATTTATAGAATGTCAACAAGTGTATTATATCACTTATAATAGATTTGTCAATCACTGAATGTCAAATTATGAGGTGTGATATGTTCAAAAACAAGAATGGCGGTAGAAACAATCTGTGCGGTGAGCGGATTCGCGCGCTTCGTCTCGGATATCCCACCAGGATGTCTCAGAGAATGTTGGCTGATAGAATGCAGCTTATTGGTATTGATGTTGATAAGAATGCAATACAACGAATTGAGAGCGGCAAACGATTTGTCACCGATATTGAATTGAAGGCTCTTGCTGAGATTTTTGAAGTTAATATTAATGATCTGATCAATTAAAAAAGCTCCCGAAAAGGGAGCTTTATTTTTTTTACTTTACAATGGGCTCGAGTGTTACTTTCTCGGCGGGTTCAGCAGATTCGCAGGTGACCTGTTTGGTGGCAATCTCCTTTTTTGCTGTCCTTTTCGTGATAAGAATG
Organism: Eubacteriales bacterium; assembly: GCA_045533775.1. Lineage (GTDB taxonomy): Bacteria > Bacillota > Clostridia > Oscillospirales > CAG-272 > UBA1740. The sequence goes on from JAZSIK010000047.1 coordinate 8,278, forward strand.
TACACTCCGTAAAAGGCGACAATATAAATAAGGAAAAGAAGAATAACCATCGTGGGATAGAGAATGGGATCTCCGCCCACAAGATTATAGAGAATATCATAGGGTGTGCCGTCGCCGCTGACGAGGAACATATAGTTGTAGCCTATCGCCGAGTTTGCCACAGATGCCATTATGCAGAAGGCAAAGAGAATGGCGTAGGTTAGGGGTATGTTCTTAAGCTTCATACTCTTCATACCCGAGATAGCGATAAATATGGTGGCAAAGCCTGCTATGGTGTGGGTGAGAGCAGAGAAGATGTTGTCAAAGGACAGCACGGGATATGCGGCATAGTTCTGTCCCGCACCGTAGGTGCCAAGCACCGCGCCCAGCATACCGAAAATAAAGACAAAATCAAGGCTCGCCTCCTTAAGTCTGCCCTTGGAAAGAGCGGCAACGGGAATAGCGATAAGCTGAATACTGCACAGGAACAGAGGCAGCTCAAAGAGCCATCTGTCAGGCTCGCCGCTTCTTATACAGGAGATGATAATTCTGACCAGCTCTATGGAGTCAAGAATTATTGCCGTATAAATAAGCACTCTGTTCTTCTCGGCATAGGGTCTGTTCTTGTATTTAAGACCAAAATAAACAGCCAGACCTATTATAGCGGCGAGAAAGCAGCTGACAAATAACAGGTGTTGCCAGGAGAGAAATCCCTCAGCGGGACGCTTATATCCTTCAAAACCAAAAAACTCATTAATGATATCGGCCATTTTTTAACCTCGTTTAAGTTTACTGCCACCATTATACAACATAAAGCGCGGTTTGTAAATAGCTGTATGAGTTTTTCTGTCAATTTTTGCTATATTTTCAGGCTTACCTCACCGGTAAAGAGCCTTTCTATGCCCGACTCGGTCTGTATTTTCAGCGAAAAATCGGGATTTAAGTCAAGGACTCTTGCCTCGTAGCTTCCCGCAGGCTTGATGACGGTCACATCTCTGCCGATCACGAGGGATCTTGCCTTGTATTCGCGGTAAAAATCGCCACCACCTGTGAGAAGCTCCTTTATGATGCGCGCCGCCAGCGCTGACCTGTCGGGTGGCATGATTCCTTCACCCTCCAGCGAGGTCGCAATGGCAGAAATCTCATCGGAAATAGCATTTTTGTAAACATTTATTCCCATTCCGACCACTTGATAGGCTAAATTACCCCTCTCATCCATCTCACCCTCTGCGAGAATACCGGCAAGCTTTTTGTCGCCGATATAGAGGTCATTCACCCATTTTATGTCTATTTTACAGTCGCACAGGTCCTCTGTTGCAAGAGCGAGCGCCACGGCTGCTCTTGCGGTTTCGGCGGTGGCGTCAGCCCCGCTTTTTTCGGGATAGGTAAGTATGCTCATATATATACCCGCGCCCCGCTCGGAAACAAAGCCTCTGCCAAGTCTGCCGCGCCCCGCGGTCTGTCCATCGGCGATAAATACAACAGTTTCCCGACCGTCGCGGTTTGCTCTCGCGTACTCCTTCGCCCTTGTGTTCGTGGAGTCGGTCAGCCCGTAGCAAATGATCTTCGGGGTGGGCACGCCCAGCCTTTTCAGCTCTTCAATTATTCTCTTTTCGCTGAGCATATCCTGTCTCCTTTGTTTTTTATAAGTATATCATTTCGCCCCCGCTCTGTCAAGGTAAAATATTTTTATTTAGTTATTGACTTTTTGGAGATAATAAAGTATAATGTTAGCATAATAACTGTGACGGAGACAGTAGCAAGGACAAAAGCGGGCAGAGAAACGGCGGTTGGTGCGAGCCGTAGGCGAGTAATCCTCAGCGAATATCACTCCCGAGTTGCAGCTGCGAAATATCAGTAGCAGCTGCCGTCTGCCGCGTTAAGGCGTAAGAGATGCGAGGCGCTGCCTCGTAATTTCGGGTGGTACCGTGCTTATTGCGCCCCGATGGTTTTGCGACCGTCGGGGCTTTATTTTTCCCCTTTTTGTGAAGGGCGTACAAATAGTTGTAAATAAATTAATTTTTGGAGATAAACACTATGGAAATCTACGAAAAGGTGTCAACGAACCTGAACTTCGTTGAGAGAGAAAAGCAGACCAGAAGATTCTGGGAGGAGAACGGCGTATTTGAGAAGTCTATTGAGCTGCGCGAGGGTGGAGAAAACTACACCTTCTTTGACGGTCCCCCTACCGCAAACGGCAAGCCTCATATCGGCCACGTTCTCACCAGAGTAATCAAGGATATGATCCCCAGATACCATACTATGAAGGGCCGCCGCGTTCTTCGTAAGGCGGGTTGGGATACCCACGGCCTCCCCGTTGAGCTTGAGGTTGAGAAAAAGCTGGGCATTGACGGCAAGGATCAGATTGAGGCATACGGCCTTGAGCCCTTTATCGCGCACTGCAAGGAGTCTGTCTGGACATACAAGGGTATGTGGGAGGACTTCTCGGGTACTGTCGGCTTCTGGGCAGATATGGATAATCCCTATGTAACATATACCAATGACTTTATTGAGTCTGAGTGGTGGGCGCTCAAGAAGATCTGGGACAAGGGTCTGCTCTACAAGGGCTTTAAGATCGTGCCTTATTGTCCCCGCTGTGGCACACCCCTCTCCAGCCACGAGGTTGCCCAGGGGTATAAGGCGGTAAAGGAGAGAAGTGCGGTCGTACGCTTTAAGTGCGTGGGAGAGGATGCTTATTTCCTCGCCTGGACAACTACCCCCTGGACTCTCCCCTCCAACGTTGCGCTCTGCGTTAACCCCACCGACACCTACTGTAAGGTAAAGGCGGCTGACGGCTATACCTATTATATGGCAAAGGCTCTGCTTGACTCTATTCTCGGCGGCATCAAGCGCGAGGAGGGCACCCCCGCATACGAGATCCTTGAGGAGATGCGCGGTCTTGACCTTGAGGGCAGAGAGTATGAGGCGCTCTGGGATTGCACCCGCCAGTGTGCAGAGAAGCAGGGTAAGAAGGCTCATTACATCACCGCTGACAACTATGTAACCATGTCCGACGGTACGGGTATCGTTCATATCGCGCCCGCCTTCGGTGAGGATGATAACAAGGTTGGCCGTCGCTACGGTCTGCCCTTTGTACAGTTCGTTGACGGCAAGGGTGAGATGACTGCCGAGACTCCCTACGCGGGTCTCTTTGTAAAGAAGGCGGATCCTGTGATCATTGCCGATCTTGATAAGGAGGGCAAGCTCTTCTCTGCGCCTAAGTTTGAGCATGATTATCCTCACTGCTGGAGATGTAACACTCCTCTTATCTACTATGCCCGTGATACCTGGTTCATTGAGATGACCAAGGTGCGCGACAATCTTATTAAGAATAACAACACCGTTAACTGCATCCCCGAGAATATCGGTAAGGGTCGCTTTGGCGATTGGCTTACCAACGTACAGGATTGGGGTCTCTCCCGTAATAGATATTGGGGCACACCTCTGAACATCTGGGAGTGCTCCTGCGGACACAAGCACTCTGTCGGCTCTATTGAGGAGCTTAAGTCTATGAGCGACAACTGTCCCGATAATATTGAGCTTCACCGTCCCTTCATTGACGCGGTAACTCTCAGATGTGAGAAGTGCGGCGGCGAGATGAAGCGTGTACCCGAGGTTATTGACTGCTGGTTTGACTCGGGCTCTATGCCCTTTGCTCAGTGGCACTATCCCTTTGAAAACAAGGAGCTCTTTGAGAGTCAGTTCCCCGCGGACTTTATCTCCGAGGGCGTTGACCAGACACGAGGCTGGTTCTACTCTCTGATGGCTATATCCACTCTCATCTTTGACAAGGCTCCCTATAAGAACGTGCTCGTGCTTGGTCACGTGCTTGACAAAGAGGGACAGAAGATGTCTAAGTCCAAGGGCAACGCCGTTGATCCCTTTGAGGCTCTGGAGACCTACGGTGCAGACGCTATCCGCTGGTACTTCTACTCCAACTCTGCGCCCTGGCTGCCCAACCGCTTCTTCGGTGACGCGGTGGTTGAGGGACAGAGAAAGCTTATGGGTACACTCTGGAACACCTATGCCTTCTACACCCTCTATGCCAACATTGACGGCTTTGATCCCACCAAGTACAGCCTTGATATGTCCAGCCTGTCGGTAATGGACAGATGGGTTCTCTCCAAGCTGAACTCCACCGTTAAGACGGTTGACAGCTGCCTTGCAAGCTATAAGCTGCCCGAGGCATCTCGCGCTCTTGAGAGCTTTGTTGACGGCCTCTCCAACTGGTATGTCCGCCGCAGCCGTGAGCGCTTCTGGGCAAAGGATATGCCCACCGATAAGGTAAACGCATATCTCACCCTCTATACCGCGCTGGTAACCATCGCTAAGGTTGCCGCGCCTATGATCCCCTTCATGACAGAGGATATCTATCGCAACCTGGTTTGCTCGGTAGATAAGTCTGCGCCCATCTCCATCCACCTCTGTGACTATCCTGTGGCAGACGAGTCGCTCATAGATCACAGCCTTGAGGAGAATATGGACGAGGTTATTGATGTTGTTGTACTCGGTAGAGCCTGCCGTAACGCAGCCGCTATCAAGAACCGTCAGCCTGTGGCTAAGATGTATGTAAAGGCGGATAAGACCCCCGACGAGAGCTTTATCTCGGTTATCGCAGAGGAGCTTAATGTCAAGGAGGTCGTCTTCACCGACAATGTATCCGAGTTTACCACCTATAACTTCAAGCCCCAGCTCCGCACCGTAGGTCCTAAATACGGTAAGTATCTCGGCGGCATAAAGCAGGCACTCGCTACCGTTGACGGCAACGCGGCATATTCCGAGCTGAAGGCAAACGGCGCTATCAGATTCACCGTAAACGGTGATGAGATAGTTCTCACCGAGGAGGATCTCCTGATTGAGATGACCAAGAAGGAGGGCTATGAGTCCCTGGGCGATCGCGGTGTCACCGTAGTTATTGACAAGAACCTTACCCCCGAGCTTATTGAGGAGGGTAATGTGCGTGAGATCATCTCCAAGATCCAGACTATGCGTAAGGACTCCGGCTTTGAGGTTATGGATAACATTCGCGTAGCCTTCTCGGGCAACGATACCATAGCCGCCATCGCGGAGCGTAACGCCGAGGAGATCAAGGACGAGACCCTCGCCACCGAGCTTACTCTCGGCAATACCCTCACTCACGCTAAGGAGTGGAATATCAACGGAGAAAAGGTTGTTATTTCGGTTGAGAAAATATAACATGACACAAAAAGAGCAAAGGATCTCAAAGGCCCTTTGCTTCTGCGGGAGGGAAAAGCTATGAAAAGGATTGTTGCAATATTGTTGCTTTGTATAACCGTTATCAGCCTTGTCGGATGCAATGGCATTCTTGACGTCTTTGGGGATCCGACGAAAAATCCCGAGGCGAGATACAATTATAGCTTTTCTATAAAGTCATATGACGGTCTTATCACCGCGTGGAACATACTCAAAGCAAATGATGGCGTAGAAGACGGAACAAAATATTACAGCTTCGGCGATAGCATAGGACAGTTTGAAACGGTATATTACTTTACCAAGCCTGCCGCGTGGAAAGCACCTACTTGCGATGCAGAGGAGTATTTTTCCAATGTTCAGAACCCCACGTTCCAAAGCCTTCTCTTCTACACCTCGGGAGAGAGGTGCTCTTGCTCTGATTCTTCAAGGCACAGTCGCTTTGTAGAGCTGCCGCAGGAGTACTACGAAATGGAAAAATATCCTGTCGTAGTCCTGGAGCCCTACGGCGAGGTAATGGATATTGATAACCCGTCCTTGCTGATTTTGAAGGAATCTTATGATATAAGAGGCTTTGAATATGTTTATTATTACGGCGATTCTCAGGCGTTTACATTAACAAGCTGCCGCGCCCTTTCGGAACCCGAGCTTGAAGAAATAAAAAATGCCATTTTCGTGCTTGAGTAGTTTTGAATATAAAAAACTGCGAGCCTACTCTCGGCAATACCCTCACTCACGCTAAGGAGTGAAATATCAACGGAGAAAAGGTTGTTATTTCGGTTGAAAAAATATAACATGACACAAAAAGAGCAAAGGATCTCAAAGGCCTTTTCTCTCCTCAGAGAGGGAGAGGGCCGAGAGGGAACAGAGCTTCTTTACAGGGAATACTATAAGCAGATGTATGCCACGGCATTTGCAGTGCTTAAGGATGATCAGAGCAGCCACGACGCAGTTCATAATGTGATGGCAAAGCTGCTCTCAATCAATACGCAGAGACTGCCGAACGTCAACGAGCTTGGCTGGCTGTATGTGGTTGTGAAAAACGAGGCGATAAATCTTCGTAAGAAGAATAGCGCTATACTGCATTTAGACGATTCTGCCGTTTCTCTGGACGAGCTCGGTGACGAAGAAATAAATGCACTTATAAGCGCAGACTCTTATCAAAAAATGATCTCAGGTCTTGATCCCGACAGACAGGAGATAGTCACCCTTAAGGTGCTGTGCGGCTTTACCCACAGAGAAATTGCCGAAATTACAGGCAAGCCTGTCGGAACGGTACAGTGGCTATACGCTACCGCAATAGCAAAGCTGAAAAAATCTGTGCCCGCGCTGCTTGTCGCAGCAATTCTTACATCTGCGGCAGCGATATGGCAGCTTTATCCGCGCAACGATATGGGCAACGATATGGGCAACGGGGGCAATATTCCAGACACCGGATTGCCGCAACAAAACGGTTTTACGGACTGCTTAGCACTTTTGCTTGTCATAGCTTCAGCTTTATGTATAGCAGCTTTGATCTATGTTTTTGTAAGAGGAGTTAACGCTTACAAAAAGACGAAAAACAAATAAGATTAATGACCTGAATGTAAATATTCAGGTCATTTTTTTCAAAATAAACCAACAAAAATCCCCCTCTCATAAGTCTTATATATAAAAGGGGAAAAGGAAGGCATAAACCCGGGGCAGATTAATTGCATAAAAATAATTTATTATTGAAAGGAGCAATCTGTAAAAATGCTTGTTAAAAACGCCTTGTGCATTTTACTGATTCTGTCAGTTCTGCTTTTGTCGGCGTGTTGTTATAATTTAGAAGAGTCGGCCTCGTCTATGGATAATCCAAAGCATTTTGATACGGTTTCCGATATGCGCGGATTCTATACTATTAATAGATTCAAGTTCGGCGGAGGTTTCCTATGCCTTGATCTTGAGGGAGAGGACGAGTTTTATATAGAAGGATATAATAGAAAGCCAAAGCATATTTTTAGGTGTAGCTCGGTGGCTGATAACAAATATGTAAGCCCGATGTTCTCCAGCGAATATCGCATTTATTCTGAAAAACTGGGAACGGATACCGAGACAGGTGATGATGTACCATATCATTCCATAACCGTGTGCTTTATTTCTACGGTTTATAGTAATCCGTTTGGAATACTCAGATACGAGTTTGGCATTCCGGAGCCAGAGACCTGGGATCATGTGGTAAGAATCTATAGTGGCAATGAACGAATTGCCGAGATGTATTATTCCACGGGGTTGAATATTGAACAGGAGTGGATAGAGGATTTTTTGTCTGAATATATCGTAAAGGTGTTTTGGTAAGGGGGATAGAATGTGAAAAACCCGCCAACAAAACGCCCACCCTCAAAAGTCTTATATATAGAATTGTTAATAATCATCTAAAGTAGAGGTGTTAGTCGTGAAAAGGCTTGTAGTATTTTTTATTTTATTGTCTTTAATATATTCCCTTTTTAGCTGTAATAATAATTCTAACGACCCGGGAACAAACGGTTATCATCCAAGATGGGATTTTTACCCAAGGGGTTATACCGCGGGATTTCCCTCTCAAATCAATAAAAGCGCGCCGAGAGTGGAATATTGGTGGGTAGAAACATACGATGAGTGCCTTGCTGCGATTGAGCTGCTGAGATCTCACGGCAGCACGTTCGCCAAGACCGCCCTTTTCACACATGACGGCGAGCTGTTTGATACTAAATATTGCTTTGAAATAACCTTAGAGCATAGACTTACCGAGCCGATACAATTTGGAGATAATCCCTTTGACAGATGTGCCGGCGATGTTATAATTACCAGCTATGCCTTCTTTGAGGATGTAACGATTGATGAGATCAATCACGCCGATGTTTACGATTATAATCCTCATATGGTAAATACATTTATTATGAATCGTGAAAAAGCTCCTGTAATCAGCAAGGATGCCGCGCGATTCAAATGGTTTTCCCAGCGCGAGTTGCTCTATGTTTATGATGTGAGTGATAATGAAATGATTTTCTCGGTGACCTCGTTCGGATATTATGACAATCCCGATAAGGGGCGAGAGTGCCTGAAAGTCGTGTTTGAAACCATGCAGTTTATAGGCTTTGATGATTAATAGGTAGGATTTTATGAAGACTTGCAATAGAATTATCTCAATTATGTTGATAACCGTTTTATCAATATCAACAGTTTTTGTTGTTCCCACAAATGCGATTTCGGATGATTGCCTAAGTCACCATTTTTCGCATTTAATAACCACAGGAGAAAATGAAAACAGCTTTTATCGGACTCCGCCGAGCGAGAATAGTTGTCTATATAAAAAACGGCGAGATTTCTCGCCGTTTTTTTATTCCTCGGGGTCGTTGAAATAATCTCTGTCAAAAAACTCGGACAGGGTAATTCCCGCGCCTTCACAAAAGCGCTTTACGGTTATTACCTTTGAGCATTTTGTACGACCCTTAATAAGGTCGTATATTGCCGACGGCGACATACCGCCATTCAGAGAGGCATCGCAAACATTAGTTCCGCGTTCCCGACACACCTCTTCTATTCTCATTATAATAGCATCGTTTAATTTCATAACTGTGTTCCTCGTTTTTTTGTGGAGTTCCACAATTATTATAGGCTTTTACAAGGTTTTTCTCTCGTGGAGTTCCACGATATTGACTTTTTGCTCTCGTTGACTTATAATATTTTATCGTGGTATTCCACGAAACAAGGGGGCAAAAATGATAATTTCTTTTATAGGTCATAGATCTGTTTTGGATTACGAGGACACCAAGAAAAAGCTTAAATCAATACTTGCTCAAATACTCACGCAGTGCGGTGACATTTCCTTCTATTGTGGGGGATGCGGTGACTTTGACAGTCTTTGCGCATCGGTGTGCCGCGAGCTGAGGGAGGAAGGGGAGAGGCTTAAAATCATTTATGTGACACCGTATCTGACAATATCTCACCAAAAGAGGGTTGAGGAAATGAAAAGGTTAAAGCTATATGATGGGGTCGTTTATCCGCCGATAGAGGATACACCGTTAAGATTTGCCATTTCTAAACGAAATGAGTGGATGATGGAGCAGGCAGATATTGTAATAGCATATGTTAAACACGATTTCGGCGGTGCGTACAGGGCTGTTTTGACTGCAAAACGCAGAAATAAGAAAATAATCAACATCTGTGACATATAAAAAACGGCGAGACATCTCGCCGTTTTTTGCTTGTATCTTTTTATAAAGGGTTATACCGCGGTGGCGGTTATTTTTTCTTTGAAAATGCCTTCTCGTAGGCAGATTTTGCGCCGCCGATAACAGCTCCCAGACCTCCCGCATTCTCGGACTGCTGTCCTACAAAGTAGAGTCCCGAGACGGGGGTGACGTGCTTTGGATTCTGCTGACCGCGGATGGGCACAACGCCGCCAAAGGAGGATTTTTTCATATGAGTATACTCCGAGTAGTCGCGGGCGGTCATAATCTTCATAGTGGTTATGTGCCTTGACAGCTCGGGCAGCTGACGCTCTGCCAGCTTGATCAGCTTTTCTGCATACTCTGCCTTTTTTGACTCCCAGTCACCCTCTGCAAGAGTGTCGGGCGCTACGGTGTAGATGGTTACACAGTGCTTGCCCTCGGGAGCGAACTCGGGCGCGTGGTCGGAGGGTACAAAGATAAGATATCCGTCGTCACCCTCGTGGTATATTCCCGAGCGGAGCTTTTCTGTCGCCGAGTGGAGATCGTACATACCGTAGCAGTAGACCAGCGCGGCGCGCAGATATTCCATAGGATCATAGTCCACACCGAGATGGAGCATAAACACCGCCTCCATAGGACGGAAGGTGTCAAGGATGTTCAGATATTCGGCATCCAGATGCTCTCTGCCCACGGTGTTCTCAAAGAAGTCCTTGCCTGCGCCGCAGCCAACCACCATATCAGAGGCAATTTCCTCGCCGCCCGCAAGCCTGATGCCCCGCGCCTTACCGTCTTCAATCAGAACCTTGTCCACAACGCAGCCGTAATGGATACTGCCGCCGTGAGAGGTGATATAGTCGGCAAGCGCCTCGGGTATCTTCTGGCAGCCGCCCTTTACATAGCAGTAGCCGGGATAATACTTTTTGCCGTTTTTCTCAAGGGGAATACGCTTGTCAAAGGCGGTCTCAAAGTTGGTGAATACAACGCCAAGACCCTCTGCCTCGGCAGGATCTGCGCAGAAATCTGCGAAAATACCCGTGTAGAGCGTGCAGATCTTCTCAGACTTGAAGAAATGGCGGGTCAGCTCGTCGGCGTTCATACCGGCGTACTTTTTCACCTTGGCAAAGGCGAGCGCCAGCCGCAGCTTCTGAATAAGACTTGGCTTCTGGGTGGCGATATAGCGCAGATGCATTACGTCGTCATAAAATCTGTAATAGGCATCAATGCCCTCGGCATCCTCGGGGAACAGCTCCTTCAGCCTCTCGCGACGCCAATAGGGTCCGCCGTACTCCTTTGGGGTTATCATATGGTAGTCGGGCATAATTATATCTCTGTCCGCCCTGACTGTGTCAAGGTGGATGCCCAGCTCGTCAAGAAGATCGTATATCAGCTCGCCCGGCAGCATATCACCGATAAGCAGAGGACCCTGTTCAAACTTATAGCCCTCGTGCTCAAGCAGTGCAACAACGCCGCCCGGCTTGTGATTTTTGTCATAAATATGTACCTCGTGTCCATCTCTCGCTGCTAAAGCTCCAAATGTGAGACCGCCGAGACCTGCACCGATAATATTTATTCTCATTTTACTTCCGTCTCTGCCTTTCCAACCGATTTTGCTTCTCGTCTCTCCTGGAGCTTACGCATAACCTCTGCGTGTGACTTCTGGGTGATGGGATACTTTATAAGCAGGGGAACGCAGATGAGCAGGAAGATCGCGGGCACGAGAGCAAAGAGAACTCTCATAGCCATAATAGCGCTCTCGGGGGGAGCCTCGGTTGCGCCGTCTATATAGCCGGAAAGCTCAAGAACCCAACCGATAGCCGCAGATGCAAGCGCGCCTGTAACCTTGGTTGCGGTTGCCTGTACACCGTAGTAAACACCCTCGCGGCGCTCACCGGTCACAAGCTCGTCGTACTCAATAACGTCGGGGATCATCGCGTGGGGACATACCCACTGAGCAGAGAAGCCCAGACCCGCTATTGCCGCCAGCAGGAAGATAATGGGGTTGGGTCCTCCGGGGATAAAGAATACCGCGATCAGCGCCGCAGATGCAATGGTAAGACCGATAGCATATGCCTTTGCCTTACCAACCTTATTCATAAGGAATCCGCAGGGAACGAGGAACAAGGCAAGCACACCCATCATAGACAGCATAATGAGCATACTGTCCTGCGTCATATGAAGGTGATGGTCAATGTAGTAGTTAAGAGTACCCGTTACCATAGTAAAGCTTATGGACATTATAGAGGTAATAATGATATAGCTGATAAAGGGCTTGTTCTTGAAGGTGGAAAGAATGGACTTTAAGGGGGGCATATCGGTGGGCTTGGACTCAACCGCGGGCTCGTACTTGAGGAACAGACCGGGGATAAGCATAGAGATACCGCCGAGAACACCGAATACAAGGGCAACGATAGACCAGCCCTGATGCTCGGATACGCCGAAAAGATCGCTGAACACGCTGGCAAGAGTGCCGCTGACGCCCGCACCTGCGATATAACCGATAATGGAGAATACCATTCTGTATGTAGTGAGCGATGTACGCTCCTTATAGTCCTCGGTAATCTCTGCGGTCATAGCCGAATAAGCAGTTGCCGTCAGGGTGTGGAAGGTGTCAAAGAGGATAAAGCTACCAACTATGAGAACATAGTAGAGCCAATCGTCAAGTCCCTGAGGAATGGAGAATACTCCCCAGAAGGCAAGGGCGAAGGGAAGCGCACCGAAGATAAGATAGGGTCTGCGCTTACCCCACCTGGACTTGGTCTTGTCCTCAAGATAGCCAAAGAGGGTGTCGTTAATAAGGTCCCAGGTGATCTTACCGATAAGGATAGCCGTTCCTGCGAGACCGGGCTTGATACCGACAAAGTCGGTGTAGTAGTAAAGCATTGAGAACTGGAGCATCGCGGTAACAACCGCCATACCAAAGTCGCCAACGCCGTATTTCAGCTTTGTAGCAACGCTGAGCTTTCCGTTTTTCATAACGAAGTCTCCTTTTGTTTTGGAAAAAGCAGGGGTCAGACCCCCTCGTTTTTCCTTGTTTTTTGGCGGAAAAATAACCCCACCTTTGTCAATTGTAGCACAAAAGTGGGGCGTTTGTCAACATTTACTTATTTTCGCGTAATTTATAGAGGCCGATCTCAGTCGGACAGAGCCGATTTCAAGGCCGCCTCCACCTCTCCGTAGCTGTCTGCGCGGTTGATCTCGGCACGTATACGGGCAGCGCCGCGGAAGGAGCGGAGATAGAGGGCGATCTGCTTTCTCGCCTCGGGTATTGCTATCCGCTCTCCCTTTTCATCAATGCTCGTTCTCAGCTGAAGCAGAGCAGTCTCCACTCGCTCATCAAGTGTAGGTGGCGTATAGCTTCCTCCCTCAAGGGCGGTGGTGATCTCCGAAAAGACAAATGGATTGCCTACAGCGCCTCGTCCGATGGCAATTCCGTCAGCGCCTGTGTCAGATAGCATAGCGAGAGCGGAGGCGCTATCCAATATATCTCCGTTGCCAATCAGGGGAATATGCAAAGCAGACTTTACATTTTTAATGATTTCCCGGTCTGCAAGCCCCCCGTACATCTGTTCTCTCGTTCTGCCGTGAATACAAACAAGAGCTGCGCCACCCTCCTCGGCGGCGAGGGCACACTCAACGGCGTTGATGCTGTTTTTGTTAATTCCCGCGCGGATCTTCACCGTGGTGGGTATTTTTATAGCACCCGACACGGCGCGGGTTATACGGTAGATCAGGTCGGGGTCTCGCATCAGGGCAGAGCCCTCTCCGTTTGAGAAGATCTTGTTTACCGGGCAGCCCATATTGATGTCAATTGCAATGGGCGGCACAGAGCACATCGTGTTTGATAGGGTATGGGCTGCCTCCGCCATGATCTCGGGCTCAGAGCCGAATATCTGCACGGATACAGGTCCCTCATCGGGCAGGATGTTTGCCAGGGCAAAGGTCTTTTTGTCGCCGTATACTACCGCCTTGGCGCTGACCATCTCGCTTACCGCCATCTCGGCGCCGTATTTATGACAGACAAGGCGCATAGCTCTGTCTGTGTAGCCAGCCATCGGCGCAAGACACAGTCCGTGCGTCAGCGTAATGCCGCCAAGCTTTATTCCCATAGCTCTATCCTCCCTTCGTTTTTTCTTATTTTAGCATAAAACCGTCCTCTTTTCAAGAGAAAGGGAGATTTTGCCTTGAAAAAGCAAAAAATATGTGATAAAATAATATAAAAAATGAAAGGAGAGCAAAATGGCAGAAACAAAATGGACCGAAGAACAGCTGTCTGCGATAAATACCCGCGACAAGACCCTGCTTGTATCTGCGGCGGCGGGCTCGGGCAAGACGGCAACCCTCACCGAGCGTATTATCCGTTCGCTGACAGACGAGAGCTCTCCTATGGATATTGATTCTGTCCTGGTAGTTACCTTTACCAACGCGGCGGCATCGGAGCTGCGGGCAAAGATTGACCGCGCCTTGACCAAGGCTGTGGAGCAAAATCCCGATAACAAGCATCTGAAGCGTCAGCTCTATCTGCTCCCCGCGGCAAGGATCAGGACTATTGATTCCTTCTGCAACGAGATTTTGCGCGCCAACTGTGACAGGGTAGGACTGACTCCCGGCTACCGTATAGCCGACACCGCCGAGTGCGAGCTGCTTGCCACCTCTATTCTTGAGGGGCTTATAGATGCCACATATAGCGGACTTGCTCCCGAGATAGCCTCTCCCACCGAGTTTGAGGAGCTTGCCGACTGTCTTACCGACTCGGGCAAGACCGAGGAGCTATCCGAGGTATTCAGATATATTCATCTCAAGTGCGACAGCGCTGAGGAGGGTATACATCTGCTTTCGGGACTGATTGAAAACTACGCTGCCACAGATGAGCCGGTTGAGAAGAATATCTACGGCGCATATCTTATGTCCTGCTACCGCGAGATGCTGGATCACTATATCGCATCCTATGAGAAATATTCGTCTGTTTTCGCCTGCGGCAACGATTACGAGAAAAAATATCTTCCCTTAGCCGAGAGCGACAGAGAGCTTCTCGTCGGGCTCAGACGGGCAGAGAGCTATACCTCCGCAAGAGAGAGACTTCTTGATTATTCGCTGATGAAGAAGCCCAGCGTGCGCAAGGACAATCAGACCGACGCTATGCACAGCTTTTCGGCTCTGCGCGATATGATGAAGGATGATCTCGGCAAAATAAAGGGATATTTCTCCTACTCTGAGGAGCAGTGGAGAGCCCTGTTTGCCTCTATGCACAGGCTGCTTTCGGTGCTTTATCGCTTTGAGGCTGAGTTTGACCGTCTGTTTATGGAGGAAAAGCGCCGTCGCGGCGCTCTCTCCTATGCTGATATTGAGAGGTATACCTATAAGTGTCTGATCAACGAGGGGCGCCCCACCGATATTGCCCTGAACGTTGCCTCGCAGTTTGAGGCTATCTATATTGACGAGTATCAGGATGTAAACAGTCTGCAGAACCGTATTTTTGAGGCTATCTCAAGACCCGACAACAGATTTATGGTCGGCGATATCAAGCAGAGCATCTACGGCTTCCGTTCCGCCTGTCCCGAGATCTTTGCGGGGATGAAAAACGCCTTCCCGCCTCTTAATGATGCTACGGGCGACGCCGCATCCATCTTTATGTCCAGCAACTTCCGTTGTGACAGAGGCATCGTTGACTTTGTAAACAATATTTTCAACCGCGCCTTTGCCCTTGTGGGCGAGTCAATCGGTTATGTTGAGGATGACAGGCTTGGCTATGCCAAGATACACGAGGGTGGCGAGCCCGAGTATGCCTATCCCACACTCTGTATGCTGGATAAGGGGGGTGACATCACTCCCGCAGAGGTGGTGGCGGAGAAGATCTCTCAGCTGCTCTCAGAGGGCAGACTTGATAACGGAGAGCCCCCACGTCCCTCGGATATCGCCATAATTCTGCGAAACGCCAGGGGGCGCGACGTTGAATATGCCGCCGCGCTGGAGAGCCGCGGTATTCCCTCTTGTATTTCGGGCGCCAAGGACTTTTTCCTCTCTCCCGAGGTGCTTCTGGCACTCTGTCTTCTGAACACCATTGACAACCCACGCCGCGACATCTACCTTGCGGGGCTTCTTTGCTCGCCCCTCTTTGACTTCACCGCCGACGATCTGCTGGCTATCAGACAGACCGGGCGCGAGAGTCTCTATGAGTCGCTTGTGACATACACCGAGGAAAACCCCGACTTTGCAAAGGGCAGATCCTTCCTCGGCACCCTTGAGTATTACCGCACCATTGCCGAGGGCGTGGGCGTTGATACGCTGATCTATAAGCTCTACCGCGAGACAGGCCTTATGTCCCTCGCCTCCCGCACAGGCGGTAAGGAAAACCTGACTCTGCTCTACGATTATGCGAGAGGCTATGAGGCGGGCTCCTTCAAGGGCCTTTACAACTTCATCAGCTTCATTAATAACATTATTGATAAAAAGACCACCTTTGATGACACTCGCGCAAAGGCGGGTGTGGACGCGGTGAAGATCGTTACCGCCCACGCATCAAAGGGTCTTGAGTATCCGATAGTATTTCTCGTGGAGTCCGACGCTACCATATATAACAAGGAGCGCGCCTCCCGTCTGGTATTCTCCGAGGACTTCGGCATCTCCTTCCGTCTGCGCACCCCCTCGGGACTTGCGTTGGTGGAGAACCCGGTGCGCGATCTCATCAATCACAGGATCGCAAGAAAGCTCTATGAGGAGGAGCTGCGTATACTCTATGTTGCTCTGACGAGAGCGAGAGAGAGGCTCTTCGTGGTCGGCGAGTGTCCTACGGTTGACAGGGAGGAATATATGCTCAGAATGTCGGTTATCCGCGACAACCTCTCGGAGTATTCTCTGCGCGACCTGTCCTCCTACCAGGAGGTAATTATGACCTGTGAGGGCAGCTCCGCCCTCAGCAGCGAGGCCTTCTGCGGTCTTACCGTGGGCGAGGCGCAAAACAGCGATGCAGAGGAGATATCTGCGACAAAGGAGGCAGCCGCCTTTAACGGCGAGCTGTATTCCGAGCTGATCTCCCGCTTCAGCTTTGAGTATCCCGCAAGACTTCTTACGGTCCTGCCCGAAAAAATGTCGGTGTCGGCTATGTCACCAACTGTTCTTGACGGCACAGAGTCCGATGGGCGTCTTAGCCTGGATGAGCCTGCTCCGACAGAGGATATACAGGGCCCCGACGAGAGCGAGGAGCGTAGGATCTTGCCCGCCTTTGCCCTCGGCACCGATGAGGACGAGAGTGCGAAGCGAGGCATAGCCACCCACCTGTTTATGCAGTTCTGCGACCTTGAGTCGCTGGTTCGGAATGGCGCCCGGGAGGAGCTTTCCCGCCTTTGCAGTCTTGGATTTATCAGCGAGCGTGATGCAGAGAGAGTGCGACTTAGAGAAATTGAGCTCTTCCGTCACTCCGACCTTATCGGCAGAATGCTTTCAGCCGAGAGAATATACCGTGAGCTGAGATTTAATGTATATCTGCCTGCCACTGCCTTTACTGCCGATGAGGAAAAGTTAGAGGCTTACCGGGACAGAGATATTCTGGTACAGGGTGTAATTGACTGTATTATTGTAAATCCGGACGGCAGCATACTCCTCTGCGACTATAAGACCGACCGACTGACAAGGGAGGAGCTTTTGGATCGCAGTCTTGCTGAGAAAAAGCTGAGGGACAAGCACTCTATGCAGCTGGGTCTTTACTCCCTGGCAATAGAAAAAATCTTCGGCAAGAGACCGAGCGAGGTGCAGATCTATTCTCTGCCTCTCGGCGATACGGTGTCTGTTATTTAATAAAAAACGCGTATTTGTAAATCAAGGTTTACAAATACGCGCTATTTTTTGCTTTATAATCAGTTTACTGTGGTAAAGTCAGACTCGCTGATAGTGAAGGTGAACTTGAGGGGCTGACCGTTTCTTGTCACATTCAGCACGACCGTGCTGCCCACACGGGCATCAAGCATAGCGTCTGTCACGTGGTGGATCTGCCATACCTTGGTTTCCTTGCCGTCAACGGTGATAGAGTTTACAATATCGCCAACCTTAACCTTGCCCTCGGCAAGACTGCCGCCCGAGATCTCAATTACCTCAACGAGATTTACCTCGTATACCTTGTCACCCTCGGGGGTGATCTCAAGTCCGCTCACATAGGCGGTAATGGTAATGCCCATCAGCGCCTTGGTTACTCTGGTCTTGGAGCTGCCGTTACAGTGGTCAATGATGTTGTTTGCCAGCTTTACCGCCAGGTCAGAGGGGATCGCATAGCCCATATTATCCACATCCGAGCTTACGTCCTTTGCCGATACGATGCCGATAAGACGGCCCTGACTGTCGTACAGACCGCCGCCCGAGTTGCCGTGGTTTACCGCCGCATCCACACGCATAACGCGCAGGGAGATCAGCGAGTTATCCGCGCCCGTCAGCTCAAGGCTTTCACTCTCAACGCTCACGATACCCTCGGTGGCAGACATACCCATACCCTCGGAGTTGCCCACCGCATATACTCTGTCCATCACGCGCACATCCTCGGAGGAGGCAACGGTTGCCGCGATGGCATAGCTGTTCTTGATAACCTCGCTGCCGCTGACCTTAAGCACCGCTATATCATAGGTCACAGAGCCGCCCAGCAGCTTTGCGCTGATAGCATAGCCGTTAAGGTGCATACCGTAGAGGTAGAGCTTTATAGAATCGGCTCTGCCGTAGCCTGCCGAATATACAACGTGATAATTTGTGATAATGTAGGCATCGCCGGTGGTTTTATCAACCTTATAAATAACTCCCGAGCCTGCGCTGACCGAATCGGCAAACTTGCATACGATGCTAACCGACGAGAGCATCATTCTTGCAGAAAAATCAAGGCCTGAGGTGTCACCCTGACCGCTTCCGGGGTAAAACTCACCTGTGCTGCCGTCGCTTGGCAGATCGGGTAGCATAGGAAGTCCGCCGTCGTTATCACCGTCACCGTCACCGCCATCGCCGCCGTTGTTTCCGTTCTGGTTTTCAAGATAGTCAAAAAGGTTGGTGTAGAAATCAAACTCCACACAGGAGGAGAGCGACAGCATCACCGTCGCAATAAGTAAAATCACCGCTATAAGACGGGTAATATTGCTTTTCATTTTCGTAATTCCTTTCGTTAATCTATCAAAGTTCGCATTATTTACGAATAATTATTGACAAAGTACACTATTAGTGTTAGAATTATTATAGCAAATATATGTCTAATAATCAATAGAAATATTGTAAAATATTGTATTTATTAAGGAGGAATATTATGACAGTTGCAATAATTACGGGCGCATCCAGCGGCATCGGTGCCGAGTTTGCCAGAGGATATGCGGGCAGAGTAGATGAGCTGTGGCTCGTTGCGCGCCGCCGCGAGAGAATGGTAGAGCTGGGTGAGAGCCTGGGCGTAAAGTATAGAGTTATTTGTGCAGATCTCTGCACCAAGGAGGGAATTGAGGCTATCAGAGAGCAGCTGGAGAGCGAGAAGCCCTCTGTAAAATATCTTGTGAATGCCGCGGGCTTTGGCGATTTCGGCGGCTTTGATGAGATTGAGGAGAAAAAGGTTGAGATGATGATTGACCTTAATGTTAAGGCAACCGTCCTGATCACCCATATGGTAGTTCCTTATATGGAGCGGGGCGGCAGAATCATCCAGCTGGGCTCGGGCTCCTGCTTCACACCTCTCCCCTATTTCAACACCTACTCCTCGGGCAAGGTATTTGTCCTTCACTACACCAAGTCGCTGAACTATGAGATAAAGAAATACGGCGTGCGCGCCACCTGCTTCTGTCCCGGTTGGGTACACACCGAGTTTCTCGGCAAGGCTACCGCAAAGGGTGATGTGACCCGTCCCCGCGATGGCGCAATGAAGCCTCTGCTCAGCTGTGAGAAGGTGGTAAAGGGCTGTATCAAGGCGTCCGACAGAGGTAGAACAATGTATGTTACCAACTGGTATACCAAGCTTCAGCATCTGCTCTTCAAGATCCTTCCCGATCCTATCCTCACTCATATGTGGATGGGTATGCTTGAGAAAAAGTAATAGTCTCGGAGGGAAATATGAGTAATAAGAGAAAAAAACTTGCTCCCGGCACCCTTATGGCGCCTCTGCCTCCCGCTATGGCAACGGTGGGTGATTTTGAGAGGGCAAATGTGCTTACTATCGCCTGGACGGGCATACTCGCCAGCCATCCTCCCCGCACATATATTTCTGTCCGTCCCAGCCGTCACTCCTACGGAATACTGAAGGAGGGCGGTGAGTTTGTCATTAATCTCGCTCCCACGTCTCTCGCCCGCGAGGTAGACTATGTGGGTATCTATACGGGTGCAAAGGTGGATAAGTTTGAGAAGTGCCACCTGACAAAGCTGAGAAGCGACAAGGTTGCGCCCCCAATTATTGCCGAGTGTCCCATCGCCCTTGAGTGCCGCGTCTGTGAGGTTCTGCCTATGGGCTCTCACGATGTGTTTGTGGCGGATATTCTTGGCATCTCCTGTGACGAGTCGCTCTTTGACGAGGAGGGCAAGCTGCATTTTGAGCGCGCCGACCTTCTGGCATATGCTCACGGTGAGTACTATTCGCTGGGTGAGGTGATAGGTCGCTTTGGCTTTTCCACCGATAAGCCGACTGTAAAAAAAAGCGGGAAAAAGCAGCAAAAGAGCGAAAAATCAGCCGAAATAACCGAAAAATCGCCTAAGGAGACAGAGAAAAAGCCCTTCTATGAGAGCGCTCCCCGTACGAGATCGCCGAGAAAAAAGCCCACTGACAAGAATAAGGGCGCGCCACACGGCAAGCGAGGAGGCAAAAAATGAAGGCCGATGTAGAAAAAACCAGAGAGCAGCTGCTCTCTCTGATTGACTCCCGCGCCCAGAGTGATGCCGCTCTTGAGCGAGCCCTGGGATTGCCTGAAAAAACGGTTAATAATTGGCGCCGCGGCAGATCCGCCTCCTTTATGCGTCGGCTGACACCTCTTGCCGAATATCTGGGCGTTACCGTGGGTGAGCTGATGGATATTCCTATCGGTGAGGGTAGCTCAGAGCTGTCGGAGGATGAGAAGGAGCTGCTTAGTCTGTACAGACGCAGTCACTCTCTTCCCAAAAAGATGCGCGCAGCTCTTAAGGAAACTCTGGAGGCGACCATAAATATGTATCTTGCGGCAAGAGAAAGCCGACCCCGCCGCGCAGAGCGTTCGGAGAAAAACAAGACCGATCCGTCTTGACAAATGTAAAAATATAGTGTATAATTCTGGTGTCCGGGAGAGAGATCTCCATTCCAAGCAGGGAAAGGCGGGGCAGATCCGCCGCAACAGCCATTGCCGTGACGAGGTGCGCCATACATCTCCCAGTCGGAAGGCCTGTCGGACAGACCGCACGCGGTCAGAATGCATATTCCTTGGGCAAATGAAGGAAGAGTGTAAATACGGATGCTTGGCGTAGGGCTTTGCCTTATGTCTTATTGTTCGCGTTTATTCACCGCCCGATCCTCGGGCGGTTTTCTTTTACCTATGATATGCTTTTTCTATAATAAATCAAAGAAAAAGAGGTAAAAAACAATGAAAAACAGGATTATTTCCACGCTCATTTTACTGAGCATTCTGCTACTCACCCTTTCGGGCTGTGATTACTTTACAGGCTCGGTCGCCTTCAGCGGCAACGCACAGGTGGTGGTAGAGGAGAGCGACGGCAGATTTTCTGCCTATGAGGTTGATCTTTTTAATGTGACTAACAAGAAGGAGGGTGCTGTCGGCGTGGTGAATTATCTCGCGGCGTCTGACACCGATTTCACCATTGAGATGAACGACACCGGCTATGGCGCATATGTGACCGGAGTCAACAGTATAGAGGAGGACTCCTCCGCGGGAATGTATGTGATAGTATATACCTCTCGCCAGGAGGACAGCTACCAGGGCTCGCCCACATACGATTACGAGGGTACAACTCTTTATCAGGCGGGCGTGGGACTCAGTAGTATGAGAGTTGAGGACGGCACGGTGATTTTGTTCCGACTTGAGAAGTCACCCTACTGATTCCGAAAAAACAAAGAAGGCTTTGATGATGAATAATGACTTAAAGAAAAAGCTATCTCTCGGCGCTAAGGGAGTTGCTCTGGTTGGCGTTATGGCAGCCACGCTGGAGTGCGGAAAGCTTGTGCTGTCGGCTCTGCCGAATATAGAGGTAGTAACCATACTCTGCGCCCTGTACGGCTATGTGTTCGGCATATACGGTGTTCTGGCGGCGGCGGTCTTTGTACTGATTGAGCCGCTGATATGGGGCTTTGGCAGCTGGATCATAACCTATATTATATATTGGCCGACGGTGGCGCTTATCTTTATGCTGCTGGGTCGCAGAGGGGTAAAAAACAGGCTTATCCTGACGGGCGTTGCCTTGGGTTTGACCCTTTGCTTTGGCATTTTGTCCTCGGCAATAGATGTGGCGTTCTATCTCGGAATAAACGATTTTTATTTTGCAAACCTTGGTCTCTACTATCTGCGTGGCGTAGTTTTCTATGCTCTGCAGCTGGCAACCAATGGGGCGCTTTTCCCGACGCTGTTTCTTTTTCTCGCATCAAAGCTTGAAAGGATCAAGGCACAAATGAATATGTAAAACTTAACGAAACATAGCATTATGTAAACTGTAAATTACATTTTGCTATGTTTTTTCATTGATAAATGCTTTTGAGTTATTATTTTGCAAGAAAAAACGGCTTAGGCTACACTCGTGTCTATCCCTCGGTTTGACTCTTTACTTTTGTTTTTTTGAGGGGTTATTGATTTTTTTATAAAATAATGATATAATAAAATAAAAAAATGGAGGTGGAGCGCTTGAAAAAAGAAAAAGGACTCTCTTTGTCCACAACACAGATAATTATGCTGAGCTTTCTTTTGGTCGTTATGTTGGGCAGTCTTTTGCTATGGTTACCCATAAGCTCGGCTGACGGTCGTTCGGTAGACTACCTTGACGCTTTGTTCACCGCCACCACCGCCACCTGCGTAACCGGACTCGTTACTGTTACCACCGCATCTGCCTGGAGTCCCTTCGGACAGGCTGTGATCTTGATTCTTATCCAGATCGGCGGTCTTGGTTTAATTACAATAATGAGCGGACTTATGATGCTCCTTAATAGAAAAATGGGCATCAGCGACCGACTGCTGCTACAGGATGCCTTTAATCTAAACACTCTGTCCGGACTCGGTGCGTTTGTAAAGAAGGTCATGATAGGCACGTTTGTTGTTGAGGGTATCGGCGCGTTATTATATATGACGGTGTTTATCCCCGAGTTTGGCGCGCTGGGCATATGGATATCGGTATTCAACTCCGTATCCGCTTTTTGTAACGCAGGCATGGATATCATCGGAGAGACAAGCCTGTATAGCTACGCCACCAATCCGATCGTTAATTTCACCACCGAGGCGCTTATTATTCTCGGCGGTATAGGATACATCGTGTGGTGGGATGTTATCAGGGTTATGAGCTCTGATAAAAGGTCGGCAAGGCGACTGACCTTACACAGCCGTATTGCCATTATAGCCTCTGCTCTGCTGATTGTAGTCGGCGCTGCGGGCATTCTGTTGTTTGAACACGATAATCCCCAGACTCTCGGCCCTCTCGGTTGGTTTGATAAAATACAGCTTTCTCTGTTCCAGTCTGTGACCACCCGTACGGCAGGATTTGCTTCTCTGCCGCAGGAAAATCTGTCCGCTCCCACCGCGATCATCTGTGTGCTGCTGATGTTTATCGGCGGCTCTCCCGTTGGTACGGCGGGAGGTATAAAGACCGTCACCGCCGTTGTTCTTGTTGCATCTGCCGTGGCGAACATCAAGGGCGATAGCGAGGTCTCTCTCCTCGGACGCAGAATACCCAGGTCGGCGGTTGGAAAGGCGGCTGCGGTATGCACTATGTCCTTTGGCATATTCTTTATTTCCACGCTCCTGCTTTCAGCGGTATGCTCGGCTCCGTTAATTGATATCGTCTACGAGACCGCCAGCGCAACTGCCACGGTAGGTCTTACCAGGGGAATCACGCCCATTCTTAACGAAGCGGGGAAAATTATCATTATTATTACGATGTATCTTGGAAGGGTAGGGCCTATTTCTCTTGCCCTGGCCTTGAACGGAGATAAGAAAAACAGTAATATTATTAAAAATCCGACAGAAGAAATCAGTATTGGATAGGTAAATTAAGATGAGTATTAATAAGAATTATGCGGTTTTCGGCTTAGGTAGATACGGCTTGGCGGTGGCAAAAGAGCTTGTCGCCAGCGGCGTTGAGGTTTTAGCCATTGATATTGATGAGAGCCGGGTAAACGCAGCAGCGTTGGATATACCGGTATGCAAGTGCGCGGATATTACCGATCCCGAGGTTATAAAAAAGCTGGATATAGGTAGCATTGACGTGGTTATAATAGCAATGGCAAGCAATCTTGAGGCCAGCGTTATGGCAATAACTCTGTGTAAAGAGGCGGGGGTGGCTACCGTTGTCGCAAAATGCTCAAGCGAGATGCATCAGAAGATATTTGAGCGTGTCGGCGCAGACGTAGTCGTTTTTCCCGAGAGAGAGGGCGGCGTGCGATTGGCAAAAAATCTGCTGTCATCGGGCTTTGTGGATATGATAACGCTCTCCAAGGAGTTTTCTATGATAGAGCTGGATGTCAGACCCGAGTGGGTTGGCAAGAGCCTGATGGAGCTTAATCTGCGTAAAAAATATAATATTAATGTAGTTGCACTGAAGAACAAGGACCGCCTGGTGGTTAATATTCCTCCTGAGGAAAAGCTGACGAGCGGCAGCTCTCTCATAGTGATTGCCAATCCGAAAAAGCTGGCAAAGATCAAATAACATCTACGCACGTCATTTAAGTTAATTTCAGCAAAAGGATATATAATTAATCTGCAGAATAATAAATCAAGGCGGTTTTTATATGGCTAAAATACTGATAATCGGCGGCGGCGTTGCCGGTCTTTCGGCAGGAATATATGCAAGGCTTGGCGGTCACGAGGCTGTTGTGTGTGAGAGTCACATCATTCCGGGCGGAAATCTGACCGGCTGGACACGCGGAGAGTATCATATTGACAACTGTATCCATTGGCTCACCGGCACGAACCCCGCATCCTCTCTATATAAGATCTGGTGCGATCTGGGTATGCTGGGCGAGGGCGTTGGCATCCTTCAGCCCGAGAGCCTCTTTACCTGTGACAGAGATGGGGAGAGAATAATGTTGAAGCCATCTCTTGCCGCGCTCTACCGAGATATGCTTGCCGCTTCTCCGGAGGATGAGCGGGAGATTTTGCGTTTTTGCTCGGCCATAGATCTGGTAATGGGTATGGATCACATAGCGGGCAAGGATTGTAACGAGGGCATCACTCTCGGCAGATTATTATCGGGCGTGGGACCCGTGCTTACCTATTTCGGACTTACCACGAGCGGTCTTGCGAGAAGATTCAAGAGCCCCCTGCTGCGCAACTTCATCACCGGCTTCTGGGGAGATGATTTTGGCGCGCTTGCTCTGCTCTATGTCTATGCAACCTACTGCGGCAAAAACGGTGCGCTCCCCGAGGGAGGCTCGCTTCGCGCTGCAGAGAGAATAGCCGAGAGATATAAGTCGCTTGGCGGAGAGCTTCTGCTGAAAAAGAGGGCGACTAAGGTTAACCTTGAGGGTGGCAGGGCAAGATCGGTCAGCTTTGAGGACGGAGATGAGATTTTTGCAGATTACGTCGTTCTCACCACCGACCCCGCAGTCACCTTTGGCAAGCTGGTTGACCTGCCTATGCCGAAAGAAATAAAAAAGCTCTATGACAACGCCTCGCTGAATAGATTTTCCGCATATCACGCGGCATTTGCCGTTGACTGTCCCGAACTGCCCTTTGAGGGCGACCTGATCTTTGATGTACCAAAGGAATATGTGACTGAGCTTGGTACGAAGCAGCTGATAGTACGCGAGTTTTCTCACGAGCCCTCCTATGCGCCAAAGGGTAAGAATATCATTCAGACTATGACCTTCTGCTTTGGCGACGGCGCCTGTCGGGAGTTTATCAGGCTCAGAGAGGAGAGTAGGGCGGCATACCGTCAGAGATGCGAGAGGCTGGCGACGGTTATCCGCCAACTGATAGAGGACCATTGTCCCACCCTTGCGGGCAGACTGACACTCATTGACTTCTGGACACCTGCCAGCTATGTGAGATTCGTCGGCTCTGATGTAGGCTCGTTTATGAGCTTTGCCATTCCCGAGAGATTTTTGCCAATACCGAAAGACGGCAGTGTTGACGGGGTAGAAAACCTGTTTATTGCTACCCAGTGGCAGCAGCCCCCCGGGGGACTTCCCACCGCGGCAGAGGCAGGCAAGGCGGCTATTGATAAGATAAATAAAAAAGAGAAAAAATAAAAAATAAACGGCTATCCATCATAGGATAGCCGTTTTTGTCAACAAATATTTACAAATAAGGTAAATTAGTGGTGTGCCTCGTGGATTGAAATGCTCTTTATGGTGGGCGCGTCCGTCACGATACCCTCGGAGTCAACGCTGCACTTGCTGAGTAAGCGCTCAAGGGCAATAAGGTCTGTCACTCTGCCAAAGGCTGCGTATTCTCCCTTGATAGAGGGATCGTCCTTTGTGAGAATGAAGAACTGACCGTAGCCGGAGTTATAGAGATTTCCTCTGCTGAGACAGAGAGTACCCTTCTTCATTTCAATAGGGTTGTCATAGCCGTTTGCGCTGAACTCGCCGGTAATTCCCGTAAGATAGCCGTCGGCCTTTACATCACCCATAGCAAGCCTGTTGTCTATAAGCGACAGAACCGACATACCGTTAAAGTAGCCTCTGTTGCACAGACTGACAAAGTGCTTTACGGTTTCGGGGGCATCCTCTCCGTACAGCTCAATGTGCAGCTGGGTGCCGTCGCTCATGGTAAGGGTCACGTGCTCGGTGGCGTTTGATGTGTAGTCAAATACTCCCACCGCCATAAGCAGCAGTAATATCGCGCCTATAATGATCAGTGCAGCCGCCGACCAGAAGCCTATGGTTTTGAGCAGCTTCAGCTGTTTTTCTTTTTTCTTCTGCTCTTCCTTTTCAAGTCTTGCTTTTTCGGTTTTTTCGGTTGCATAATTTGCGTTTTTCTTTTGTTTTGCCATCATATTCTCCTGTGTTTTTTTTATGATTATAACATTTTGCCCCTCATCTGTCAAGAGAAAATGACAGGAAAAAACCATCTGTCGCTTTGCGGAACCGACGATTTTCAAATACTTTGTTGACATTTTACATATATATGTGTTATAATTATAATGAAATAATATCGTTAAAACAAAACGGAGGGCTTTTTATGAACAAAACAAGGCTTATTAGTTTGATTATCGTGATTACTATGCTTGTTCCCACGGCTTTTGTCTTTGCGGTCGGCAGCTATGCCGCAGATGAGATAAAGACGGAGGGTTGGTTTGAGTCTGCTACGGTCAGCTTTCCCGCCTCTCTTTCCGATGGCGACGGATATAAGGTATATATAGCCCCCTCCTCCTCCGACTGGTCGCTTTTAGACGGCGCGCTTCTGCACAGACAGGGTGATACATATTATGCAGACGCCCTCGGTCTTTCGGCGGGTGAATATCGCTTTAAGATCCAGCCTACTAAGGGCGGCGAGGATCATTCCGAGCCCACTCTGACAGAGCCTGTCACCGTTCTTCCCTATGACAGAAGCGGATATGCTCACTTTAATTACAGCGAGGGCGTTGGCGCGTATAACAACGACGGCACGCTCAAAGAGGGCGCCATAGTCCTCTATGTTACCGAGGAAAACAAGAACACCGTCAGCCTAAGCGCAAAGGACGGCACTACCGTTGTTGGTATTGGAAATATACTCAACTCGGTGGGCAAGGATGTAGGTGGAGGCAAAAACTCCAAGGGCGGAACTGCAAATACCAACTCGGATATAATTCGTAAGCTGGCTCGCGAGGGCACTCCTCTTGTAGTTCGTATCATAGGTCGCGTGACCGCTCCCGAGGGACTCACCGCCTTTGACAGTGTAAACTACGGCGGCACCGAGGGTGACAACGGCTTTATGGCGCGTATGCAGGGCGGCAAGGACATTACCATTGAGGGTGTGGGCAGCGATGCTACCATTGACGGCTGGGGTCTCCACTTCATCTGTCAGACCTCCGATTATTCCGAGGGCATCGGCCGCAGCTTTGAGGTTCGCAATCTCGCCTTCCGCAACGTTCCCGAGGACTGTGTCGGTATGGAGGGTGTCAGATCGGGCAGCAATCTGGTCGCTCCCGTTGAGAGATGCTGGATACACCATTGCTCCTTCTATGCTCCCATCATTGCCAACCCTGCCGAGAGTGATAAGGACGGCGGTGACGGTGCCTGCGACTTCAAGCGCGGACAGTATTTCACCAATTCCTACTGTCTGTACAGCGGATATCATAAGACAAATCTGCTTGGCGGTGGTGACAGCGATATGCAGTATCATATCAGCTATCATCATAATTATTGGAAGGGCTGCGAATCCCGTGCGCCCCTCGCCCGTCAGGCAAATATCCATATGTATAACAACATCTTTGAGGGTCAGACATCCTACTGTATGAACCCCAGAGTAAACGCATATATCTTCTCTGAGTACAACCTGTTCCTTAACTCCAAGAATCCCGTCACCATCAAGGCGGGCGCGGTAAAGAGCTACGGCGACTCCTTTGTAAACTGCACGAAGAATAACGACGCCACCATAGTGGCAGGCAGAGATACGGTCGTTTCCTCTGCTAACAGATTTGCCTCCTTTGAGCTTGACCCCACCATCAGCTATATTCCATCGGGTAACTATATTATCCAGGAGAGCATAGCCGATATGAAGGTGGTAGTGGCAAGAGATGCGGGACACAGAGGACACGAGAGCTATGTGCCGGATGACGGCGGCAGTACAGGCGGCGCGGGCGGCAGCACAGGCGGTGGTGATACACCCGACGTTATTATTCCTGCAGGCAATCAGAATCACAGCTTTACCGACAACGGCAAGGTTGATCCCGAGGGCTTCTTCACCATCTCGGGCAACACCTCTACCGCCAAGGGCAGCGTGACCTATGACGGAAAGCAGCTGACCACCTGTCTTAAGATTGAGACGTCTACCAACATCTCCTTTACCGCCGAGGCGGGTAAGCTGATACTTATTTTCGGAGGTACCACCTCCGCGGCAGGCAAGCAGATAAAGGTGGATGGCAAGTCCTATGATATACCCGCAAGCCAGGTTTGTGAGATTGAGCTTCTGTCGGGCAGACACGCTATCACAAAGGACGATTCTATCAATCTCTTCTATATGGCGTTCGTTCCCAATGAGACCCACATCCACGAGTATGAGCAGACCGTAACCGAGCCCGGCTGTACCGAGGGCGGTCTTGTGGAGTATCTCTGCTACTGTGGCGACAGCTATACAGAGCAGCTTGATCCCACAGGTCACGATTTTGAGGAGGGCGTCTGCGTGAATTGCGGTGCGGACGACCCCGACTATACTCCCGAGGATGATCCGGGCGATGATCCAATCACCGATCCTGACACCCCCGATAATCCCGGCGGCACCACCGATCCCGACGATCCTACGGATGATCCCAAAGAGCCCGAGGATCCCGAGGAAAATGAGCCCGAGACCCCCGCAGATACTCCTGACGGAGAAGAGGATAACCGCAACATCTTCCAGATAATCTGGGATGCCATAGTGGACTTCTTCAAGTGGCTTTTCGGCATTGAGGATTGATTTCTGAATATAAAGGCTGAGCCTTTTTCGCTCAGCCTTTTGCTTTGTGACCTTGTCACAGAAGCAGCCTGTTTTTTATGCTATAATCTACTCACAATAACAAAAGAAAAGGAGACAGATTATGTCAGCAGTAAAGTATAACGAGAATAATTTTAGCGAGGTAAGAGAGCGCGAGGGCATCTCTCTCATAGATTTTTACGCAGATTGGTGTGGCCCCTGCCGTATGGTACTGCCCATAGTGGATGAGATCGCCTCCGAGAGAGAGGACCTGCTTGTAGCAAAGGTAAATGTTGATGACAATCCCGCTCTGGCAAAGGAGTTTGGCGTGTTCTCCATTCCCACGCTGGTGGTTATGAAGGACGGCGAGATCGTAAAGAGAGTCAGCGGCGCAAGAAGCAAGGCGCAGATACTTGAGATGGTCGGCGCATAAGTGCTTACAAAATATAAAAAAACTCCCGAAAGGGAGTTTTTTTATTGGTATTCATGACCCTCCATACCCGCGATGATATTCTCTATGGGATCGGTGACACCTTCGGGCAGATAGTCGTAATAAATGGCGCAGATGCTGAGTCCTTCAAGGAAGATCAGCTGAACCCAGTAATACAGAATTGAGATGTCACCCGCTCCTGCAAACTCGCCCTCCTGCTGCATCAGCCAACCGATGCCGAGGAATATAAACAGGGGAACAATGAAAAATCCCGAGAAAATGATGGGAACGAATATACTCTCGCGGTGATTTATCTTCACCGTTGCACACATAAAGATAAGACCTGTGATAAGTGCGGCAATATTGAATATGAGAGGGTAGGAGATGACAAGCTCAGTGCCGCCTACGGTCATCACAATGTCCTCTGAATAGATAAATATCTGTGCAACGATCGCCGCCGCAAGATAAACGAGCGAGCAGCTGATAAGAGCAGGAGCGCGACCCCTGTCCCCTCTTTTAATAATAGCCCTGATACCAACTATCAGCAATATTGCAGAGATAATAACAGAAATGATCATATTTACCTCCTTGATGCTACTTTGTGATCTCTCTCAGCCGCTTTTTATCAATTATCCTGATGCCCTCGCTTCTTGAGGCTGTTATTAGCCCCTCAGAGACAAAGTATTTCAGCATTCTTGATACGACCTCGCGGGCAGAGCCCATATATTTTGCTATCTGCTCGTGAGTCAGCTTTACCGTATCGCCGCCGTTCTTCGCCACCTCGTCAAGCAAAAAGATGGCAAGTCGCTTGTCCATACTCATAAAGAGTATCTGCTGCATTACCCACATCACATCTGAAAAGCGGGCGAGGGCGGTCTCGTAGGTAAAGATCTTCACCGCGTCGGATCTCTGCCACACACCCTCGTAGGCGCATCCGCCCACCACTATACAGTCGCTGTCCTCCTCGGCGTCAATCATTACGTCAAAGGTCAGCGTATGCAGCACGCAGGATGCCGAGAGAATACACATCTCACCGGGGAACAGGCGGTAGAGAGTCACCTCCTTGCCCTCGTCGGAGAGCATATAGAGACGGAGACAGCCCGACTTTATCAGTATTACACCCGTACACTCGCCGCCGTCGTGAACGGTAGATCCACCGCGGAAGCTGACCTCGTATGAGGAGCTGAGGAAGGTGTTTTTATCCCACTCGCTGAGCTCATCCCAGAAGGGAAAGGCGTCCTCGTATAATTTTCTAAGCTCTGTGTCCTTCATTTCAAATCTCAATACCGTCGCCTGCGGACAGGTATTTTATCCTTTTCATATTTTTGCTGAGAATGGCATATTCATTTTCCCCCGTACAGTGACAGGTGTAAAAGTCGCAGTCAATTTTGGAAAGCCGCTCTGCCACGCTCCTGATCTTTTCTTCATCAGCGCCCATCAGGTGAAATCCGCCCACGAGAGCATCCGGGCGAAAATGTCGGGCTATGGCTACTATTCCCTTGTGAGAGCAGCCGCTGATAAGCACCCGTCTGTTGCCCTCGCGGATAAGCAGATATTGCTCGTGGTCAAAGCCGTCGGGCAGATACTCCTCGCCCACCCTTACGGTAAGCCCCGCGCTGTCAGAGCACTCGCAGTCAAGTGTCACAAGCGTCAGTCCCTCGCCAAGATCGGTCTCTCTGTCTGTAAATATAATTCTCTCAACGCCCGAGGTGTCAAGCCCGATATACCTCTGCCCGTGATAGTAGGGCAGGGTGGCAGATTCTCTTACATATACAGGCGCGCGGTTATTTAAGGCGCAAAAATGCCTGAGCCCTCCGCCGTGGTCATAGTGGCCGTGGGAGAGAATAGCTATATCAACAAGCGACAGATCAACCCCGAGCTGACGGGCGTTTCTGAGAAAAGCATCGCTCTGACCGGCGTCAAAGAGGATCCTCTTGCCGCAGGCCTCAATGTACAGCGACAGACCGTGCTCGGCTGAAATATCCTCTCTATGCGATGTGTTTTCTAAAAGTGAGAGTATTTTCATAGCCCACCTCAAAATATTTACTGTAAAAATTATAGCACCAAAAAGCATTTATGTCAATAAAATAATAAAGTTATTAATAAACAGCAAAAAAATGTGACTAAGTCACTTACATTCTGCAAAAAAATGTGGTATAATCTAATCACAAAACAAAAAACACAATCCACGGAGGAAATAAATATGTCTAATACTAAGTTTTACATTTGTGAGAAGTGCGGTAATTTTATTGAGAAGATTGATGACTCGGGTGTTCCCGTTGTTTGCTGCGGTCAGAAGATGACCCCCGTTGTAGCAGGTACCGTTGAGGCAAGCCGCGAGAAGCACATTCCCGTTGCAACCGTTGAGGGCGACAGCGTTCGCGTTGTTGTAGGCTCTGTTCTTCATCCTATGGCAGAGGAGCATTCTATCCTCTGGGTAGAGCTTAAGACCGACCGCGGCGTGCAGAGAAAGAATCTTGAGGTGGGCTCATCTCCCGAGGTTGTCTTTGCTCTCGCAGGTGAGAAGCCCCTTGAGGTTTATGCATACTGCA
The DNA here is from genome assembly GCA_045533775.1 of Eubacteriales bacterium. GTDB lineage: Bacteria > Bacillota > Clostridia > Oscillospirales > CAG-272 > UBA1740. Next base: position 40,340 of record JAZSIK010000047.1, read on the forward strand.
ATCTCCACGGCCTCTGGAAGTGCGACATCTGATAAAAAGAAAGGAAAAATATTATGAACGAAAGAGTACACCAGCTGCTTAACGACCAGATTAATAAGGAGCTTTACTCCGCCTATCTCTATCTTGACTTTTCCAACTACTTCAAGCGCGTAGGCCTTGACGGCTTTGCAAATTGGTATTATATTCAGGCACAGGAGGAGCGCGATCACGCAATGCTCTTCTATCAGTATCTTCAGAACGAGAGTATGGAGGTAACTCTTCAGGCGATTGATAAGCCCGACAAGGAGCTTAACTCTCATATGGATGTTCTCAAGGCAGGTCTTGAGCACGAGAAGTATGTTACCAGCCTTATCCACGACATCTATGCCGAGGCGTATAAGGTACACGACTTCCGTACTATGCAGTTCCTTGATTGGTTTGTAAAGGAGCAGGGCGAGGAGGAGACTAACGCCAACGATATGATCACTAAGATGGAGCTGTTCGGCTCTGATCCCAGAAGCCTGTATATGCTCAACTCCGAGCTGGCGGCGAGGGTATATTCCGCACCTTCACTGGTTCTTTAATGGACTGATATTTTTGACAAGAACGAAAACAATTTTCTACCGCCGCTTGCCGGACTCTCGTCGTAGATTTCTACGCCGTCGGTCACAATCGGCGGTTCTTGTCTAAAATTATCAGCCCGCAGGATTTCATTTTGAAAGAGGATTGTTATGGATCTCTTATTACTTACCGCGCTGACTGCGCTTGGCGTGGGCGGTGCAACCCTTGTGGGTGCGCTGATCGGCTTTGCGTTTAAGAATATAACACATAAGTTTTCGGATATAATCCTGTCCTTTGCGGCGGGTGTTATGCTGGCGGCGGCAGTGCTTGGCCTGATCATTCCCTCGGTGGAGTATGGCTCTGCCTGGGGTCTGCCCGTGGCTCTCTTGGTTACGGTGGCGGGCATATTTGTCGGCGCGCTATGTCTTAATCTTGTGGACAGGTTGGTGCCCCATCTCCACGCCCTCGCGGGAGTAGAGCAGGAGGAGCATAAGAACGGCTCGCTCAGCAAGGTGCTGCTGTTCGTTATGGCTATCGCTATACACAATCTGCCCGAGGGTATTGCGGCGGGTGTGGGACTTGGCTCGGGAGATACCTCCGGTGCCCTGGTCATCGCGGGCGGTATCGCTCTGCAGAATATCCCCGAGGGTATGGTAATTATCGCGCCTATGCTGGCGGCGGGAGTGAGTAAAAAGCGCACCCTGCTTATCGCGGCTGCCACAGGACTTGTTGAGGTGGTGGGCACGCTGATCGGCTTTGCGGTCAGCATCTCATCGGTAATTCTGCCCTTTGCCCTCGCCTTTGCGGGAGGTACGATGCTGTATGTGATCTCGGACGAGATGATCCCCGAGACCCACGCTCACGGCGCTCAGCGGGGGGCAACCTATGCTTTGCTCGGCGGCTTTGCGCTGATGCTTTGTATGGACTTTCTCCTGGCTTGACATCTGCTCACTTATCGGCACAAAAGCTCAACATCAGCCAAAAAGGTTGCTTTTCCACTCCTTTTATGATATAATGGCATACATCTGACAAAGGAGAATGACGTTATGGAAAAGCAGAAAAAGCTAAAAGAACTACTGAGAGCAGCTAAGTTTACCATCATTTCGGTCAGTGCGGGACTGATTGACGCGGGCTCGTTTGCAATAATGAGTCTGGTCGGCGTTCCAATCGTTATAGCCCAGCCTATCAGCCTTATTCTGTCGGTGATCTGGAACTTTACCATAAACCGTAAGGTGACCTTCAAGTCGGCGGGCAATATAAAGATCGCTATGCTTCAGGTGGCGGGCTTCTACCTTGTGTTCACACCGCTTACAACCTGGTTCAGCAGCTGGGCGGCAGCCGAGGGCGTTGATGAGTTCATCATCAAGGCTATCACCATGGTACTGAATCTTGTGCTGGAGTATATCTTCTGTCGCTATGTGGTGTTCCGTAACTCTGTTGACACGGCAGAGAAAAAGGATGCGGCAACTGAGGACACAAATACGACCGACGGCAAAAATGACAGGGAAAAAACCAACGAAGAGAGCAAATAATATAGAAAACGGAGAGCAAAATGCTCTCCGTTTTTTTGCGAAAATACAGATAATTGACAACCGCATATTATTGTGATATAATAAGTGTGCCTAAAACAAAAAAAGGAAGGTTTTGAAAATGCTTAACACAAAGAAAAAAGCATCTAAGGGTGGACTCAGCTTTAAGCACAAGTTTGGCTACGCGCTCGGTGATGCGGGCGGATGTATGACCTTCGCACTTATGGATGCGGTGTTCGGAATGTACTGTACCGACGCGCTGGGAATTGATCCTGCCATCTTCGGTATACTTCTTCTCGTATGGAACATTTGGGACTTTATCAATGACCCCATTATGGGCGCGCTGATGGATAAATCCTTTGCCGCTAACCGTAATCCAAAGGGCAAGTTCCGTCCCTGGCTGCTTCGCTCTGCACCTCTGCTTTGCGTTACATTTATTGCCCTCTTTATCGTTCCCTCCTTCTTCCAGGGCATCGGCCTTATCTGCGTGCTCTTCGCCTGCAAGATTCTCTATGAGGGTGCATACACAATGTTCAACATCCCTATGGGCTCGCTGCTTTCTGCTATGGCAGACAACGATCACGAGCGTGCATCTCTTTCCTCTGCCCGTGGTCTCGGCTCGGGTATAGGCAATATGCTTCCCCTCGCTATCGTAATGCTTATCGTTGACGCATACGGCAGTACAAGTCCCGTCGGATATGCTATCGGCGCATCTATCTTTGCCATAGTAGGCTTCGTGCTCTGTCTCGGTCACTATGCACTTACCGAGGAGCGTGTGACAGCTCCCGCCTCCGATGAGGCTGCGCAGAATGTTAAGATTACCGATATTCTCCACGTTTTCCGTGTGAACCGTCCATTTCTTGCTCTCTGCCTGCACGGTCTGTTCTTCTGTATGGTACAGGCTCTTGGCACTACCTTTAACGCATATCTTTATAAGGATGTGTACGGCGGACTTGATCTTGCCACCGAGGGTATGGTGGTTTCTATGCCCATTATGATGGTTACATACATCTTTGGCCCGAAAATAGCGAAGAAGATCGGACTTGTAAGATTTATCCGCTATGCACTTATCGCCGGCTCGGTTATTCATATCCTGCTCTTTGCAGCTCACTCTATTACCTACATCAACCCCTATGTTCATATGATCGTCAGCAACTTTGCGCTCGGTCTTTCCTCTATGTCTGTTTATATGCAGTGGGGACTTGTCGGTGAGGCTATTGACTACAACGAGATGATTACAGGCAAGCGTACCGAGGGCTCTATCTACGGTACATTTAATCTGTTCAGAAGAGTTGGTAAGGCGTTCAGCTCCTCTCTCGGTATGTTTATGCTCTCCTGGTTCGGCTACAACGGTGCCTCCACCACAGGTCAGAGCGAGGTTACCATCTTTGGTATAAAGCTCCTTTCGGTGCTTCTTCCCGGTATACTTATTCTCGGCTCCTGGGCGGCGTTCAAGTTCCTTTGGAATGTAGACGATGAGAAGCGCCGTCAGATCTCCGAGTTCAAGGCGGCACAGAGAGTGGTTGCTGCCGCTCCCACCGAGACAGAAAGCGCAGAATAACCCCCAAAAATGTCCGTCGGCAAAGCTGCGACGGAGCTGATAAAGGTAAAAATTATGGAAAAACTTATTACCACCCCCTGCGGCAAAATACAGGGCACCGACTGCCGACTTGACGGTGTTATCTCCTTCAAGGGTATTCGCTATGCCACTGCCGGCAGATGGGAGTATCCGAGGCTGGTTGAGAGCTGGGAGGGCGTATATGACGCCACCAGTTACGGCAGCTGCTCCTATCAGCCCAGATCCTTCTATAACGAGGAGGAAAATCTTAAGAAGATCTTCTACTACAACGAGTTCCGCCGCGGCGAGAGCTATGATTACAGCGAGGACTGTCTGTTCCTCAACGTCTGGACTCCCGCCGATGCCACCCCCGATAGCAATCTGCCTGTTATAGTCTATATTCACGGCGGCGGCTTTACCGGTGGCTGCGGTCACGAGAAGCACTTTGACGATCCCGTCTGGGCGCAGAAGGGTGTTGTCTCGGTTACGCTAAACTACCGTCTTGGTCCGCTGGGCTTCCTTTGTCTGCCCGCTCTTGCCGAGGAGGCAGGGCATTGTGGCAACTACGGTCTATACGATCAGCTGGCGGCGCTCAAATGGGTGAAGAATAACATATCCGCCTTTGGCGGCGATCCCTCCCGCGTTACCGTTATGGGACAGAGCGCGGGCGCTATGAGCGTGCAGTTGCATTGCCTTTCTCCGCTCAGCGAGGGGCTTTTCTCGGGCGCTGTGATGTCCAGCGGCTGCGGTATGACCGATATGCTTATGACTACGCCGGAGAAGGTATATCCCTTCTGGACTGCGGTTATGGAGAGGGCGGGGTGCAAGAGCCTTGCCGATTTCCGAGCCCTACCTCCCGAGGAGCTCTTTGCCCAGTGGCAGAGCGCAAAGAGAGAGCTGCGCGGCGGCGTAATGTCTACCACCCCCGTGCTTGACGGTGAGCTGATCGTAAAGGACGGACACCCCAAGGATATACATTATCTCGTGGGCTCCAACAGTCACGATATGGCACCCCCCATCCTGTTCTCTATGACACGCTCCTGGCAGAAGAAGAGTGTAGAGAAATATGTCTATCTCTTTGACAGGATGCTCCCCGGTGACAGGTGCGGCGCCTGGCATTCTGCCGACCTGTGGTATTGGTTCGGCACGCTGGAAAACTCCTGGCGTCCTATGGAGGAGCGGGATCACGACGTCTCCCGTCAGATGACCGACTATCTCTGTAATTTTGCCGCCTCGGGCGATCCCAACGGCGAGGGTCTTGTCAGATGGGAAAAGACCCGTCGTGGCAGAGCGCTGATCATCGGCGAGGGCAAAACCCGAATGGCAAAGCCGAATCTCCTTCGCCTCACAGGCATTATGCTGACCAACAAATCCGTCGGCGAGTAGTATCCAAGAATCCTTTGTAATTAACACGAAGAGTTATTTATCCAAATAGTTTTAAAACTGCGACCTGCTTATAGCAGGTCGTTTTTTGGTCAAAACAAAACGAAATATTTTTTCAAAAAAACTATTGACATTATCAAAAAAGTGTGCTATGCTTTTTGTAGCAAAAGGCGTGATATTCAAAACTGCGCTCTGTAATATTTTTGTGTTTATAATTTCTTTCGCGAGGGAGTTATAAACACGATTAAATTACGTTGAATAGTTTTTTATGTTAGACCGATTGATGCAGTGCCTATAATGGGTGTATTGGCATTAATTGGTCTTTTTGCGCCTTTATGCAATTTTTTAAGCATGGAGGTGTTTTTTATTACATTAGCAAAAACCCAAAAACGAACCAAACAAAAAAACATTTAACGAAAGGAACAACGATATGAAACACTTTAATAGTAGAGAAATAGAAGCCATACTTGGCTATACATTTAACAATAAGAGTTTGCTTAAACAAGCATTTACTAGAAGATCGTATGTAGAGGAGAATCCTGCCGAAAAAGATAATGAGGTTCTTGAATTCATAGGGGATAGCGTTTTTGGCATGCTTGTTGTGAAAAGGCTTGCCGAAAGATACACAAAAACAACTTATGAAAGCGAAGAAGAAAGAAATGCTTTTGAAATAGCGTTAAAAAATGAAGGCTTCCCAGTTAAAGTAGATAATTATTTATCAAGTGAATTTGATGAATCTGAGCTTAGTGAAATGAAAATATCACTTGTTAATAAATCTTCTCTTGCAAAAGCAACTGAATCCTTGGGGTTGGAGCAGTATCTTCTTATGGGAAAAGGCGACCATCTCTTAAACATCCAAAATGAAAAATCAGTGAAAGAAGATCTCTTTGAGGCGATTATTGGAGCGGTCACTGTTGATTGCAGGTGGAATATGCCGGAAATAGAAGCTGTAATTGAAAGAACATTTGACATTGACGGCAGAATTGAAAACAAGGTTGATGGAGAACCGGATTATAAGGCGTTGGTTGAAAAATGGCTGAGCGATCATTCCTATTATTCGGAATTTGAAAACTGTCATGTGTCTAGCGATAACCTTCCGTATGCTTTTTCAATTAGAATAGGCACTCCTTTAGTATCGGAGACATTTTATGGTTATGGCAAAACCGAAAGCGGTGCTCTTAGGATGACAGCAAAAAGAGCGTGGGAGTACATAGATAATATTTCAACAAGAGCAGAAAAAATTGAGAAGGCTGTTGGGGCAGCTGATGAAAAAAGAGCTATAAATCAGCTTCAGGAGCTCTGGCAAAAGGGAATAATAAATCAACCAGAATACAGCTTTACAAAGGCGAGTGAGTTAGAATCCGGAAACCCCGGTTGGTCGTGTTTTTGCAGGATTGAAGGGGCGATAGACTCTATAGGCGGATTTATATGGGAGTCAAAATCTGAGGCAAAGAAAAGCACAGCATATGAAGTGATGCTTTGGTTAACCAATAAATATATGTAAGGAGAGCAAATAATGAATGATATTAGATGTCCAGAATGTGGCAAACTTTTTCATGTGGATGAAAATGTATATGCAGAAATAATTAAAAACGTGCGCGATGATGAGTTTGAAAAAGCAATTAAAGAGCATGATAAAATAAACAAACGAGAAAACGATAGAGAAATTGAAAAGTTGAAGTTGCAGTTTGAGCAAGAACGAGCAAAAAACGAGGTAAAACAACACGAAGTCGTATACAAAAAAGAAAGTGAAATCAATGATCTTAAAAAGCAAATAAAAGAAAATGAAGAAAAAAACAAAAGTGATATTAAAATTGCTTTATCTGAAAAAACAACCGAAATCATTGCATTAAGAGGTGAAATGGCGCTTGAGAGAGAAAAGATGAAACGGGAGGAAAAAGAAAAGTTGGATGAAAAGGATAAAGAAATAATACGACTACAATCGCAATTGCTGAACGCGGAAAAGGAACACAAATTAGCGGAGGATAAGACTAAAGCGGATTATGCCATTATTCTAAAAGAAAAGGACGAGGAAATAGCAAGAGTTAAAGATCATAAAAGTAAATTATCAACAAAAATGCTTGGCGAAACACTTGAACAACATTGTGAAATAGCATTCAATCAAGTAAGGCACATCGGCTTTAAAAATGCCAAGTTTGATAAAGATAACGATATTAGTGCTGGAAGTAAAGGAGATTATATTTTCCGAGATTACACTGATGATGGCGTTGAATACATTTCAATCATGTTTGAAATGAAGAACGAAGCTGATCTATCTACCAATAAGAAGAAAAACGAAGATTTCCTTGACAAGCTTGATAAGGACAGAAAGCAAAAGGGGTGTGAGTATGCCGTTCTTGTTTCTCTGCTTGAAGCTGACAATGAGGAGTATAATATGGGTATTGTGGAAAAATCACATAGATATCCTAAAATGTATGTAATTCGTCCGCAGTTCTTTATTCCTTTGATTACTATTTTACGAAACGCAGCGCTTAATTCTGTTGACTACAGGAGACAATTGGAGCACGTTAAAGAGCAGAATTATGATGTATCAAGATTTGAAGATAATCTTGATGGCTTAAAAGAAGCAATGGCAAAAAATTATCGTTTAGCAGATAGGCAGTTTGGCGAGGCAATCAAAGAAATTGATAAGACTATCAGTCATTTGGAAAAAATAAAAGAAAATCTTACTAGTTCTGTTAGAAATCTTAGACTTGCTAGTCAAAAAGCAGATGATTTGAGTATAAAAAGTCTTACAAAAGGAAATCCCACAATGCAAGCAATGTTTGCTGAACTCAAATCAGGAAAAACAGAATAGTTTTAAGGAAGAAATATAAATACATAAATTCGTTCTCTGCAAATAAAGATAAATTGTATTCTTCCTTTAAAATTAAACCATTCTTGGCACGCATATGCTTCCGAGAATGGTTTTTCTCTTTTTCCTCTTGAAATGGGCGGAAAAATGGGTTATAATTAGAATTGCAACCAAAAGTTGCGTAAATGAAAACTAAAAAGTATGGTAAATGAAGCAGCTTTTTGATAGAATTAAGCTACAAACAAGACCGAAAGGAATAAGAAAATGACTATTGAAACTGCAAACAGATTATTTGAACTGAGAAAGAAGCATAATCTCTCCCAGGAGGAGCTTGCTGAGAAGCTGGGCGTATCGCGTCAGGCGGTTTCCAAGTGGGAGAGGAGCGAGGCATCGCCCGATACCGACAATCTTATCGCCCTCGCTAAAATATACGGTCTATCCCTTGACGAGCTGATCTACGGTGATAAGGCAGATGAGTCCGAGAGCGGCGCGGCAGAGCAGACCGAGAGTCAGAGCAGCGATGAGCCCGAGAAAAACCGGGATGGCGGCTTTATTTATGTAGACGATAGCAACGGCGACAAGGTGAGGATCGGTGCTTCGGGCATAACCGTTGAGGAAAAGAACGGCGAAAAGGTTGAGATCGGCTGGACAGGATTGAAAATCAACGTGAACAAGTCCGACGATAAGACAGGCGGCAGAGTCACAGTAGACGACGGCGGGGTAAATATTGACATCAGCTCACAGAAAAAGACAAAGTTCTGGCTTGAGGTACCCTATCCCATAATCTGCGTTATAGCATATCTGCTTTGCGGATCTCTGAATCTTTTGGGCGGCTGGCATCCTGCGTGGATAATCTTCGTCACCATTCCCGTATATTACACTCTCGTTGAGGCGATATACCAAAGACGCTTCTCCACCTTTGCCTATCCCGTTCTCTGCGCAGTAGTTTTCCTGATACTGGGCTGCTATTTCGGTTATTGGCATCCCGGCTGGATAATCTTCCTTACCGTTCCCGTTTATTATCCCATAGCGTCAGCGATTGATAAAAAGATCCACGGCAGCTCCTTTGACGATGATGACGACGATGACGATGACGACGACATCTGATTAACAAAAAAACCACCCTTAGCACACGCTTTGGGTGGTTTTTGTTATGTTTAGTTTACAAAATAGTGATTATTTCTTGTAAAATGTGTTGCCGCCGATAAACTCGCGCACTAAGGATGTGGGCGGAATCTCGTAGTCAACATCTGCCTCGTGGACAAAGTTCAGCACCTTTACCACCGAGCGAACCTGGTCATAGCACTCGTCGGAGGGCTCTACCTCGGTAAGCAGGGGGAAGATGTGCTTTTTCAGCACAGCGATCTCATAGAGCGTTGAGCTGTTGAACATTACGTCTGCATTCTCCTGGAAGGGATAGATCCATCTTTCCTCACCGGCTCTGACAGACTGCCACATATCAAGGGTGTGGGCAACCGACGCGCCGCGGGTCTCGTAGTCTCGCACGATACGGCGGAGCAGTCTCAGATAGCTGGAGGGGATGCGGTTGTGGTTATCTAAGTTCAGCGGGAGCAGGGGGGTGACAAAGAGGCGGAAGATCAGGCTCTCGTCAAGACCCTCGGGCAACAGGATCGGGTTGAGGGCGTGCAGACCCTCTACTATAATAACCGACTTTTCGTTAAGGCGGAGCTTGTGTCCCAGCCACTCCCGTCTGCCGCGCTTGAAATTAAAGCTGGGCAGCTCAACCTCCTCGCCCCTCAGCAGCATATCAAGGTGCTGACCAAAAAGCTCGGTGTCAATGGTGTTTATATGCTCAAGGTCTACCTTGCCGTCGGGGCCGGGGGTGATCTTGTCGCGGTCTACATAGTAGTCGTCAAGGCTCATCAGTATGGGCTTCTTACCGTGAACGCGGAGCTGAGTTGAGAGTCTGTTGGCAGAGGTGGTCTTACCCGAGGAGCTGGGGCCTGCCAGCATAACCGCCTTTGCGCCTCTCTCACAGATCTGGTCGGCAATGGCAGAAAATCTCTTCTCATGGAGAGCCTCGTTTATACGGATAAGCTCTCTTATCTTACCACCCTCAACAAGCTCGTTGAGATCGGCAACCGTCTCGCACTCCATAAGCTCGCCCCACTCCTTACCCTCGTTGCATACTGCAAAGAGACCGGGCAGCTCCTTGTACTGAGAAACGCGGTCGGGCGACTTTTTCTGCGGGAATACGAAGATAAAGCCCTCCTCGGCGTCAAGTATGTCATAGGAGCGCAGGTAGCCTGTGGAGGGAGCAACCTCGCCGTAGAAATAGTCGGCATAATCGCCGTGACTGTATATGTCAAAGGTGGGAGTCTGACGGTAGCTGAGCAGACGCGCCTTGTCCTCCTGACCCTTGTTTTTGTAGTATTCAATGGCTTCCTTGGTGGATATTCTGTGACGGCGGAGGGAAATATTCTCCTCAACTATCTTATCCACTCTCTCGCGCAGCACCTCGGCAGAAAAGTCCTCCGCGCCGCTTACCTTTACATACAGACCGACGCCGACGGTAAAGCTCATTGTCGCCTCAGCCTTCGGCCACAGCTGCTCTATGGCGAGGAAAAGCACGAACTGAGCCGTTCTCGTATATACCTCATAGCCCGCGGGATCTGTATAGCGGAGCAGACGAACTCTGCCGTCAGAGTCAGCCATAGCCTCGCGTATTCTCTCGTCGTCGCCCTGCACATCCTTCTCGCGCAGGGGAATGTAGTTAAGGGTAAAGATCTCGCCGCCGATCTTTGCCGCGATGGGATCGGTAGACAGCTTTCCTGTCACAAGACCCAGCTCCCTCGTCATATCAAGCAGAGATTGACCTGCCTTTACCTTTATTTCCTGACCGTCTATATTAAGCTTCATTGTTTTTTTCCTCGTTTCTCTCGTTTTCACTTACTACTATATGCGCACACTCTGCCTTTTTTTCTCTCTCTGCGCGAATAATTCTCATCAGCTGAATGCCGTTTATCGTTATTAGCGAGCCGTTCAGCACCACGACAGGCATAGCGTTTGTGCATATGGCGTAAATCAGGCTGATAAATCCGCCGGCCATATTTATAGCACGCAGCCACTTTATGTCCTTCATCAGAAATGACAGCAGCACCAGACCCGTGCCAATATATCCAAAAATCTCAAGAGCAATTTTAGGATCCATAAATAAAAAACCTCCAAAAATAAATTAACTACTCATTCGGTAGTTAACCATTCTCGGCGGTTTGTAGAAACGACTGCCCATAACGCAGACATATACCAAAATCTTTTTAGCAAAGCGTATTGTATCATATTCTGCACAAAAAGTCAATAGTTTTTCTTACATTTTTGTAATTATTGTATAATATGTATAATTTAAGGGCGGAGCATATAATCTCCGCCCGGATTTTTAGTCAAAAGTGTTTACGCTTGTTATGTTTCCAATTTCATTATAGCTGTAAATATAGGTTTTGTCAAGAGCTTTGTTGTTCTCGCGGATAAGCTGGCCGAAGGAATTGTAAATGAAAAATAAACAAAAGAAAAGGGGCGATTTCTCGCCCCCGGTTGTTAGTATTTGCGTATTATTTTTCCATCAAAAAGCTTTTCAAATTCTTCGAGAGTACCTTGAACAAGCAAACTTTTCTGACAAAGAAACATATCGCCTTGCCAAAAATGATAATACTCACCATAATCATATACGGATTTTATATCATCAAACATAAAGAAATGTTCTTTCTCGCTTTTTGCTTCATAAACAATTGTTCTTTCGTCAGGATCTACTATGATTTTGAAAGGTTTTGCATTAACTTTATTACAAACAAGAAGACAAGCAACAAACATTGCTACAAGTATAGCAAAGGGATATAATATCCACAAGGTGAATCCAAAGATTGAACACCACACAAATAGCACAAAAACACTAATGATTGAGAGGACAATTGTAATTTCTTTTGCTGATTTTTTATTACAACTATTTAAAGCCTGTCCCGAAAGCCTTCCTTCAAAAATAATCATAAAACACCTCTGACACTTACTTATTATTAGGCCCTATTAAAGGCTGTCTGGTATTGTGTTTTGAGAACCATTCTATCGTTTCAAAAGCAACGCCAGTTACAGCAGTAACAACAATTGCACCAATATCATAAGCCAAAATACCTAATGCAATTAACTGATTAACCCCAGCTTTTATAACAAGCGCCTCCGCAATTGTCTTTCCTGCTGCAACTGCTGCAGCTCCTCCTACCACCCCAATTGTAGATATTATTAATCCTCCTGCCATAACTCCAATGGCTGTACCGGAAATGATTGATAAAATCATATGTGATACAGAAAAATCTTCTTCAAAAGAAAAATCTTTTTTAGAATTAATTTGTGTGTGATAAGAAATTGCCGCGCCGGATCCCGCTCCGATCAAAGCTAATCCTCCCAGAATCAGCAAAGGGATTAGAATACTTGCAGCATGCCCACTCGGATCCGCATAGTTAACAGGATCGTTGTTGCAATATGCGTAGAGGTTTAAGCCATTGACGCTATTAGAATCAAGGTACTCGGTGCTATCGGGGCTTATGAATCTCCGCCACTGGGGGTTATAATAGCGTGCGTTGAGGTAGTAGAGGCCTGTTTCAATGTCGTAATAATAACCCCTGTATCTTATGGGATTATACCTTACCACATCTGTCGCAGCGCCGGAAAGCACCGTACAGTTGCCCCAGGCATCGTAGGCGTACTCGCCGACCTTGTTGCCGCTTTCATTGTAGATCGCGGTCACATCACCCTGCAGATTTTTGCGGTAGAAATAAGCCGCCGGAGTCGCTCCGTTCTTAGCGAACAGACAGCCCACA
>JAZSIK010000031.1:0-28532 GCA_045533775.1 Eubacteriales bacterium
TTTTATGCCTGAGGGGCCATGGATGCTCGTTGCAATAATTTCACTGTGCGTGGTGTTCCTTATACCGTGTTTCTATGCGTTAAAGCTTGAAGTCAGCGTGGGGGCTTATAAGTGCAAAAATTGCGGCTACGAGATCGTACCTACCTATAAGCAGGCACTTAATGCGATGCATAGGGGAACGACACGGTATTTGAAGTGTCCGAATTGCAACAAACGCACTTGGTGCAAAAAAGTAATAAAGAAATAAACATTCAAATTGTGATAGCTTCAAATTCCAATTTGTCGGTCAGTTTAACTGTACGCATTTTAATTACCTGTACGCAAATTTAACAAGGTGTACGCACTTTTTTGTGGGTGTACGCAAATTGTATCAAAATAGGTATTTACACACAACAAAAGAGGTACAGCCCTTGTGGTTGTGCCTTTTTATTTTATAGAGCCGCTTCTGATCAGAATCCGTCCAGTAGGCAAGGTACTCGCTGTGAGAGGGACACTTTTTTGGAATCTACCTATATTATATATATAGCTGCAAAACGGGGAAGGGAACTGTACATCCTGCATCGTAAGACCCCGGAGATGCTTCAAAATATTTTCAGTATTTTACTTGAAAATATTTTCAGTATTTTAATATTTTCCCATTGTTTTCAATTAATAAATGTAAAAAACACGAAAAAATACGAAAAAATCAAAAAAATACCTTCTTGCATTAAATTATGGCAAAAATGTTATGTTTATTAGGTGTTTCGGGGCACTTGAAATAGGGTACAAAAGGGGATGAAATGTTAAAAAAGTCATCAAAAATTGTTAAAGATGCATAAAAGAGGTCTCGTAAAACGGTCTGAAACATCGGTTAAAAGACCGCTCAATAGTTAAAATGCACAAAAAACCTTCTGATAAAATTATGAATAAACGATGCATAATTGATGCATAAAAATACATCAAAAACTGTCATTTTTGCAAGGAGTTGTCAAAAACTTGCAAAAAATGGTGCGTTTTTGCCATAAAATGACGGCAAAAAATAAAAAGTAGTCAAAAAAATAAAAAAATATTCAAAAAGGGGTTGACAAACAAAAAAGATTGTAGTATAATAGGCACATCTATTTCTTTTTCGCCCTATCAGAAGATATTTACTCGTTGCACCCTGCGTGGCGTACGGCGCTTCTGCTCGGTGCAAAAAGTGTTTTATAAAATATTTTATTTATTTTATATAGAAATAGATAATAAGTTAATTTGTATATTTACTATTAGTTAAATCAAGAATATTTAACATAGGATAAATATAATTAATTTTTTTAGAAAGGACTTTTTATTATGAAAAGTACAAAGATCATTGCACTCCTTCTCGTTGTTGTAATGTGCTTCTCCGTGCTTGTTGGCTGTTTCACTCCCGAAAAACCTGATAACGGCGGCAATGGCGACGGTGGCAACGGCGATGGTGGAAATACTCAGCCTACAAAGGCAGAATATACCTATAAGGGTTATTCCACTGCGCTTGGCACAAACTGGAACCCCCACACTTGGGAGACCAACGCAGACCAGGGCATTCTCAGCTACCTTACTATGGGCTTCGCTTCTATGGAAGCTAAGGATACCGAGAACGGTATTTACCAGTGGGTGTTTGAGATGGCAGAGTCCATCCAGGACGTAACCGCAGCTAATAAGGGCGACCTTAGCAAGTACTCCGTTACTCTTCCCGAGGGCGTTGAGTCCTACGACGATATTGACGAGGGCTTCGTTTACGAGATCAAGCTTAACAAGGACGCTAAGTGGCAGAACGGTGAGGCTATCAACGCTGATACTTACGTTGAGTCTATGAAGAGACTTCTTAGCTCCAAGTACAGAAACTACAGAGCTAACCTCTATGTATCCGGCGAGTCTGCTGTAGCAGGCGGTGATGCATACTTCAACTCTGAGGCTCCTATCTACACTCTTGCAGTTGACCTTAATACCGAGGAGACCGTTGAGAACGAGACTCTCTACGTTAACTTCTCTGCAGGTTGGGCGCTTAACGGCAGCTACTCTGTAAAGTGGATGTACGAGAACGGTTACATCTACGATGAGTTTGAGGCAGAGCTTGACGAAGAGGGCAAGCCCAAGAAGGACGAAGAGGGTAACCCCATTTACGTTCTTGATGAGAACGGCGAGCCTGTTCTTGCTGTTTCCGGTGCTACTTACTATGATGAGCTCATGGAGTCCGTTAACCCCTACGGCTACATTGAGGTAACCGAGGAGAACCAGGAGAAGGTTAACTACGTTCTTAATATGTTCCTTGCAGCTTTCGGTATTGATGGCAACGAGGAGCCCATTTACTTCTGGACTCACTACTACTACATCAGCGGTATTGGTGACAAGGTTGAGTACGACGTTGTAGGTCTCTACAAGGTTGATGACTACACCATCCGTTACGTAACCCAGAACGCTATTGACTTCAACAACTTCCTTACCTCTATGACCGATACATGGCTTGTATACGTTCCTCTTTACGATTCTCTTACTAAGGAAGAGGGCAGCCTTCTTGTAACTACCTACGGTACTTCCGTTGATTCCACTATGTCTTACGGTATCTACAAGATGGAGACTTACGAGGACAACAAGCAGATCGTATACGTTCAGAACGAGAACTGGTACGGTTGGGAGACCGATGAGAACGGCAATCTTGTTTCTTACACCAATTGCATCAACGCTCTTGACTCCGAGACCGGCGAGCTTGTTCCCTTCATGGTAGACGGCGAGGTTAAGCAGCAGCACCTTACTACTAAGATCGTTATTGACGTTATGGACGAGGCAGCTGCAAAGCAGCTCTTCCTCAAGGGTCAGCTTTCTGAGTGGTCTCCTCCCTCTGATGAGCTTTCTCAGTACTCCCTTTCCGATCGTCTTTACAAGGTTGATGAGACCTATACTATGTCCTTCTTCTTCAACACCGCTCTGAAGACTCTTCAGGACCTTGATGCAGAGGGCAAGAACACCAACTCCGTAGTTCTTAACAACTACAACTTCCGTAAGGCAATGTCCCTTGCAATCAACAGAGCTGACTACGTTTCTGTTACTCAGGGCTGGACTCCTGCCTTCTCCACTATGAACCATCTCTACTACTACGACTTCTTCAACGATCCCAGCTCTATCTACAGAGATTCTGAGGCTGCTATGCAGGCTATCGTTAATCTCTACGGTGTAAAGTATGGTCCCGGCGAGCTTTACGCTACTCTTGAGGAAGCTCACGATTCTATCACCGGCTTCAACCTTACTGAGGCTAAGGCTCTTATGAAGACCGCTCACGACGAGCTTGTTGAGGCTGGTCTCTACACCTCCGGCGAGGAGATCAAGATCCAGATCGGTTGGGCAAAGGGCGCACTTCAGGCTGACGATAACGCTCAGGTTGATAAGCTTAACCAGTACATCAATGCTGCACTCGTAGGTTCCGGCTTCGGCAAGATCACCTTTGAGGCTATTGGTAACATTGATGACAGATACGGCGATACTGCTGCAGGTCTCTATGCAATCGGTTACGGTGCATGGGGTGGCGCTGCTCTTTATCCCTTCAGAAACTTCCAGGTTTACTGTGATCCCGATGAGTACGATATCAACGAGGCTGGTTGTTGGGATCCCACTACCGAGAAACTCACTCTTACTGTTAACGGTGAGGAAGTTGAGATGACTTGGCAGCAGTGGTCTAACTGCATGATCTCCGGCGGTAAGTACGCTTTCGCTGATAACGAGACCAAGCTTTACATCACCGCTCAGCTTGAGCAGAAGTTCCTTGAGAAGTACTACAGACTGCCTCTCGCAGTTACCACTGTATGTTCTCTTCTCTCCTTCCAGATGGACTACTATACTCAGACCTACAACTTCGCATACGGCTTCGGTGGTATGAGACTTATGACTTATAACTACACCGACGCAGAGTGGGCAGAGTATCTCAAGACTGTTCCTAACGGTGAGCTTAACTACAAGTAATACCGACTGACAGGTAATTATTTTACCTAAAAAAGATAATTTTGCGAGTAATGGGGGAATTCATATTCTCCCATTACTTTGCGAATAAATGTTATTGAATTTTTGGTGAATGAGAAAGTTTTTGTTGACAAACAATTACATTATGACCAAAAATACAGAATAACCTTGGGGAAATCACGCCAAAACCGAGATAGCTTTGTCGGAGGAGCTGAGGATACTTTTGGCAGGATTTTCCCAAGGTTAGATTGTCCTTTACGGATAATTGGGAAACCTAAAGTGAAAGGTTAAAAAAATGATTAAGTACGTTTTTAAGAGAATCTTATTGATGTTAGTGGCGCTGTTCTGCATCACTACCATCTGCTTTATGCTCATCAGAGTTCTTCCTATGTCTCCCCCCGAGGGAACTACGGTAAACCAGCAGGAGATCATTGAGGAGATCTGGGAGTCCCGTGGCTATAACAAGCCCCTGATTGAGCAGTATGGCATATACCTTAAGGGTATTTTCACCGAGTGGGACTTCGGTACATCCTGGAAGATCAAGAGCACCACACCGGCGTGGGATTTGCTTGTAGGCAGACTTCTTCCCACCATATTGGTAAACCTCTACTCGCTGCTCTTCTCGCTTCCTCTCGGCCTCGCCTTTGGCGTTTTTGCTGCTATTAAGAAGAATAAGTGGCAGGACCACCTGATCAGTACAGGAGTTATGGTATTCGTATCCGTACCCAGCTATGTATACGCATTCCTGCTTCAGTATCTGCTCTTCTTTGAGCTCGGTTGGTTTGAGAGACCTGTTATCTCGTCGCTTGCCGATGCGGGTGGCAGCTGGTTCTCCTGGAAGATGTTCGTGTCTATGATAATGCCCATCCTTGCGCTCTCCTTCGGTCAGATCGCGGGCCTTACCAGATTCACCAGAGCAGAGCTTACCGAGACTCTTACCTCCGACTATATGCTCCTTGCCCGCACTAAGGGTCTTACCCGTGCGCAGGCTACAACCCGTCACGCACTGAAAAACGCGATGGTACCCATTCTGCCCTCCATTCTTGGTAGCTTTATTGGTATTCTTGGCGGTTCTATGATCATTGAGCAGATCTTCTCAATTCCCGGCGTAGGCCAGCTCTATACACAGTCGGTATTCCTTCGTGACTACGACGTATTTATGATGGATAGTATCTTCTATACCTTCATCAGCCTTGTATCGGGTATTATTATTGACATAAGCTACGGATTTATTGATCCTCGTATCAGAATGGGAGAAAGATAATATGGCAAAAGAATTGAATATTAACTTGATCCCTAAGGAAAAGCTCGCTCTGGCTAACCTGGGCGACCACATTAAGGATCAGAAGTTTGAAGACAAGCCTATCGGCTATTTCCAGGATGCCTGGAGACGCTTCTGCAAGAACAAGGCGTCTATTGTTGCAGCGATCATCATTATCGCTATAGTTTTGTTCGCTGTTATCGTGCCTTTCTTCAATCCTGCAGGAATTGGTACAACCCAGGACTCTTACTATAAGAGAAAAGGCCCGAGAAATCTTGCCCTCTCTAATATTGGTCTCCTTACCGGTGACGTTGTGAGAGAGCAGGCAAATGAAAAGTCATTTATCCACGCTATGGGTCTTGGCATAGCGGCTGATACCGATTTTGAGAACATCCCCAGCATCGGTGAGTCTCTCAAGTCCGAGTCACCCCTTCATCCCGTAACCAGCCTTGACGATATCGTTGAGGTAAAGCAGGGTAAAAAGACCAACTTCATGTACACCTATACCGTTGACGAGTATCTTGAGGTAGGCTTCATTTACAGACAGATCACCCGTGAGGAGTATGCAAAGATCCTCGCTTGGGAGGAGGCAAATAACTGCAAGGTTATTTATCCTCTTATTAACATTACAAAAGATACTTCAAAGGATTATTGCTTTGATGAGGCTGACGCTAACTGGTGGTATAAGACCGACAGCAAGGGTGCTCCTATGCACACCAACGACAGAGGCAATGTAGTTCTTACCAAGTATGACGATATCAACGATCTCGTGCTTGAGGATAACTACAAGCGCGATGCTGACGGCAACCTTGTATACTGGGAGTACACCGGCGGTGGCGACCACGATACAGCTGAGTACAACGTAAGAGTTCTCTACTACAACTACTACCGCTATATGCACGATGGTAGAGAGGCAGAGTTCTTCTTCGGTACCGACAGATCGGGCTATGACCTTGCTTACCGTATGGCAGTAGGTATCCGTCTTTCTCTTATCCTCTCCGTATGTATCTTCGTTATCAACTTCGTTCTTGGTGCGATGTACGGTGCGGTTGAGGGCTACTACGGCGGTTATCCCGACCTTATCATGGAGTTTGTGGCATATGTACTTTCGGGTATACCCTTCATGGTCGTTGCTACACTGTTCCAGATACACCTGGCTGCAAAAGCGGGACCAATACCCAGCCTTCTGTTTGCATTCGTGCTGACCGGTTGGATCGGCACTGCCAGCCTTGTAAGAACACAGTTCTACAGATTTAAGAACCAGGAATACGTTATGGCGGCGAGAACTCTCGGCGCAAAGGATGGCCGTGTTATCTGGAAGCATATATTCCCCAACACCCTCGGTACTATCATTACCTCCTCGGTACTTGCTATCCCCGGTGTTATCTTCTCGGAGTCTATGCTCTCCTACCTCGGTATTATCAACCTGGGCTCGTCCACTATCACCTCGCTTGGTACTCTTCTTTCCGACGCCAGCGATATCTGGACATCCACACCCCACCTTATGCTGTTCCCCGCAGGCGTAATCTCCCTGCTTATGATTTGCTTCAACCTGTTTGGTAACGGTCTGCGTGATGCGTTTAACCCCTCACTCAGAGGAACGGAGGAATAATAAATGGCTAATAATATTCTTGAAGTTAAAAACCTGAAAATATCCTTCCGTACCAACAACGGTACCGTAAAGGCGGTTAGAAATATTTCCTTCAATCTTGAGAAGGGCGAGACACTTGCCATAGTTGGTGAGTCCGGCTCGGGTAAGTCTGTTACCTCTAAGGCTATTATGGGTATTCTCGCCGGTAACTCCATCGTTGAGAACGGTGAGATCCTCTATGACGGCCGCGACCTGCTCAAGATCAGTGAGGAGGAGATGTGTAAGATCCGTGGTGACAAGATCTCTATGATCTTCCAGGATCCCCTGTCCTCCCTTGACCCTATCGTAAAGATCGGCAAGCAGATTACCGAGGCTATGCTCCTTAAGAACAAGACCAACCGTAAGAGAGCGAGAGCGGAGTTCAACTCTACTCTTAAGACTCTGAAGGAGGCTATGCTTGAGTCTGTTAAGGGCAATAATGCCGAGGAGATCGCAGCAATGATCAAGACCTTTGACGACTTTAACATTCTCGCTATCGGTCTTGAGAATAAGTATAACGCTGCCCGCGCTTATGCAGAGGAGACTCTCGCTGAGATTGAGAACTTCCTCTATATGGCAAGCAAGAAGCAGAAGCTTGATGTCAAGGGCGATCTTGCTGAGTACATCGCTCAGTACAAGAGAATTAAGGATGATTTCCTTACCTATGGCTTCAATGATAGAATTGACGCTTCCATCGCTGCTATCACAGAAGAGAAGAATGCGTACAAGCCCCTTGTAGGCGAGGACGGTAAGCCTCACAGCTACCTTCTCCCCGAGACTATGGTGGCAAAGCTTAATGAGGCTCTTGCAGTTCTTAGAGAAATCCTCGCTCGCCCTGTGCCCAACTTCTTCCGCATAGGCTACTATATGTATAAGAATCCCGGTGCTACTCTTGATAAGAGTGACATTGAGGCTCTGAACGAGATGGCTATCAAGTATCTGATGGATGACTATATGACAAAGTTCATTCAGTACGAGAAGACCGCTATCCTTTACTCCGCGACCAAGTCTCTTGAGGCAAAGAAGGCTATACTGCCTGCTCTCGCTGAGGCTAAGAGCTACTTTGAGACCAATGAGAAGCTGGATAAGAAGCAGACTGACGAGGTTGTAGAATCTATCTGTGCTGCAGTTGAGGGCACCATTGACCACCTTGAATATAACAAGGACAATGTTGCTTATACCTTCGCTACCTCTCTCAGAAGCGCGGTGGAGAAGTACTTCATTTATGAGAAGCTCAATCCCAAGGAGGAGGCTCGCTTTGCCCGTCAGACCGCAAAGCGCGAGGCTCTTATCGCAAAGGGTAAGAAGATTGACTGGAAGGTCGTTCCTAAGAATGTAAACGACCTTAACGAGCTCCGTGAGTCTTGCGTGTCGGTCATCAGCCGTATTGAGAGAAAGTACAATCGCGACATTGAGAGCTTCGCATCCCGCGACTTTGACGCAACCGCGGTGGGCCTTATTGACTACCTCAAGGAGCGCGCGTCCGAGGTTGTATATAAGATCACCCAGAATATGGCTAAGGAAAAGGCTATTAAGCTTATGGAGGAGGTTGGTATCCCCGAGCCCCGTATTCGTTATAACCAGTATCCCTTTGAGTTTTCCGGCGGTATGAGACAGAGAATAGTTATTGCTATCGCTCTTGTTGCTAACCCCGACATCCTTATCTGTGACGAGCCTACCACCGCTCTTGACGTAACCATTCAGTCTCAGATCCTTGAGCTTATCAACGATCTTAAGAGGGAAAGACAGCTTTCTGTTATCTTCATTACCCACGACCTTGGCGTTGTTGCTAATATGGCTGACAGAGTTGCGGTTATGTACGCAGGTAAGATCGTGGAGCAGGGTACCAGCGAGGATGTGTTCTATGATCCCAGACATCCTTACACCTGGGCGCTCCTGTCCTCTATGCCCGACCTTGATACCAACGAGAAGCTTGATGCTATCCCCGGTACACCCCCCAATATGATCTATCCTCCCGTTGGCGATGCCTTCGCGGAGAGAAATAAGTACGCTCTTAAGATTGACTTTGAGCAGGAGCCCCCTGTATTCAAGGTTTCTGACACACATACTGCGGCTACCTGGCTGCTTCATCCCGATGCACCCAAGGTTGAGATGCCTAAGGTAATCAGAGAGCGTATTGCAAGAATGAATGCACAAGGAGGTAACGACAATGTCTGATAAGAAATATCCCGAAGTTCAGACTGGCGAGGTACTCCTTAAGGTAGAAAATCTGTCTCAGCACTTCGGTCCCCTCAAGGCGGTTGATAATGTATCCTTTGAGGTAAAGAAGGGAGAGGTATTCGGTCTTGTTGGTGAGTCCGGCTGCGGTAAGACTACTACCGGCCGTACCATCATCAGACTCTACAACGCTACCGGCGGTAACGTTTACTTTAAGGGACAGAGAATCGGCGCAGGTACTCTTACCTACAAGGAGGCGATCAGAAAGGCAAAGGCAGATGCCAAGCAGGAGATCGCTGCTCTCAACGCCGACAGCAAGGCTAATCCCGAAAACAAGGCTTCCAACAACGACAAGATCGCTCGTATAAAGGCAGATCTCGCCGAGGTTATTGCCGATAATCAGATGGAGATCAAGGCGGCAAAGTTTGATAACAAGCACGCAGAGCGAGATCTTGTAACACAGATCCAGATGATCTTCCAGGATCCCATCGCATCTCTTAACCCCCGTATGACCGTTCGTGAGATAATCTCTGAGGGTATGGTTATTAAGGGAATTAAGGATAAGGAATATATTGATAATCAGGTTTACGATATTCTTGACAAGGTTGGTCTTGTAAGAGAGCACGCATCAAGATATCCTCACGAGTTCTCCGGCGGTCAGCGTCAGCGTATCGGTATTGCGAGAAGCGTTGTAATGCGCCCCGAGATGATCATCGCAGACGAGCCTGTATCGGCTCTTGACGTATCTGTTCAGGCACAGGTAATTAACCTGTTGAACGAGCTGAAGGAGTCTCTCGGCCTTACCATTCTCTTCATAGCGCATGACCTGTCGGTAGTTAAGTATTTCTCCGACCGTATCGGCGTTATGTACTTTGGTAAGATGGTTGAGCTTGCCGATGCAGATGAGCTCTTCCGTCATCCCATTCACCCCTACACCAGATCTCTTCTCTCTGCTATTCCTCTTCCCGATCCCAGAACCGAGAAGACCAGACAGAGAACTAAGTATAATCCCCTGGAAAGCCACGATTATACAGTTGATAAGCCCTCCTTCCGCGAGGTTCTTCCCGGTCACTTCGTAATGTGTAACGATGCTGAGGAGATTGCCTACCGCAAGGAGTTTGGCTCTGATGAGGAAAACTGAAGGTGAACGAAAAAATTATCTCTTATATTAAAAAATATGTCATTTCCTTTGCTCTGATGGGCATCACGACCTTCTTTGTTCTGATGATCAGAGATCATTCAAAGGCGACCGACCTCTCGGCTATTTATCTTAATTTAGCGGATGCATTTACCATACCCGCGGTGATAATGCTTATGGTCGGCCTGCTTGTCTGGGTGTCTACCCAGGGCGGATTTGATATGATTTCCTACGGTCTTAAGAGGGGAATAAGCAGTATTGTTCCCACGTTTCAAAAGACCGACGAGAAGTTTTATGACTATAAAACCCGTATGGAAAAGAAGAGAAAAAAGGGCTATTCCTTCCTCTTTATCAGCGGCGGAATCTATTTTATCCCCGCAATAGTATTTAACATTTTGTACTATACTTTGTAAAAAATAACAGTCTCATCTTTTTGGATGGGGCTGTTTTTTTACTAAAAAGTGCGCAAAATGACAAGTAGAGTTGTCATATCTTCGTTATTTTTGACTTTTTTCTCTTAATTCTATTGATTGTTAAGAAGAAAAAATGTGGTAAATTGCATTTTTCAAAATAATAAACAAAAAGAGGCAAAGTGACATATAAATCGTTTTTTGTGACACGATTGGCATAAAAACGGACTTAAAAAGTTGTGCATTTATTACAAATATTTAGGTTTGGAGTTTATTTGAATGATAAAAGATTGACAATGAAAATTATTGATGTTATAATATTTAAGGATGAAAATATTTTTAATTTCATTTATTTATAATTAATAACAGGCACAGCCTGATAAAAAAGGAGAAAACACATGAGAAAGTTCTGTAAAGTGATCTCGGTTATCCTGACAGTTCTGTTCGTGATCATGATCCCCGTGAATGTGGTTGTTCGTATGTTTGACAACACCATTTCGCTTCTGATCGCAGGTAACAGCTTCTGGACACTTGAGAACAAGGACGAAAACGCTATCTACTTTGAGGGCGAATACGCAAACCAGGATGAAAGACTTGAGGCAGGCCTTAAGCTTTGCTACCAGGTAGAGGCAGAGGGTGCGGCTCTTCTGCTTAACAATGGCGCACTTCCTCTTAAGAGTGGTGCAAGCGTTTCCACACTTTCCGTTAACTCTGTAGATCTTACCTACGGTGGTACCGGTTCCGGTAACGTTGATGCTTCCAAGGCAGATAATCTTAAGGCTGCTCTTGAGAAGTCCGGCTTTACCGTTAACCCCACTCTTTGGGATTGGTACACCAGCCCCGAGGCAGAGGAGCTTAAGGCAGCTAACTCTGAGGGCGGCGGCAAGGGCGAGAACGATCTTCTCGGTGGCCAGGCGCCCATCGTTGAGATTGACCCCAAGAATTACCCCGCAAATGTAAAGGACTCTATCGCTACCTACGGCGATGCAGTTATCATCACCTTCTCTCGCGTTGGCGGTGAGGGCTATGACTGCTCCTTCCCCGGCTATGAGGGCGTAGCAGATGCTCCCAACTATCTCGCACTTAATGACAACGAGAGAGCTCTTATGGCATATGCAGATCAGCTTAAGGATGAGGGTAAGATCAAGAGCATCGTAGTTCTTATCAACACCTCCAATGCACTTCAGGTTGATTTCCTTAACGATTATGATGTAGACGCTTGCCTTTGGGTAGGTGGTCTTGGTATCGCAGGTACCAACGCAGTTACCGACATTCTTGCCGGTACGGTTAACCCCTCGGGTAGCCTTGTTGACACCTACTGCTACGACAACCTTTCCTCTCCCGCAATGCACAACTACATCGCACTTGAGTACAGCAACTTCAACGGCCAGGTTCCCGATCAGGCATCTACCTACATGGTATACCAGGAGGGTATCTACGTTGGTTACAAGTACTACGAGACCAGATACTTTGATGCAGTTATGAACCAGGGTAACGCAGGCAACTATGCTTCCAAGTATTTTGATGAGGTTGCCTTCACCTTCGGTCACGGCCTCTCTTACACCACCTTCACCTACTCTGATATGAAGGTTGAGAAGGGTACTAACGAGTACGGCGAGAACTGCTACAATGTTAGCGTTACCGTTCACAATGACGGTGCTGCTGCCGGTAAGGAAGTAGTTCAGATCTACCTCTCCTCTCCCTACACCGAGTATGACAAGGAGAACGAGATTGAGAAGGCTGCAGTTCAGCTCATCGGCTTCGGCAAGACCGACGTTATCAAGGCAGGCGAGTCTGAGACCATCACCATCCAGGTAGACGAGCGCGATATGGCTGCTTACGACGCTAAGGGCGCAGGCACATATATCCTTGACGCAGGTACCTACTACCTCACCGCTGCTACCGACGCACATAACGCAGCAAACAACATTCTTGCAGCACACGGCAAGACCACAGCTGACGGTATGGACGAAGACGGTAATACCGACCTTGTTCACAGCTGGGATATGGAGTTTGATAAGGTAACCTACTCCAAGTCTCTCAACGGCACTGAGATCAAGAATCAGCTCCAGCACGCAGATCCTAACGAGTACTATGGCAAGGATGTAGTTACCTTCCTTTCCAGAAGCGACTGGGAGGGTACCTGGAGAAGCAATATTGAGCTTGAGATCATTGAGTCTATGGTTGACGAGCTTGCTCTTGAGCGTTGGGCAACTCTCGGCGAGAACTTCTATGAGGTTCCCGAGGAGTGGCACAATATGCCTGTTCTTGATGCAAAGAACGGTCTCACCCTCTACGATATGTTCAACGAGGACAGAGATAACGACGGTATCAAGGCTAACAAGGATTATGACGATCCCGCTTGGGATAAGCTCCTTGAGAACCTTACTCTTGACGAGCTTCTCTCTGTTGGCGACTGCTTCCACTGGAGACATCCCGTTCCTTCTGTAAACGCACCCGGCTCCCGTGATGAGAACGGTCCTCAGGGTCTTACCGTATCGCTCTTCGGCGGCGGTCTCGTTACTATAGACGGCAAGTCTGCAGAGGCTACTGCTTTCACCTCCGAGGACGTTATGGCTGCGACCTTCAATACCGAGCTTATCTATGAGGTTGGTACTATGATCGCAAACGACTGCCTTGACGCAAGCGTATCCTGTCTCTACGGCCCCGGTGCAAACACCCACCGTACTCCTTATGGCGGACGTAACTTTGAGTACTACTCTGAGGACGGCTTCCTTGCAGGCGAGATGGCAGGCGCTGAGGTTGGCGCACTCCTTGACCACGGCGTTGACGTAGTTCTTAAGCACTTCGCACTTAACGATACCGAGCAGAACCGTCTTGGCCAGGCTGCATGGCTTACCGAGCAGGCTGCCCGTGAGATCTATCTCAAGGCATTCCAGAAGGCACTTGAGGAGAACGACGGTCGCGGCGGTATCATGACCTCCTACACTCGTTGGGGTACTACCTGGAACGGCTTCAACCAGAACCTTATGACCGGTATCCTCCGCGGTGAGTGGGGCAACCATTCTATGCACATCACCGATAACATCATTACCGATTACTGTGATGCTTCTGCTGCTATCGTAGCGGGCGGCGTTACCTGCTTTGACGCAATGATGCCTATGGCTTCCGATGACCTTAAGGCTACCGCAGGCAAGGGCGATGTTGTTGTTATCAACGCACTCGTTGAGGCTATGCACCACAACCTTTACACCATCATCAACTCCGCTGCAATGAACGGCGTTGGTCCTAACACCGTTGTAAAGGCTATCACTCCCAATATCGTTAATACCGTTCTCTATATCACTATAGCTCTCGGCGTTCTCGGTATCGGCGGCTGCATCATCTTCCGCAAGAGACACTGATAATTCATTAGTTAATACACTCCCCTGAGAGATTCGTCTCTCGGGGGAAAAGATAGATCCTCAAGTTTCCCCGTCCTACGGGGCGGGGAAATCATTTATTTTAGGAGATTGCTATGAGAAAAGAGCAACTTATTAACAAGGATTGGCTGTTCCGTTATCACGACGGCTCGGAGAGCAGAGTAGACATTCCTCACACCTGGAACAGCTATGACGGACAGGACGGCGGCGACGACTATTATCGCGGCACCTGTATTTACGAGAAGGATTTTGCTGCGCCCGATTTCAGCGAGAACGAGCGTGTATATCTTGAGTTAAATGGCGTAAACGCCTCTGCAAGAGTAGTTCTGAACGGCAAGGAGATCATGACCCACGATGGCGGTTATTCCACCTTCCGCAAGGATATTACTAAGCTTCTGAAAAAGAAAAACCACCTTATCGTTGAGGTAGATAACTCTAAGAATGACAGAGTTTATCCTCAGAAGGCGGACTTTACATTTTACGGCGGTATCTACCGCGACGTTAAGCTTATTGTTGTAAATAAGCATCATTTTGACTTGGACTATTACGGTGGCCGAGGCCTTGCCGTTCGTCCCGAGGTTGCCGGCGAGGACGCTGCGATCTGGGTACGCACCTGGCATAACGCCGAGGATGGCCGCGTATATATAACTCTCCGCGATGCCGAGGGCAATATCGTAGGCACCGGAGATGATACAGATGAGACTATCGTGATCAGAAAGGTGCATCTCTGGCACGGTATTGAGGATCCCTATCTCTACACCTGTGAGGCGGTGCTGTACGTAGGCGGCAAGCCGGTTGACAAGGTTTGCTGCAGCTTTGGCTGCCGTTCCTTCCGCATAGATTCGGATAAGGGCTTCTTCCTTAACGGTGTTTCCTATCCTCTGCGCGGTGTATGCCGTCACCAGGACTGGAAGGGCATCGGTAACGCTATCACAAAAGAGCATCACGATATAGATATGGCTATGATCCGCGAGATCGGTGCCAACACCATTCGCCTTGCTCACTATCAGCACGACCAGTACTTCTATGACCTCTGCGACAAGTACGGTATGGTTGTATGGGCGGAGATCCCCTACATCTCAGAGCATATGCCAAACGGCAGAGAAAATACCATCAGTCAGATGAAGGAGCTTCTGGTACAGTGCTATAATCATCCATCCATCTGCGTATGGGGCATCTCAAACGAGATCACCATCTCCACCAAGAACCGCGCGGATATGATGGATAACCATAAGGTACTCAACGATCTTATTCACGAGATGGATCCCAGCCGTCCCACAACCCTGGCGTGCTATGCTATGTGCGCGCCCTTTGACCGCGTGGGACATCTGTCTGATGTAGTAAGCTGGAATCTCTATCTCGGCTGGTACACCCCCTTTATGTGGCTCAACAATCTTTGGGTTGACTACTTCCACCACCGCTATCCCAACCGCGCCCTCGGTTACTCGGAATACGGCTGTGAGTGCATGCCCAACCTCCACTCCTCTCACCCCCGCAGAGGAGATCAGACAGAGGAATATCAGTGTAAGTACAACGAGTTTATGCTGAAGTTCTTTGCTAAGCGTCCCTTTATGTGGGCGACTCACCTGTGGAATATGTTTGACTTTGCTGCCGATGCGAGAAATCAGGGTGGCGAGCCCGGTATGAACCACAAGGGTCTTGTTACATTTGACAGAAAGACAAAGAAGGATAGCTTCTATCTCTATAAGGCTTGGTGGTCCAAGGATCCCTTCGTTTACATCTGCGGACGCCGCTATGTTGACCGCGCGGAGAAAAAGACTACCGTAAAGATTTATTCCAACTGTCCCGAGGTCACTCTCTATGCCAACGGCGAGAAGATCGGTACACAGAGAGGTGATAACCACGTATTCACCTTCCGCGTTCCCCTGAAGGGAAAGGTTAAGCTTACCGCCGTATACGGTAAGCACCGCGACGAGATAAAGATACGCTATGTTGACAAGCCCAACGCGTTGTATAAGCTTAGCAAGAAGATTGCGGGCGGCGGTAACTGGACTTAGTTTGGCGTATAAATTGTTTTTTTAGGTTTGTCACCGCTTGCACCAGGTTTATACAGCTGCGGGATTCAAGCGAATAAACACCTCAATTTCTACTGCCAACTATTTACTGAAACAAACTATTTTTTCAAATCTGAAAGGAGTCAGAAAAAATGAGCGAAAATAATGGCACCAACCGTGCCAAGTTTTATCAGCTCGCCTTGTTCCCTATGAACAACGGCGCAACAAACGTTTATTTTGTACTTATCCTCAGCTATATTGCTACCTTCGGTAACAAGGTGCTTGGTATAGCAATGGTGTTCGCATCCTTCATGGTTACAGGAATGCGTGTGTTTGACGCCATCACCGACCCCATTATCGGTGCCATTATGGACAAGACCGACGGCAAGTTCGGTAAGTTCCGTCCCTTTATGGTGCTTGGTAACATAGTTATGGCTGTGTCGGTTATCGCCCTTTATATACTTACACCCCTCGTGCCCTCGTCTATGATGTGGCTGAGATATGTGCTGTTTATTCTGCTGTATGCGGTGTGGGTTATCGGCTATACCTTCCAGACCTCGGTTACCAGATCGGCTCAGCCTGTTCTCACCAACGACCCCAAGCAGCGTCCCCTTTTCACAGTATTCAACACCATCGCTTCTCTCGTTGGTATGGGTGCTATGCAGTTCGTCGGTCCCATCGTTGCAGGTGACAATATTGCTGGTGACTACAACTCCACCTGGTTTGCAATTATGACTCCTATCGGTGTCGTTATCTCTATGCTTCTCACTCTTCTTGCGGTTATCGGTATCTGGGAAAAGGACCAGACTAAGTACTTCGGTATCGGCGGCAAGCAGGAGCAGGTTCAGCTGAGAGAATATGTAAACATCGTTAAGAATAACAAGCCTCTGCAGCGTCTTATGGTTGCGGGTGGCGGATGTAAGCTTGCGCTTTCTATCGCTACCAACGTTACCGTTCTCTGTATGCTCTACGGATGTATGACTCAGTTCGGCACTCATATTGAGATGCTTCCCAGCGTGGCAGACCCCAACGTCCTTGTTGAGACCGTAGTATCCGACAACCACTATGACAACCTCTACCTCATTATGATGGTCATGGGATATGTATTCTCCGCGCCCTTCTTCCTTCTCACCGTTCGCACATCTCAAAAGCACGGACAGAAGAAGTCGCTTATGACCTATGTTGCGGTTGCCTTCCTCTGCTATATCGGCGTATTCATTATGATGCTGCTCTGGAAGTTTGGCGATCCCGCTTGGAACCTTTCTATCTTTGAGGGCAAGCTCTTTGGTCCCGATTTCAAGATCACGATCAACCTGTACACGATCCTGTTTATACTCTTCTTCGGCGTTGGATATGGCGCATACTATGCTACCGCAGATATGCCTATTCCTATGGTTGCAGACTGTGCAGACTACGAGACCTACCGCTCTGGTAAGTTTATCCCCGGTATTATGGGTACACTCTTCAGCCTTGTAGATAAGCTGGTGTCCTCCCTCTCTGCGACCGTAGTCTCCATCGCGCTGCTCTTCATCGGTGTAGAGGATCTGCCCACCAAGGCAACTCCCTATGTTGAGGGTATGAACTGGGTTGTTATAGCGCTGTTCTGTATTATTCCTATGCTTGCGTGGGCTCTGACTCTCTTGGCGATGAAGGGATACTCGCTTGACGGCGATCGTCTTAAGACTATCCAGGGCGTAAACGCAGCGCGTAAGGCAGCTGTGGCAAACGGTATGTCTATGGATGAGGCTATGGCTACCATCACAGACGAGACGTATCAGACTGTTGCCACCGAGTAACTGATCAGCAAATACTTTTATTCACTGAGGAAAAAACTATGAAATACGATTATCTAATAGTCGGCGCAGGTCTTTTTGGTGCTGTCTTTGCCGAGAGGGCAAGGGCAGCGGGCCGCAGCGTGCTTGTTATTGACAAGCGTGACCATATTGGCGGAAATATCTATACCGAACAGGTAGAGGGTATTAACGTACATAAATACGGCGCGCATATCTTCCACACCAACGACAAGAGAGTGTGGCAGTACATAACAGGCTTTGCTGAGTTTAACCGCTATACCAATTCTCCCGTTGCCAACTATCACGGTGAGCTTTACTCTTTACCCTTCAATATGTATACGTTTAATAAAATGTGGGGAGTTATAACTCCCGACGAGGCGAGGGCAAAGATTGCCGAGCAGAGAAGCGAGGCGGGTATCAGCGAGCCGAAAAATCTTGAGGAGCAGGCTATTTCTCTTGTAGGTACAGACATCTATGAGAAGCTTGTGAAGGGATATACCGAGAAGCAGTGGGGCAGACCCTGCAGCGCTCTCCCTTCCTTTATTATCCGCCGCCTGCCCGTGCGCTTTACCTTTGACAACAACTACTTTAATGCTCTCTATCAGGGCATACCTATGGGCGGCTACACCGCTATGGTGGAGAAGCTGCTCTCTGGCTGTGATATCAGGCTGGGTGTGGACTATCTTGAAAACCGCGAGGAGCTTAACGCCCTCTGCAACAAGGTGGTCTATACAGGCCCTATTGACAGCTACTTTAACTACTGTTACGGATACCTCGGATATCGCAGCGTGCGCTTTGAGACCGAGATCCTTGACACGGACAACTACCAGGGCAACGCGGTTATCAACTATACCGACCGAGAGACGCCCTATACCAGAATTATTGAGCATAAGCACTTTGAGTTTGGCACCCAGCCCAAGACTGTTATCTCCCGCGAGTACAGTCAGGAGTGGCATCCGGGAATTGAGCCCTACTATCCAATCAATGACGATGAAAACTCCGCCCTCTATGCAAGGTATAAGGAGCTGGCAGACGGGGAGTCGGGCGTGATCTTCGGTGGCAGACTTGCTCAGTACCGCTATTATGATATGGACGCCGTAATTGCCTCAGCGCTTGACGCGGCGGGAAAGGAGCTTGGTGAAGTATGAAGCTTTTGACAGTAACCGTACCCTGCTATAATTCGGCAGAGTATATGGAAAAATGTGTAGACAGTCTGCTTGTGGGAGGCGAGCGCGTTGAGATCATTATTATCAACGACGGCTCAAAGGACCGCACAGGCGAGATCGCGGATGCATACGCGGCAAAGCACCCCTCAATAGTGCGAGTTATCCACCAGGAGAACGGAGGTCACGGTGAGGGCATAAATCAGGGTCTTATCCACGCCACGGGAAAGTACTTTAAGGTTGTGGACTCCGACGATATGATGAGTGCCGATTTCCCCGCCTTCCTTGACAAGCTTGAGGAGTGTGACAGAGCGGGCGGTATTGATCTTGCGGTTACAAATTATTATTATGTACATACAGACGGTGAGGGTGACAGATCCATCAGCTACAAGAGCGTTTTGCCCTCGGGCCGTATCTTTGGCTGGAGGGATACCAAGCGCTTTGCTATGCATCAGATGCTGACCATTCACTCCTGCACCTTCCGTACCGAGATCATGCGTCGCGCCAGCGAGCCCCTGCCCAAGCACGTGTTCTATGAGGACAATCTTATGGTGTGCAGAACTCTGCCTCATGTAGAGAGAATGTACTATTTTAATGCCGACCTTTATCGCTATTGGATAGGCCGTCCCGATCAGTCGGTGCAGGCAAAGACTATGATGAAGCGTTATACTCACCATCTTCTTGTGGTAGAGAAGTGCTTCTCCTCCTTCCATTTTGATGAGATAAAGGAGCCAAAGCTTAAGACCTATCTTAAGCACGAGATATTTATGCTTACGGGTATAGCTATTCTCTATACCAGAATGAATAAGACCCCCGAGGTTGACGCCGATCTCCGTGAGATGTGGAAAAAGTGTATTGCCCACAATGAAAAATGGGGCAAGCATTTCCGCTACTGGACTCCTCTTACTTTTATTTGTATACCGGGTAAGCTGGGTCAGCATTTCTGCAGCTTTATTAACTGGATCGCAAACCATGTTGTAAGGTTTAATTAAGATAGTATAAGCCCGAGGGATAACATTTTTTGTCTCTCGGGCTATTCTTTTGCTTTTTGTCTTTATTTTCTTTTTCTTTGTGAGGATAATATGATTTTTGATGATATTTCAAGACTCCTTGACTACGGAGTGAGAAAGAATATAATAACCGTAGAGGACACCCTCTATGTACGCAACAGACTGCTTGACGCCCTCGGCCTTGCCGAGTGGGAGGAATCGGAGGCAGACGCGGGGGAAATGACCGCAGAGCAGCTTCTGACACCTCTCGTGGACTATGCGGCAGAGCGGGGCATTATAGCCGATACGGCTGCCTCCCGCGACCTCTTTGACACCAGGCTTATGGGTCTTATGATGCCTATGCCGAGAGAGATTATAGCCAAGTTTGAGGAGAGATATGAGATTTCTGCCCGGGACGCTACCGACTGGTACTATATGTTCAGCCGCGACGTCAATTATGTGAGGGCGGAGAGGATCGCCAGGGATATGCGCTGGACCTATGACGGTGAGTACGGCAGGCTTGATATAAGCATTAACCGTTCAAAGCCGGAGAAGGATCCCAGAGATATTGCCGCGGCGAGAAATGCCAAGGCGTCGGGCTACCCCAAGTGCCAGCTTTGTCTTGAAAATACAGGCTTCGCAGGTCATCTGACCCACCCCGCAAGGCAGAATCTGGTGCCTGTTCCCATCACCGTGGGGGGAGAGCGCTGGTCGTTGCAGTATTCACCCTACGGGTATTACAACGAGCATTGTATAGCCTTTAATAACGCTCATATACCGATGAAGATTGACAGGGCGGTCTTTGACAAGCTCTTTGACATCATAGAGTACCTGCCCCATTATTTCATAGGCTCAAACGCCGATCTGCCTATCGTGGGCGGTTCAATTCTCAGCCACGAGCATTTCCAGGGCGGCAGATACAGCTTCGCTATGGAGCGCGCTGAGATAGAGCATAGCTTTGAGATAGCAGGCTACCCCAATGTAACGGCGGGTATCCTAAGATGGCCTATGTCGGTTATCCGCCTGTCCTCAGAGGATAGAGACGCTCTTGCAGATTGCTGTGACAGGGTGCTTTGCGCCTGGAGAGGATATACAGACCCCGAGGCGTATATTTTTGCAGAGACCGACGGTGTACCTCACAACACCGTAACGCCTATCGCTAGGATGAGCGAGGGTAGATATGTGTGCGACCTGGTGCTGAGAAATAATATTACCACCGAAGAAAGACCTCTCGGCCTTTATCACCCCTCTCCCGAGCTCCATCATATCAAGAAGGAAAACATCGGTCTTATTGAGGTAATGGGTCTTGCGGTGCTGCCCGCCCGACTTGCCACCGAGATAGGACTTATGGCTGAGGCGGTTATTGGCGACAGAGATTTTATCTCGGATACGAGGCTCGCTCCTCACGCCGAGTGGCTCTCACGAGTGGTCGCAGATCACCCCGAGATAAACGCAGACAATGTGCTTGACATACTGAAGCGCGAGATCGGAGTCGTCTTTGAGCAGGTGCTTCTTGACGCGGGTGTGTTCAAGAGAGATGAGAAGGGCAGAACCGCATTTATGAGATTTATCAGCAAAATCTCCTGACTTTGACAACTATAATGGCTCTATTGAACTTCTATGTTGACGTGCATAAAGAAACAAAACAGTGCATTATTATTTGCATTTTCTGATAAATTATGCTTATGGTTGGTTTGTTAGCCGCATTAAAAAGCATTATGAACTCTTTGTAAACTTTTTATCCTATCATATCTGATATAGACAATTTAAATGTTTTTGTTATGTGCTTTTACTAAGAAAAAACAGCAAAAAGCTCTTCTTGTTTGTCAAGGCAAGGAGAGTTTTTTCATTTTTTTGTGTTTATAAGCAATGGTGCGTTTTCTATAATATTAATGAGGCTCTTATAAAGGGAAAGCGCCGATTACTCGGTGCTTGGGAATTTGTCGTGTTAGACGCTTTAATCAGTGAAAATTATTATTGCAATGGGAGTCATATCATAACAATTTTTGCAGATAATTTCAATCAATTCTGCACCATTCTCATAAGACAAAATAATATTGTCAGTAGAGTCAATAATAATGTATGTAAAATATAAGAAAGTGGTGGTCCTTCCCATATCCACCCCAAAAAGTGCAGTAATGGCAACTCACCTAGCCCGTCTATATTCATTAATCCCAAAAATTTATGCAAGTCAATCTCCCAACACCATATATGGGGGTGAATTCGTTGACACGGAAAAGTGGAGAATAGGGGCGCAATAGAAAAAAGGGAGCGCTGAAGCGCTCCCTTGAAGTATCGGAAAATTTTAATTGTACGTAATAGTGCCGTCTTTGGAAATCGTGCCATCGGTGCAGTAAATCGTGTATGAGCTGGTGTTAGTGCTCCAATCATCACCTTTTTTTATTGCCTTCCACTGTTCTACAGTACCGCCAAAATTAATGCTTGTAAGCGATTTGCAATTGTTGAAAGCAAATGCACCAATACTTGTCACGGAATTGCCGATTGTTACGCTCTCAAGCGAGGAACAAACAAAGAATGCACATTTACCAATACTTGTTACACTGTTTGGGATAATGATACTTGTGAGCGAGGTACAACTATAGAACGCTCGTTCACCAATACTTATCAGTGAGTTGCCGATTATCACGCTTGTAAGCGAAGTACAACTAGAGAATGCATAATCTCCAATACTGGTTACGGAATCAGGGATTATTACACTCTCAATCAACTTATTATTAAATGAATGTTCACTTATACCCACAACCGATTCAGGAATAACAACATCTTTTAGCTCACCGTAGTAATAAACCACTACACCATCCATAATCAAACAGTCGTTTACTACCTCATAATCCTTCAAAACCACCTCGTTCTCTTCATTGAGTTCGTATAGATGAGTATAATCAATAGAAGAACCAGATTCAACAAATGATATTTTCTTTATTCGTTGAAATTGATTAGGATACATCAAATGCACTATCGGTTCCGTTATATCAATGGGCAAAGCAGTTTCCGTCCAGCTATCAATTATTTCACCATTCACATCTGTTGATACTTTTGAAACTGTGCCATCCAATCTGATATTCACTACACAATTTATATTACCCAGCATCAAGTATGGATACAGTTCTGTTTTACTAAACTGAACGGACACATTAATCTCTTCCGAATAGGAATAAAGATTTTTGATAATAAGACGACTATTTTCTGTTTGGGGTTCCATAGCTACATTACAATACTCATAGTCACCATATAAGTTTTCAATTTCAACAGTACCTCCATATCCCATAACGATCAGTGTTCTTGCTTTTAGATCAACAATTTTTGCATCGCCCCGAATTTGAACGTTTCGGGGAGCTATCATTGTATGAATTTGAACATAATCCATAAAATCGGCGGCTGTTCCGCCTGTACCATTGCAAACAATCTTTGAAGAACTATCATCCTCAATATTTCCGATTATTGGTATATATATATAACTATAATTTCCTTCTATGATTAAACAATTATCTTGGATATTGAGATTTCCGTTTCCAAAAAGC
This sequence comes from Eubacteriales bacterium, assembly GCA_045533775.1. Classification (GTDB taxonomy): domain Bacteria; phylum Bacillota; class Clostridia; order Oscillospirales; family CAG-272; genus UBA1740. The sequence goes on from JAZSIK010000031.1 coordinate 23,454, forward strand.
GAAATATCATAAATTGATATAGTTTCCGTAAAAGCAACCAACTCGTTATTGACCTGCAACGATGTATTGAGACCAAAGTCGCCTGTGCTGGTATATGTTCCGTAAATGTTAATCTTCTTTACTTTTGGTGTAGCTTCACTTTCAATAGCATGAATTATGTTAGATGAGCTTATCAAAATGGGACCATAAGAATCATAAAAATATAGGTAAAGGCTATATTCGCTATCATAGTCGGTAATTTCACCAAAAGCAACGTCAATATTAGCATAGGTGCCAATGAACACATCTTCTTTATAGAGATCAACTAATTCAACAGATCGTTCGCTAATTTCGGGCAAAGAATAGAGATATTCGATACCGCTATTAGTACATTTGTCGGCGATATGAGCAGATTCCATATAGGATTTTGACATGCCAAAACAGTTGAATGACAACTCATCTTCTTCATTGGTTTCGTCCCACGTACAGTCAACGCCGTACCATTTACCGTCTATAGAAACCAAATTCCATTTATGGTCTTCCCCATTCTTAGTTTCACCTGCAACAACTATACACTCAACATCATTAAGCAAACAGAGGTACATATATGCCTCGGCATAAGATTCACAAACACCGAGATTATATTTTGCACAACCAATCATATTGTGCGCCCAAATAGCATCTTCGGGTGTTGTTCCGTCGCTTTCATAGGCATAGTTCATTCTATCCAAAATAAAGTTATGAATAGCAAGAGCTTTTTCAAGCTCGGACATTTCTGCATTTAAAATCTTATCGCAATCTGCCACCATTGATTTTATTGCGGCATCACATTCTTTACGATATTCTGCTATTGCATAAGCTTCATCTACACAAACTTGAGCAGAATTGCCAGATACCATAAGAGAATTAGAAAGCCAATAATATCTCGGACTTTCTTCAAGCAGTATTTTCCATACAGAAACAACTTCACCCAACGTTAATCCATAAGTGTCACAATCAACCAGGGCAAGAGTGAGATCGGTTAAATCTTCATCACTATTGGCAAATTCTTCGCAAATATAGTACAAATCCATATACAGTTTTTGTTTTGCGGTTCCATTTGTCTCATTTGCGAAATAATGATAACCATAAAAACTGTTACCTTTTCCGTACTGAATAAAGCGCGACTCATAAAGTCCGCAATTAGAACACTCTCTATAATATTCGCCGCTTTCTTCCAATGTGGGTTCCTTAACAGCGACCCATTCCCCGAAGGCGTGGCCAAGTGCCTTAACTACTGTCTGTGCAACGAGAACTTCATTACATACCGTGCAACGCTTTCCTTCGGTAAGTCCCGTTTGGGTACAAGTGGGAGCAGCTCCTGCGTCTATCACTTCGGTATGGCCGATTGCAGGAACAACCACCGTATTACGGCTTGTTTCCTCGCCACATACGGTACAGTAAGTTACTTTGTCGTAAGAACCCGTGTTTGTACAATTGGGATCAACATTGTTTTCGGCAACAGTATCACCAGATTTGTGACCGAGAGCGTCAACTACGGTCTGCGCTACAAGAACCGCGCTACATACGGAACAATGCATGCCCTCAGTAAGACCGGTTGCGGTACAAGTAGGAGCAACTCCTACGTCTATTACTTCTATACATTCTTTACAAACAGTTCCGTCAAAGCAGATAACCTCTGTAGCGGGAACATTATAATCCCAAGAAAAGCCTTTGCTAATAGTATTCCACTCTTCAATTGTTCCCCTAAAGTTAATGTTTGTAAGCGAGTCGCAACTATAGAATGCATAATTGCCAATACTCGTTACGGAATCGGGTATTGTTATGTATGTAAGCAAGTCGCAAGATCGAAATGCAGAGTTACCAACACTTGTCACTAAATCAGGGATTGTTACACATATGAGTGAGTCGCAATTATAGAACAAAGAATTTTCGATGCTCGTTACGCTTTCGGGGATAGTCACGCTTGTAAGCGAACTGCAATTATAGAATGCACAGCTACCGATGCTTGTCACGCTATCCGGGATCGTCACGCTTGTAAGCGAACTGCAATTATAGAACGCAGAGTCGCCAATACTTATCACATCCGCGGGGATAGTAATACTTGACAGGCTTTTGCAATTATAGAATGTATAAGAGCAGATGCTCGTCACACTATCAGGGATCGTCACGCTTGTAAGCAAACTGCAATTATAGAATGCATAGCTACCGATGCTTGTCACGCTATCCGGGATAGTCACGCTTGTAAGCGAATCGCAATTATAGAACGCATAGCTACTAATGCTTGTTACGCCCTCGGGAATAGTAAGGCTTGACAGGCTTCTGCAATTATAAAATGCATAGGAGCCGATGTTTGTTACGCTATCCTGAAGAACCATTTCTGTAATTTCGTTACCATTATCGTCTAAAATATGCAATTCACCATAGGAATTGGGGTGCGAGTACGGTTTGTCTCCAAAAGAAATGTTCAACCAAGACGATATGTCGGTAATATATACATTATCAAGACTTTTGCAATTATAGAACGCATAGCTACCAATGCTTGTTATGCCCTCGGGAATAGTAAGGCTTGACATGCTTCTGCAATTATAGAATGCATAGCTACCGATGCTTGTCACATCATCAGGAATAATGATTTCTGTGATTTCGTTACCATCAACATCCAAAATATGCAATTCACCAAAACCGATGTTAGGATATGAGTCAGAATTTTCAAATGAAATACTTAACCAAGCTGATATGTCAGTAATATATACATCTCCACATGCATTACGAAATGCAGAACTACCAATGATTGTAACGCCGTTACCCATTACAATTCTTTCCATATTTCTGCAGTCATAAAATGCACCAGAGCCAATGCTAATAACACTATTGGGAATTATGATACTTATCAATCCAGTACAATCGGCGAATGCAAAACTACCGATGCTTGTCACAGAAGCAGGAATTGTTACGTTTGTAAGCGAATCGCAATTATAGAATGCATAATCGCCAATACTCGTTACACCGTCGCCTTTTACAATGCTTGTCAGATTTGTGCAATCCGAGAATGCATGCGAACCGATGCTTGTTACATTATCGGGAATTATGATACTTATCAATCCAGTACAATCGGCGAATGCAAAACTACCGATGCTTGTCACAGAAGCAGGAATTGTTACGTTTGTAAACGAGGTGCACTTATAGAATGCATAATCGCCAATGCTCGTTACACCGTCGCCTTTTACAATGCTTGCCAGATTTATGCAGCCATAGAATGCATAAGTGCCGACGCTCGTTACACTGTCAGGGATGGTTATGCTTGTAAGCAAAGTACAATTACAGAATGAATAATCACCAATATTCGTTACGTTATCACCTATCGTTATGCTTGTAAGCGAGGAACAATTATAGAATGAATAATCACCAATATTCGTTACTCCTTCTTCCAATACTACTGTTGAAAGATTAGTAAGATCACCATATGAATATGACGGGATATTCCCCTCAAAAGTTAAACATAAAAGTGAGGTGCAACCAGAGAACACATAATCTTCAATACTTGTTACATTAGCACCTATCGTTACACTTGTAAGCGAACTGCAATTATAGAATGCATACTCACCAATACTTGTTACACCGTCGGGAATCACTATGCTCGTGAGCGATGTGCAACCAATGAATGCATTGCTTTGAATCCATTTTGTGTCAGGATGTATTTCGACATTGGCTATATTCTTATTTTTTGCCTTGATTAACACAACGTACGGATTATTCTCATTTCCAAGATAATATGCATTACTGTACTCGTTATACTGAAGTGAGTAACAGGATTGCAGTAAGCCGCCATATGGGTCTATATATGTAACCGTATCAGGAATTGATATGCTTGTTAATGCAAAACAATCCTTGAATGCGTCATATTGAATTTCTGTTAACGAATTGCTTATGGTTACACTTTCAAGCGAATCGCAACCATAAAATCCATCAATGACCTTCACGGATGGAATGGTTATACTTGTAAGTGATTCGCATCTGTAGAAACCAGCGATGGAATCCAATTGACAGTTTTCATCGAATGTGACGTCCGTTAGACGTGTGCAACCATAAAATCCATCAAGATACTTAACAGAGCTTGGAATTGTTATGCTTTCCAAAGGATTCCAAGCAAATGCTCCCGCACAAATAGAAATCACGGAGTCTGGAATTGTTATGCTGGAGAGTTTACATCCATCAAATGAACTTCCACCTATTACTTTGGTATTAGGATGTATTTTACAATTTGTTATAGCTGTAATCTCGGTTTTTATTAAAGCAAAATATGGATTTTTTTCATTTCCAAGATAGCACGCATTATCATACATATTATACTGGAGTGCGGTACACCCTAAAAAAGCGTCAGAATGTATATAAACAATTGTATCAGGAATTACTATATTTGTAATCGCGTCGCAGTTCATAAATGCCATAGTAGCAATGGTAGTCACTGGTTTGCCGTGATGCATAGCTGGTATAACAATTACAGTATCGGTACATGTTCCAATGCCTTCAACAATAAAACCGCCGAAGGCAGAATAACTATATTTGAGTCCGATTGATCCAGTGGCGTAAAGGGGTTCCTCTGCTACGTTCTTTCCACACACTATACATTTCGTGTGGCGTTTGCCATCTTCTGTCTTTGTTGCTTCTATATCAACAATCCAGTCGCTTTCAATATGGTCAACAATAGCAACGATTTCTTGTGCTATTATGACTTCAGTACATACTGAGCAGTGCTTACCTTCGGTTAAACCGGTGTTTGTACAGGTGGGAGCTACTGCAGGGTCTATAATCTCAGTATGTCCCTTAGCAGACACTACTTCCTGTGCAACGAGAACTTCGTTACATTCGGAGCAATGCTTACCCGCTGTAAGTCCTGTTTCAGTACATGTGGGAGCTACTGCCGCATCTATTACCTCTGTATGGCCAACTGCGTCAACATATGAATCAACATAAGAATCTCCGCAATGGCAGGTGTGAGTTGTATATCCTTGGTCGGTGCAGGTTGGATCAGTTGTTGCGTTTGTGTAGCTGTGCCCGGTTGCCTCCTCTGCCGCAGTCTGTGTTGCACCACAAGAG